>JABSSB010000099.1 GCA_013214715.1 Paracoccaceae bacterium | reverse complement strand
GATCCGGTTTGGCCGAGGTCGAGGCGAACATCACCTGAGGCGGCACATAGGCCACGGCATTGAAAAACGAGTAGGGCGCCAGGTTCAGCACGCCGTCGTGGTCAAGGGTCGAAATCCAGCCAATTGGGCGGGGCGAGATAATGGCGTTGAACGGGTTGTGGGGCAGGCCGTGGCCATTCTCGGGGCGATAGAACATGGGTCTCTCCGTCTTGTTTGCTCATGGCCTAGGGCCGTGCTAGGGCGATTTCCACGAAAAAACGACAAAAGACAGGCCGGATCGTGCAGCTGCGCCAGGAAACAGCCGAAGATTGGTGGGAGGTCGAGGCGCTTTACGACCTGTGTTTCGCGCCGGGCCGTGAAGCATTGTCGTCTTACAGGCTGCGCGATGGTGGGGACCCTGTGGCCGCACTGAACCTTGTCGCCATTAATGAAGACGCTGCAATCGCGGGGGCGATCCGCTATTGGCCGGTGCAAGTGTCCGGGGCAGCGGTGCTGCTGCTTGGGCCGGTTGCGGTGCATCCGATCCATCAAGGCGAAGGGCTTGGCGCGGCACTGATCCGTGACAGTCTGGACATGGCCCGCAGGCTTGGTTGGGCGCGTGTGCTTTTGGTTGGAGATGCACCTTATTACAGCCGTTTCGGGTTTGAGGGACTAAGGGGCCTGATCCTGCCGCCCCCGACCAATCCCGACCGCGTGCTGGGCCTTGCGCTGCAAGCCGGTGCCTGGGATGGCGTGACCGGAGTGGTCGAAAGCTGCGCAGCAGGTTGAAACTGACGCGAGACATGCCGATCTAAGACAGATGCGCGCCATACCTGACTTTGACAGCCCCGTGACATGCCCGCTTCCGCCGGACCCGGAGGCAGAGCTTGACCGACTGGCCACGCTCTATCGTCAAAGTCAAACGTCAGGGGTCGAAATGCTGTCGCGGCTTGGCCTTCAGGCTGAAACGCTGTTGGACCGTTTACCAGCGTCCTTGCGCGAGGGGCTGAACAAAAGCAGTGAGCGTGCCTTGTGGATGGCAGCGCGGGTGGCGCGTCAGTCCCATAGGCTGCCGCCACAACCGCGCTGGGCAGAAACTGGGCTGACCGCCGGTTTGGGCGCCTTGGGTGGCGTGGGCGGGGTGACTGCGACCGCCGCGGAAATCCCGGCTACGGTGACGCTGCTTTTGCGCCGCATTCAACAGGTTGGCGCCGCGCATGGGTTTGATCCGCGGGCCGACAATGCGGCCTTTGACTCGCTGCGCGTTTTTGCGGATTCCGGGCCGCTGACCTCTGATGACGGGGCCGATGCGGGGTTTTTGTCTGTGCGTCTTGCGGCGAGTGGAGAAACCCTGTTTCGGATGGTGCAGGTGGTTGCCCCGCGCCTTGCCGTTGCAATGGGCAAGAAAGCTGCGCTTCAGGTTGTGCCTGTTCTGGGGGCTGCGGCGGGTGCGGGGGTCAACCTTTTGTACACGCGCCATTACGATATCGTGTCACAGGTTCATTTCGGTTTACGACGTTTGGCGGCGGATACTGGTTTGCCTGTGGTAGAGCTTGAAGCGGCTCTGCTCAGCCGCATGCATCCATCGCGATGATGGGCTGCGGGGTTTTCAATCCCCGTGATTGCCGATACTTTGTATAGACAAAGGTTATCCCAGAGGAGTGGGGTGCCAACACGGCTGGGAAACAGCCGGACAGGAGAAAGAGCAAATGCTGTCGCGACAAGACGCAAAAAAACTGGAGGCCCAGGCAAGAGGCCGAACGCGCGAACAAAACGCAGCGATCTGCTATCGCATTGAAGATGATCAGCTTGAGGTCTTGATGATCACAACGCGCGGCACCGGCCAATGGCTGTTGCCCAAAGGTTGGCCCATGCCAGGTAAGAAGGCGTCCCAGACCGCCGCAATCGAAGCCTGGGAAGAAGCTGGCGTGAAAGGGCGGGTCCATCCACGCGAAATCGGACGGTTCTTTTACCTCAAAGTAATCGATGAAAGCCAAAGCATTCCGTGCATCGTCACGGTTCACGCGATTGAAGTAACTGAACTGGCCGATGATTTCCCTGAAAAGGGCCAGCGCCGCCGTAAATGGCTGACCCCGCGCAAAGCGGCCTCAAAGGTCGAAGTGCCTGGTCTGGCGTTGCTGTTGCGCAAATTTGATCGCAAATCGCTGAACCGGTAGGGGCTGACCCCGGCTTGAATCCTTTCGCAGGATCGATACATCTAGTTCATCGACAGACACATGATGACACGATGATCCAATACGCTCTCAGATGCGACAAAGGCCACGACTTTGACAGCTGGTTTCAGTCGGCTTCGGCTTTTGAAAAGCTCGCTGCCGACGGCATGGTGACCTGCGCCGTCTGTGGCAGCAGCAAGGTGGAAAAAGCGGTCATGGCGCCGCGTGTTCGGCCGGCGCGCAGCGCTGCCGAAGCGCCCGCTCCAGGTCCGTTGACGGCGCCGGGGTCAGAAGCGGAACGAGCCATGGCAGAGATGAAGGCACATATCGAAGCCAATACCGAGGATGTCGGCAAGAATTTCGTACGCGAAGCCCGTGCCATGCATGACGGCGATACGCCGGAACGCGCGATTCGCGGTGAAGCCCGTCCGGAAGATGCCAAGGCTTTGATCGAAGACGGTGTGCCGGTGGTGCCGCTACCGTTTGCGAGCAATCGAAAGACAAACTGACATGAGTATTCTGATCACTGGTGGCACGCGCGGCATTGGTGCAGCGATTATCCAACGATATGCCGATTTGGGCCTGAGTGCGCAGGGCACATCAAGAGATGGCAGTGTCGGTCTATCCTTGGATGTCACCGATCCAGAAAGCGTGAATGCTTTGGGCGATGTTTTTGCTGACCGGTCGTTGGATCTGCTGGTCTGCAATGCGGGCGTCTTTGAAGATCGCGGCCTTGGCTTTGACGATCTGACACCCACGATCTGGCACGATAGTTTTGCCGTGAACGTGGTCGGCGTGGCCGAAACGATCCGGGTCCTGTTGCCCGCGTTGCGTCGATCGGACGCTGGGAAGGTCGCGATTATCGCCTCTCAGATGGGATCGCAGGCCCGAGCACCAGGCGGGTCTTATGTGTATCGCGCGACAAAGGCGGCTGCGATCAATCTGGGCCGCAATCTCGCGACGGATTTACGCCCCGAGGGTATTGCCGTCGGCATTTACCATCCCGGTTGGGTTCGTACCGATATGGGGGGCGCGTCAGCTGAGATTTCGCCGCAAGAGGCTGCAATAGGCCTTGTCGAACGCTTCAGGACTTTGTCGATAGACAGCACAGGTTGTTTCGAAACATGGGATGGTCAGGCGCATCCTTTATGATGCGCCAAAAGCCCCGTCAGATAACCACGACGAACATACCAAGAATCATTGCCGCAAGGCCGAGGATTGCCAGCGCGAGGAGCGGTGCGGCCTGCTCATCATACCGGCGGGCGGACAGAGCGTCCAAAGCCGCCTTCTGACGCATGTCCAGCCAATGCGCAGCCTGCATGTTACTGGGTGCACGTTCTAGAAACTCTTCAGGATCTTCAAATGTATAGCGCATATTGGCGCGACGGATCATAGATGTGTCTTTCATTAAACTTTCCCGGCTGCCCCATTGTGGATTCGCGTGCCGAGCCCCCTGTTATCCAAACTAATTCGAACCAAATTCTCTCTTCTGTGTTGGTGATCACACATGAAACTTAATTCTTCGTAAATTTATCTGAAATTTGGGAATACCTGTATCTGACACCCTCAGGTCGACTGCGACTTGCGCGCTGGGCGTCAAAGCCTTACACCCCGCCCGGACCAAGACCTAAGGACAGATCATGCCCGTTCTCGTCATGAAATTCGGTGGCACTTCGGTGGCCAACCTTGATCGCATTCGGCGTGCGGCGAAACGCGTCGGGGTCGAAGTGGCCAAAGGCTATGATGTGATCGTGATCGTGTCGGCCATGTCGGGCAAAACGAATGAGCTTGTGGGTTGGGTGAATGAGACATCGCCCCTGTCCGATGCGCGCGAATATGATGCGGTCGTGTCCTCGGGTGAAAATGTCACTGCCGGGCTGATGGCGCTGACCTTGCAGGAAATGGATGTTCCGGCCCGCAGCTGGCAGGGCTGGCAGGTGCCGGTGAAAACCAATGGTGCCCATTCTGCCGCCCGGATCGAAGAGATCCCAACCGACAACATCACGGCCAAATTCGGCGAAGGCATGAAGGTTGCTGTGGTGGCAGGCTTTCAGGGCATCAGCCCCGAAGGCCGCATCACCACGCTGGGCCGGGGCGGGTCGGACACGACGGCTGTGGCCTTTGCCGCGGCATTCGATGCCGAGCGCTGCGATATCTATACGGATGTCGACGGGGTCTATACCACCGATCCGCGTATCTGCGAAAAGGCGCGTAAGCTCGACAAGATCTCTTTTGAAGAAATGCTCGAACTGGCCAGCCTTGGCGCCAAGGTTTTGCAGACCCGCTCGGTCGAATTGGCGATGCGCTATAAGGTGAAGCTGCGCGTGCTGTCGAGTTTTGAGGAACAATCCGATGCGGCCGGAACGCTGGTCTGCGATGAGGAGGAAATCATGGAATCCAATGTTGTGGCCGGTGTGGCCTATTCGCGTGACGAATCCAAAGTCACAGTCATGTCGGTCGCTGACCGTCCCGGCATTGCGGCCAAGATCTTTACCACCTTGTCGGATGCCGGGGTGAATGTGGACATGATCGTGCAGAATATCTCGGAAGATGGGCGCACGGACATGACCTTTTCCTGCCCGCAGGATCAGGTGGCACGGGCCGAAAACGCTCTTGGCGCGATCAAGGGTGATGGCGGGCTGAACTTTGCCGAACTGGTGGTTGATCCCGGCGTGGCCAAAGTGTCCGTTGTCGGGATTGGGATGCGCTCTCAATCCGGGGTTGCGGCCAAGATGTTCAGGGTGCTGTCGGATGAAGGCATCAACATCAAGGTCATCACCACGTCCGAGATCAAGATTTCAGTGCTGATTGATCGGAAATACATGGAACTTGCGGTTCAGGCCCTGCATGATGCATTTGAACTGGACAAGGTCGCCTGAACACGCAGAAGTTTAGGGCGCTCTTGAGGGGAGGGCAGCCCATGGCCGAACAACGGCTGGAAACAGAAAGCCGCAAGCTTCTGGGGAGGTTGCGGGATGTCATGGCCAGTCAGGCGGCGGGCCAGCAGCGGCTGAACCAGATCACGCGACTGATCGCTGAAAGCATGGAGACTGAGGTGTGCTCGGTCTACTTGTTTCGCGATGCCGAGACGCTTGAACTTTGCGCCACCGAAGGTCTGAACCCAGAAGCTGTGCATC
This sequence comes from Paracoccaceae bacterium, assembly GCA_013214715.1. Taxonomy (GTDB): domain Bacteria; phylum Pseudomonadota; class Alphaproteobacteria; order Rhodobacterales; family Rhodobacteraceae; genus JABSSB01. The sequence continues at coordinate 4,935 of JABSSB010000099.1, read as the reverse complement.
AGACCCGGATGAAACTGGGCGAAGGGCTTGTTGGCCGTGTGGCCGCGCGGCGCAAGATCGTCAATACGGCTGATGCCCCATCAGCCAAGGGCTTCCGATATATGCCAGAAACAGGCGAGGAGATTTACTCCTCCTTCCTCGGCATCCCCGTACAGCGACTGGGGGAGGTCCTGGGCGTTCTGGTCGTGCAAAGCCGCGATGCGCGCAGCTATTCGGCAGATGAGGAATACGCTCTGGAAGTCGTAGCGATGGTCATCGCCGAAATGACAGAACTGGGCGCATTTGTCGGCGAGGGCGATGCGCTGATGGCGCGGCATGTGCAGCCGGTGATGATCCGAGGCACAACCGGACAGGAAGGCACTGCCGAAGGCCATGTGTGGCTGCATGAGCCTCGGGTGGTTGTCACGAATCCGGTGGCCGATGACCCGCATCGCGAACTCGACCGTTTGACAGCCGCCGTGGAAGAGCTGCGCGTGGGCGTCGACAAGATGCTGGAACAGTCTGAGGACAAGGAACAGTTGGAAGTTCTTGAAGCCTATCGCATGTTCGCCAATTCCAAAGGCTGGCGACGGCGCATGGATGAAGATATCAGCCGGGGTTTGTCGGCTGAGGCGGCGGTAGAGAAGGAACAATCCCTTGCCCGCTCGCGGATGGATCAGGTGACTGACCCTTACCTGCGCGAAAGGCTTGCCGATCTGGATGACCTGTCCAACCGTCTCCTGCGTATCCTGACCGGGCAGGGCAAGAATACCGGGGCCGAGATGCCTGCGGATCCAATCCTGATCGCTCGCAATATCGGCCCGGCAGAGCTGCTGGATTATGGGCGGGCACTGAAGGGGATCGTGCTTGAGGAGGGCTCTGTCGGGTCTCATGCAGCAATTGTGGCGCGCGCGCTGGCCATTCCTCTGGTGATCCATGCCGGGCGGATCACGACCGAGGCGCTGAATGGCGATTACGTCATGGTGGACGGCGATCAGGGGATTGTGCATTTGCGCCCTGATGAGACGGTGGCAAAGTCTTTCCGCGACAAGATCGCTATGCAGGCCAAGGCGCAGCAACGCTATGCCTCCATCAGACACAGCCCGGCTGAAACCCGCGACGCGCAGCGCATCGCTCTGCATATGAACGCGGGGCTGATGGCAGATTTGCCATCTCTTGACGGGTCCGGGGCCGAAGGGGTGGGCCTGTTCCGGACCGAATTGCAATTCCTGATCCGAAACCAGATGCCCAAACGGTCGGAGCTTTCGGCTCTCTATGGACGGGTGCTTGACGCCGCGGGTGGCAAGCCGGTCGTGTTCAGAACACTGGATATCGGGTCCGACAAGGTTCTGCCCTATATGAAACCCAATGATGAGCCGAACCCGGCGTTGGGCTGGCGCGCGATCCGCGTTGGATTGGACAAGCCAGGCGTGATGCGGATGCAGCTTCAAGCCCTGATCCGCGGAGCGGCCGGTCGATCGCTGACCATCATGTTTCCCTTTATTGCCCAGCTTGAGGAGTATCGCTGGGCTCGCGCAGAAGTGGCGCGCACCATCGCCAGCGAGGAAAAGCTGGGCCATGTGCTGCCCCGGAAGTTGCGGGTGGGGGCGATGCTCGAGACCCCGTCTCTGGCTTTTGCGCCGCAGGCATTTTTTGACGAGGTTGATTTCATTTCGATCGGTGGCAATGACCTCAAGCAATTCTTCTTTGCCGCAGATCGCGAGAACGAACGTGTGCGCCGCCGCTACGACACTTTGAATGTCAGTTTCCTCTCGCTTATCGAACAGGTTGTGCGTCGATGCGAAGCTTCCAACACGCCTGTTAGTTTTTGTGGTGAGGACGCTGGCCGTCCTGTTGAGGCAGTCTGTTTCGCGGCGATGGGTTTGCGGGCACTTTCGATGCGACCAGCTTCGATCGGGCCGGTCAAAAGTCTTCTCTTGCGCACCGATCTAGGCGCATTGAGAGCCGAAATTGATGCGGCACGGGTCAGCGGAGCGCAATCGGTGCGCCAAGCTGTAATGGAGTTTTTGCGTCAGGCTAGCTGAGGCGATCAAAGGTGAATCGCCCGCCGCAGATCGTGGCGCGGATTGCCATGCTCTTTATCTCTTGCGGCGCGACGGCCTCAATATCACGGTCGAGGATCACGACATCAGCGAATTTTCCGGGCGACAGTGACCCTTTGGTGGTTTCGCTATGCTCAGCATAAGCGCCACCCAGCGTATAGCCATGAATGGCATCATGCAGGGACAGGCGACGTTTTGGATGGCCGTCGCGCCAAGGCTCGGACGTGACAGCGCCGTGAATGCCGTCCAAAACCGACGCGGTCACAACGGGCCAATCCGAAGCCAGCGCCATATGCGTGCCCAGCTTCCGCAACCGGCGCATCGGGAAGGCTTGCGGCCATCGGTCTTGCGGAATGGCAAGCAAGGCAGGATTGTCCGCTTTGGGACCGTTCTCTGGCGCATGCAGCGGTTGCATTGACGCGATCAGACCAAGGGCACCGATGCGTGGCAAATCGTCGGGATCAGCCAGCTCAATATGTTCGATGCGGTGGCGCAAATCCCGTGCGCCATTGGTCCGGATCGCCGCCTCATATCCGTTCAGCACCCGTGCCACAGCAGCGTCGCCAATGGCGTGGACGGCCATCTGAAGACCCATCGCGTCGATCCGCGTGGCGAGATCGCGGAACCGCTCGGCACTGAACCGACCGCTCCCACGCCAACCGGGGCGGCCCGGGTAATCCTGTTTCATGAAGGCGGTGTTGCTTTCCACAACACCATCCATGAACATTTTTACAAAGCCGGAATTCAACCAATCGCCTTTCCAGCGCTGGTCCATTTCAGCGGCCACATCCAGATCGGCCTCGGTCATGTCCGGCAGGAAATGGAATGGCACACGCACACGGGCATTGAGCTCGTCTGCCGCACGCAATTCTTCGAGCAAGTCCAGCGTGTAGCGGTTGCCATCCATATTGACGATGGACGTGATGCCTTGCGCGACAAGATGCGACAGCCCGCACCTGAGGAAGACAAGATCCTGTGCCCGGTCTTGCGGGCTGGGCGTAGGCGCGGGGTCGCGCCCGGTTTCCATGCCCAGAAAGACCCGGCCCATCCCGGCCAGATGCAGAACGGGGCCAAACGCTTCGGGTTCAAGCAATGTGCCATTGGCCAGACCATCATTGCCCATCACGACTTCATGGCCACTCGGAAGGTCGCGGCCATGCAACAGTTCGCATTTTTGCAACGCAATGGTGTTGGCCCACACCGTGTGATGATCGTCCGAGATCAATGCAAGAGGTCGATCCGGTATGATGCGGTCCAAAGCAAGGCGCGGGACAGTGTCTGCAAAAAGCCGGTATCCGTTTGCAACGCCGACGATGGCGGGCTCGTCCATATGCGTGGCTGCATAGCTGCGCAGCTTGGCCGAAGCCTGACCAAGTGTCGTGCGGTCGTTCAGCAAAACACGCCCAAGTTCGGCACCACCAACGAAAAGATGCAGATGACTTTCCACAAACCCCGGCAGAACCGACCCGCCTTTGGCATCGACAATCCGCGTGCGAGGTGTGCCCAGTTCTGAGATCGTTGCGCGATCGCCCACCGCCAAAATACGACCCGAGCGCAGCGCCACGGCCTCGGCGCGCAATCGGGTGTGGTCCATCGTCAGGACGGCCCCGTTGATGATGATAATGTCAGCCTCAGGCATGTGGCGGTCCGCTCCTCCCACCTGGAAGGATGAGACCCCGGCCTATGGATCAGGTCAAGCTTTGGTGCAGCGAATTGATGGCAGAAGCGACCCAAATGCCAAAATCAAAAAACGCCTGATTCCTTCGCAATCATGGCAGCATGCGTGCGGTTCTTCGCGTCCAGCTTCCGGCAAAGTGTTTTGACATGAAGCTTGATGGTGACTTCCTGAAGCTCAAGCTCCCGCGCGATTTCCTTGTTTGACATGCCTCGAGTCAGTCCGTTCAAAACCTCAAGCTCACGCGGGCTGAGTTTCTGGACAAGCGGATTTTGCGCCTCTGTCTCATCGGCGGTCATGAAATCTACTGGCACGAAAGTCTCACCCATCGCCATGAACCGTACGGCATTGACTAATGATTTCGCGGCCATGGTTTTTGGCAAGAACCCAACTGCGCCGGCGTCCAGCGCCTCTTGGGCAATGGCTCTGGGCGCGGTGCCGGACATGATAGCCACGGGACGGTCGTCGCCAGCCTCCCGCGCGAGATCGAGCCCTTTGAGGCCGTCCATGCCGGGCATGTTGTAATCCAGCAAGATCAGATCAAAAAGTGTTTTTCGGGCTTCTTCACAGGCTGCGTCCAGCGTTTCAACGGTAATGACCTGCATGTCGGGTTCGCGTTCAAGGAACGCCGCCAGCGTGTCGCGCACCAGATCATGGTCGTCAGCCAAAAGAATTTTCATTTACTCGTCCATTTTCGCTGCGGGCAGCCATAAATGCCAATGGTTAAATGTTTGCCCAATGTTTGCAGGTTTTGCAAACAGGCTTTCACCAAAGGCAACGCGGCCACCGTCTCGCGTTTTAGTACATTTACGGCAAATTCCACCAGGCTAGGGACCCGCGAGCAACTGCCTCGCTTACTCTGTATGTGTTCCTGGATAGGCCGCCGCGAACATTTCCGTGCAAAGCGCTGAATAGGTTTCCAACCAAGCCTGCTTCATATCGTTGGTGAGTTGCGAGCCCAAAATCGTTTCAAAAGTTTCAATCAGCGTTGCACCAACCGCGTCATAGTCTTCGGCCATGACACCATAGGCGAAATGGCGTTTCGCCAGATCGCGCGCCGCGGGCAGCAGGATGTCGGTGTCTTCCAGCTGATCCACTATGAAACTGAGCGTTTCGACCAGCTTTTGCCTTTGCCCCTGCATGTCGGATTTGAACAACGGCTTTGTGTCTGGGTGCTTTGAAAACAGGATGGAATAGAAACGGTGCGCGACCAGATCG
>JABSSB010000098.1 GCA_013214715.1 Paracoccaceae bacterium | reverse complement strand
AGGACATCTCCACCCACCCCTCGATCCTCGAGGCGATGCACGCCTCGGCCATGGGGGGCCACACTGGTTATGCGCTGATGTCCGGCACCGACAGCCTGCGCGATGCGGTGGCCGCACGCGTGACCGAGAGGACCGGACAGCCCACCAGCCGCGACAATGTGCTGATCACGCCCGGCGGGCAATCGGCGCTCTTTGCCAGCCACCATGCGGCTTTGGATGTGGACGACAGGGCCGTTTTCATCGATCCGCATTACACGACCTATCCCGGCACCATCCGGGCGCTGGGCGGTGTGCCAGTGCCCGTGCAGGCCTATCCCGAAGATGGGTTTCAACCCCGCGCCGCCGATCTGGCGCGGGCCGCCGATGGCGCCAGGTCGATGTTGATCAACAGCCCCAACAACCCCACCGGCGCGCTTTATACCCGCGACACGCTTGACGGCATCGCGCAGGTCTGCCGCGACAAAGATTTGTGGCTGATCTCGGACGAGGTTTATGACACGCAGGTTTGGGACGGGGCGCATATCTCTCCGCGCACTCTGCCCGATATGGCAGAGCGCACGCTGGTCGTGGGCTCAATGTCGAAGAGCCACGCGATGACCGGGTCTCGCTGCGGCTGGGTCGTCGGTCCGGCCGAGGCGATCGACAACATGGTGCATTTGGCCACGAACACCACCTATGGCGTGCCCGGCTATATTCAGGATGCGGCTGTCTTTGCTTTGGCACAGGGCGAGAGCCTCGAGGCGGAAATCTCCACCCCCTTCCGACGTCGCCGCGACATCGCGCGCCGCATTATCGAAAGCCAGAACATCGTGACCATGATCCCATCGGGCGGGGCGATGTATGTCATGCTCGACCTGCGCGCCACGGGGATGAGCGGCGAGGATTTCGCCAATCACCTGCTGGACACACATAAGATCGCGGTGATGCCGGGCGAAAGCTTTGGCAAGGCGGCGGCGGGCCATGTGCGTGTGGCGATGACAGTCGCGGATGACGCATTTGCCACTGCGCTCGAGACGTTGTGCGACACGGCCGCCACGCTTGCGGCGTGATCATGGGACTGGCCGGACCTGAAGAGGCCCGGCCAGCTTTGCATCAGGGTCAGAACTTGTAGGACGCCCGCAAGGTAAGCTGGGGGCCGTCTATATCCGACAAACCGGCCCCACCGAAGCTTTTGAAATCATGCTGCAAAACCTCTCCGGAAATGATCCATTCCGGGATCGCCATATAGGACACGCCCAGCCCGTAAACCGTGCCGGTATCGTTCAGACCGCCAACCTGTGCATAAGCCACGCCCGCTGTGGCATAGGCCATCCATGGCCCGAAATCATACCCCAGCTTGCCTTTCAAACGCCCGATACCATCAAGCTTTTCACCTGTATCGAGCTTGGCATCCGAAAAATCGTANTCAATTTCNCCGCCCAGAACGACGCTGCCCATCTGGTGATTATACCCGGCATGCACACCATAGNTGCCGCCTTTCAGAGACTCGTCATCAAGTTTTCCATCAAGTCGCCCGATCTGGCCGCCAAGATAGGCCCCGGTCCAATCCCCCGCAAAACTCGGGCTCGCCGCTGTCACAAGCAGGGTCGAGGCAAGTGCAAATCTGCGCATAAGTCGTCTCCTTTTGGTCTTGAGCGCGGGCCGATACCTGTCGGCCCGACGCGTCACCTGACCTAAGTGTGCCCAACCTCAGGCTGCAACGCAGGCCCTGGCAAGCCGGCAACGCTCCGCCAAACCGTTGAAAAAAGCAGGCAAGAGCCTGCCATTCTTCTACCTGGGCGCGAGTCATACCTGCCATGTAGGGCTTGAAATCGGCGCTGCGCATTGCCACGCCGACGGTCGCAAACGGAAAAGCAATGTCGCGTTTTTACACGCAATCTAAAGAAGCAATGCTCGGGAGGAGCCCATGCAGGACCGCAGCTGTAAGCTGTCGCTTGTGATCCGCACCATCGGTGCGGTAAGGGGCCGTGCGGCGCGTGGCAGGCCACAAAACACACAGACCGCGTCGCAAATCCTGATCCCTATCTGAGCCTGTCCTACCATGAACAAACCGCTTTCCACCCGCTCCGGAGGCCGCGCTGCCCGCCGGGCCGCCCGTGCCACCGCCCTGCCTGATCACATGCGCCCGATCCGCCCGGGCATGACAGGCGGCCAATTCCGTCCGCTCTCAGATGCCGATATGCAAAAGATCCATGCCGCCGCGCTGGATGCACTGGCGCGGATCGGGCTGGCTGATGCACCGCAAAGCGGCATCGACGCGATGACGGCCAAGGGCGTTGAACTGGGCGATGATGGACGCCTGCGCTTTCCCGGCGCCTTGGTTGAAGACGTGCTGGCACGCGCCAACCGATCCGTCACCCTAAACAGCCGCGATGGGCGGCATGATCTCGAACTCTCGGACGCGCGCGTGCATTACGGCACGGCGGGCGCAGCCGTGCATATGGTCGAACCCGACGGCAAGACCTATCGCGATTCCACTCTGCAAGACCTGCATGACGCGGCCAAGATCTGCGACGTGCTCGACAATATCCATTTCCTGCAACGCCCGATGGTGCCGCGCGACATTCTTGATAACCGCGAAATGGATCTGAACACGATCTATGCCTGTTGCTCCGGCACGACGAAGCATATTGGCACCTCTTTTTCGGACCCGTCCCATGTGGCCCCCGCGGTCGAGATGCTGCATCAGATCGCGGGTGGCGAAGCGGCCTGGCGCGAACGGCCTTTCATAAGCAATTCCAATTGTTTCGTCGTGCCGCCTATGAAATTCGCAACCGAAAGCTGCGAAGTGATGGAGGCCTGTATACGCGCAGGCATGCCTGTTTTGCTGCTGTCGGCTGGTATGGCCGGAGCGACAGCGCCATCGACCGTGGCAGGCGCGATCGTGCAGGCCGTAGCCGAATGTCTGGCCGGTCTGGTTTACGTGGACGCAATCCAGCCAGGCGCTCCGGCGGTGTTTGGCACATGGCCCTTTGGACTGGACCTGCGCTCGGGCGCGATGACGGGCGGGTCTGGCGAACAGGCGCTGCTGACTTCGGGCTGCGCGCAGATGCATAAATTCTATGGCCTGCCTGGCGGCGCGGCGGCGGGCATTGCCGACAGCAAGCTGCCCGATATGCAGGCCGGGTGGGAATCAATGTGCTCCAACGTGATGGCGGGGCTGTCGGGGCTGAACATGGTATATGAAGCGGCGGGGATGCATGCCTCTTTGCTGGGCTTCTGCCATGAATCGCTTATCCTTGGCGATGATCTGATCGGACAGGCCCTGCGCTGTGTGCGTGGGATCGAAGTCAATGACGACACGCTCGCCGTCGATCAGATTGCCGAAGTCTGTCTGGGCGGGTCCGGCCATTATCTGGGCACGGGTGCAACGCTCAGCCGGATGCAAACAGATCACGTCTATCCCACATTCGGGGACCGCACCTCGCCCAAGGAATGGGCCGAGAATGACAAGCCGGACCTTGTCGAAAAGGCGCGACAACGCAAGATCGACATCCTGTCTGCCCCGTCTGCGGCGGCCTTCGATCCGGTTCTGGATTTGGCCCTGCGGGACGCGTTCACGATCCACCTGTCGGGATAGACACGGTGGCGCGGGTTATCTTTCTGACCCATGCCGATGCGATCATCGACCCAAAGATCCCGGTGCCTGACTGGGGTCTGTCATCACGCGGACAGGCGCGCCATTGTGACTTCAACAAAGCCCTGCAAGGCCATGATATAAGATCGATATATTGTAGCACGGAGCGCAAGGCGGTAGACGGTGCAAGCATCCACGCTGCGGCACTTGGGGTCGAGTTTGAAACGCGCGTCGGCTTGGGGGAAAATGACCGCTCCGCACGGGATATCTGCCCAAAGCCGAATTTGAGGCAACGGCAGATGCCTTCTTTGCAACGCCCGATCAATCCGTCTGCAGATGGGAGCGTGCGATAGACGCACAAACGCGGATCGTCGGAGCTGTCCGTGATGTAACAGACAGCGCAGTTACCGGAGATACTCTGATCGTGTCCCATGGCGGCGTGGGGTGTTTGCTGCTGTGTCATCTGCTGGGTGCGCCAATAAGCCGGTCCCATGACCAACCTGGGGCTGGAGGCGGATGCCGGTACAGCTTCAATCGCACGAACTGGCAGATCGTGACTGGTTGGCAGGTGATCTAAGCGCGGTGCGTGCGCACAGAAAGCGTCGCTCGCCCCCTAAAAAAGAGGGGGGCCCGTGGCCCCCCGTCAGGTTCGCTTCTCAGAGTTGGTATCGTTGACTGCTCGCTAGATTTTTATGCCTGTTCTCTGAGCCGCGTCTGGGGCGAGCGCACCCGCCCCGTGAGAGAGTGGGAAGGAGGCATGTCTTCCGCCCCACCCTGTGTCGTCGGGGGCGGGCCGAAGCCCGATCCCCCTTAGCGCCATACCCGGCGCCATCTCTTAGCTACAACCCGAGGTCGCCCCGCAGGTGTTGCATTTCATGCAGGTGCCGTTGCGCACCAAAGTATAGTTGCCGCATTCGCCGCAGGGGTCGCCCTCATAGCCTTGCATCTTGGCCTTGGTGCGGGCGTCCATCGTGGTGGTGGTCGCCGCGGTCACAGCGGTTTGGGCCACGGTGGTGGTTTTGGTCACAACCGCCTCGGGCGATCCGGCCTCAACCCCGCTCTGCAACACCATCAGGTCTTCCGGCAGACGCTTGCGCAGATAGCCGGAGGAGCTGATCTGCTTCAGCACGGCCAGCGACTTGGACGCAGCGCTTTCAGAGATCTCCGCGATATTGGAGACGCCTTCCTCTTCACCCCGGCCAATATCGTCGAAGGTCGCGCCTTCGGGCTTCACATGGGCCAGGTCCGTTCGATCCAGATAGCTGACCGCCAGTTCGCGGAACACATAGTCGAGTATCGAGGTCGCGTTCTTGATGCTGTCATTGCCCTGCACCATGCCCGCCGGTTCGAACTTGGTGAAGGTGAACGCATCGACGAACTCCTCCAGCGGCACACCATATTGCAGGCCCACCGACACGGCGATGGCAAAGTTATTCATCATCGCCCGGAAGCCTGCGCCTTCCTTGTGCATGTCGATGAAGATCTCGCCGAGATTGCCGTCGGAATATTCACCCGTCCGCAGATAGACCTTGTGACCACCCACGATCGCTTTCTGGGTATAGCCCTTCCGGCGCTGAGGCATCTTTTCCCGGTGCGAGCGGACGATTTCCTTGACCACCACCTTCTCGATGACCTTCTCAGCCAGCACGGCGGCCTTTTCCTGGACTGAGCCTGTCTCCAGAACCTCGGCAGCCTCGTCATCATCTTCGACCAATGCGGCGGCCAGCGGCTGCGACAGTTTGGAACCGTCACGGTAAAGCGCGTTGGCCTTCACCCCCAGCGACCAGCTGAGCTCATAAGCCTTCTGGCAATCCTCAATGGTCGCGTCATTGGGCATGTTGATCGTCTTGGAGATCGCACCCGAGATGAAGCTTTGCGCGGCCGCCATCATGGTGATGTGGCTGTCCACACTCAAGAAGCGCTTGCCCTTCTTGCCGCAGGGATTGGCGCAATCGAACACATGATAATGCTCGGGCGACAGATGCGGCGCACCTTCCAGCGTCATGGTCCCGCAGACATGGTCATTGGCGGCGTCGATCTCGGCCTTGGAATAGCCCAGATGGCGCAGCAGGTCGAAGGTGGGATCGTTCAGCTTTTCGGCCGGGATGCCCAGCACCTTGGTGCAGAACTCCTCGCCCAGCGTCCACTGGTTGAACACAAAGCGGATGTCGAAGGCGCTGGCCAGCGCGCCATCCACCTTGGCCAGTTCCGCCGCGCCAAAGCCGTGGCCTGCCAGCGTGGTGTGGTTGACCCCCGGCGCATTGCCAATGGTGCCATGTCCGACGGCATAGGACACGATCTCTTCGATCTGGGCGGAGCCATAGCCCAGCTTTGCCAGAGCCGCCGGGACCGACTGGTTGATGATTTTGAAGTAACCGCCACCAGCGAGCTTCTTGAATTTCACCAGCGCAAAATCCGGCTCGATCCCGGTGGTATCACAATCCATCACCAGACCGATGGTGCCGGTCGGCGCGATCACCGTGGACTGTGCGTTGCGGTAGCCATTGGCCTCGCCCAGCTCCAGCGCCTTGTCCCAACTTGCAATGGCCATTTCGACCAGTTTCGGGTCTGGGCAATTGGCGTGATCCAGCGGCACCGGCTTCACGGCCAGTTGTTCATACCCGTCGGTGGCGCCTTTGGCAGCGTTGCGGTGGTTGCGCATCACCCGCAGCATATGCTGTGCGTTGCGCTCATAACCTGCAAAGGGTCCCAGCTCTCCGGCCATCTCCGCCGAGGTTGCATATGCGGTGCCGGTCATGATCGCCGTCAAAGACCCGGCCAACGCGCGACCTTCGTCGCTGTCATAGCCCAGGCCAAGGTTCATCAGCAGCCCGCCAATATTGGCATAGCCCAGACCCAGCGTGCGGAAGTCGTAAGACAGCTGCGCGATTTCCCTCGAAGGGACCTGCGCCATCGTCACCGAGATTTCCAGCGTCACAGT
>JABSSB010000097.1 GCA_013214715.1 Paracoccaceae bacterium | reverse complement strand
ACATCGCGGCGGAACCAGATCTCTCCCTCGGGGCCAATCCAGGCCGTGCGATAGATCAGATGCACGGGCACATTCTGCTCAAGGGGCACGGTCGCTTCACGCCCGGTGGCCAGAACGCGTTGGAAAAAGGCTTTTGGGTCTTCTTCCTGCTTGGCCAAAAGCGCATAGGCAAAATCGAACGGATCCTGAAGGCGGATACAACCATGGCTGAACGCGCGCCGTTCGCGCGCGAACAGGGATTTATGCGGCGTATCATGCAAGTAGATATTGTGCCGATTAGGAAACATGAACTTTACCAGACCCAAGGCATTGCTGCGCCCCGGCGGCTGGCGCATGGCAAAGGGAAAATCGGCCTGCGTGAATTGTGTGAAATCCACCGCATCGCGCGAAATCACCTGACCCGAGCGATCACGGATTTCCAGATAGTTCACCGCCATCGGATCCGCCTGCAATTGCGGCAGATATTCTTTGGTCACGATGGAGCGCGGCACATGCCAGGCAGGGTTGATGACCATATGCTCCATCTCGTCCGAAAACTCCGGGCTACGCTGGTCATAGACGTTTTTGCCAATCACTGCCCGTGTGGCAAAGGTCACGGCACCATCGTCGATGATGCGGGCGATAAAATCGGTCTGGTTCACCAGAACATGGCGGTCTCCAAGCTCACGCGGCAACCAGCGTTCACGCTCCAGCGCCACGATAACCGAGCGCAAACGCTCTTCGGCAGACCGGTTCAGTTCTGCCAGTGTGCCGGGCCCTACCACGCCATCATCATTCAGGCCGTTATCGGCCTGAAAGGTTTTCACCACACGTTCAAGCGCAGGGTCATAAACGGGCAGATCCTGCTCCACCTCATAGCCCAGCCGCGCTAGCCGCGCGCGCAAGGTCAGCACGCGCGGGTCCGTAGATCCGATTTCCAGTTTGCGACCATCGGGGATCGCTTCGCCCCAGCCCCCCGCCGCGACCAGCGCTTCCATCCGCAGTTTCAACGCTTGCAATCCACGATACTGCGCCGATTGTGGTGGCAGATCGGCAATCGCCTTCCGCGGATCATCGCTGGCGATTGCCTCAAGCAACGCTTCAGGCGGCACAGGCGTGACAACGCGTACCAGTTCTTTTTTGGAAATCGACGACGGGCGAAGCAAACCGGTGCCCACGTCCCGCGCGTAAGTCAGGTAGAGCCGCGTGATGTCGGCCTCAAGTGTGATCATTTCGGCCGCCGACCGGGTGCTGCGCAGCCGGTCCATCAAACCGGACAGATCATAGCGTTCAGCAGGAAGACCGTGATCGCCAACCTGTGCCAAAGCGGCCAGAAACTGCGCCAGACGCGCCTGAGAGGCCCCATCTGCGCCAACCCAGAGCGGCTCATAGTCCCGATCTGCATAAAAATCAGACAAAAGCGGATCTTTGGCGAGAATTTCAGCGACCGCCAGACGTTCCGCAAAGCTTATCGCGCTTTGCTCGGCGTAGGCTGATGTGGTCAGAGCAATGGTCACGGCCATGGCGCCAGCCGTAGCCCGCAACATCGACAAACCCTTTGAAATCACTTGCGTCATCCTTGACCTTTTAACCTTGTTGCACGGTTCCTCGCCCAGTCAGATTGGGTGAACATGCCCGGCATGTCCATTCTTCAACCGCCAGGTCCAGATGGGCGCAATGATTTTGCGGCATTTCTGCATCGCCACCGTCCGGGTCGCAGCAAAAGCAGACAACCTGTCTGTGAACCAGATCACTTATTGGCAAGAAATCGCCCATTTCTGACCCTCTTCAGGACATCCGCCCTTGAATTACTTGGCGTGAAACCACCTTTGTGGCATCAATCTTTTCAAAGAATAAATATCTGGCAGGTTAAACTGTTAACGAAGATCGGGCAGGCAAGAAAACCATAAGGACGACGCAGGTACCTCAATGGCACATGAGAACAGCGCGGGTATGACCCGCAGGGGCGTGCTCAAAGCGTTCGCTGCAACNGCNGTTGTGGCAGCACCGACTTATGCAAACGCGGCTGGCTTCCTTCGGGGTTCCGGCGATATTCGGCGGCTTCGCATGTATTCAGGCCGCACGGGCGAACACATCGACATGATTTATTGGGTCGATGGAAAATACGTCAAAGACGCGGTGAAAGAAATCAATTGGTTCATGCGTGACTGGCGCCAGAACCAGGCGAAATCCATCGACCTGCGCACCATCGATATCATGACAGCGGCGCATAACATGCTCGACGTGACTGAGCCTTATGTTCTGCTCTCGGGTTACCGCAGCCCATCGACCAACGCGATGCTGCGGCGCCGGTCGCGGTCTGTAGCGAAGAAATCGCTTCATGTGTTGGGTCAGGCGGCTGACCTACGATTGAAAAGCCGGTCGGTGTCACAGATGGCCAAAGCTGCAGCCTCATGCAGCGCTGGCGGGGTGGGCAGCTATCACCGTTCGAACTTTGTGCATATGGACTGCGGAGTGGTCCGCACCTGGCGCGGTTAACACGCGTTCATGTTTTGAAATCAGGGGCGCTACGGCGCCCTTTGTTGTTTTTGCATCACAGTGTCGCGGCGCAGCCACATTTTTGGTGACAGGGCGCGGCTAAGACCCTACACGAGCGCCATCGCAACCAATCACGGGGAGGCGCGCGATGAATTTGCATTCGACATCACGCTTTTCCGGTGTGCGATATTGGGGCATGGCACAGGCCTGACCCGTATGAGGGCTGCGTCCGTAACGAGGTCGCCCTGACGCAAACCCAGCACGCCATCTGACAACAAGCTTTTCCGGCTCTGTCTGGCCGTGCGTTTCCCACCACATCCAACCCAAAGGGACCGGCTATCTGTGCCGGGGACAACCATGACTCTTAGTCTGACCAAACCATCGTCCAAACACCGGATCGATGCAGCCATTGACCATCACGGGGCCTTGCCCGTCATATTGCGGGCTCTGACCCGCCTGATCACGCCAAAGCCTGCAAAGCTGCGGCTGCATGAGTTAAGTGACCACCTGAAGCGGGACATCGGATATCCGGCCCCTGCCCCGCGGAAATCCTATCTGGAGCATCTGCGGTAAGCTTTTTGCGGCGCCCCCTGACCGGGGCGTCGTCCCTCAAGCGCGGCGTCGCCTGCGCCGACCGGTCATTTCTTCGCCACCGCTGTTGAAGGACGGTTTGGGCAGATCGACAACCTTGGCCAGTTCCGGGAAGGGATCGGTCTTGTGCGGGATCGCGTTGGCCGCAACAAAATGATCCTGAAACTTCGGCTCAATCGCGGTTTCAACCTTGGTGATCTGGCGCACTACGCGCTCAATCTCGGCCCGTGCACCGATATTGCACAAAGCAATTCGCGCGCCTGTCCCGGCGGCGTTGCCCGCGCTGGTTACCTTGTCCAGGGGCGCATCCGGGATCATGCCCAGCACCATCGCGTGTTTGGTCGAGATATGCGCGCCAAAGGCACCGGCCAGCACCACGCGGTCCACGCGATCCACGTCCATATTGTCCATCAGCAGACGCGCTCCGGCATAAAGCGCGGATTTGGCCAGTTGAATGGCGCGAATATCGCCTTGGGTCACGGTGATCCGGGGGCCACCTTCGGCGCTGGCGTCATAGATCAGATAGGCATGGGTGCGGCCTTCGGGGATGGACCGCGCCGTGCCTGTCTGCTCAGCCGAGCCTATCAGCCCGCTGTCATCCAGCAGACCAGCCATGCGCATTTCAGCTACGGCCTCGATAATGCCAGAGCCGCAGATGCCGGTGATGCCCGTCGTGGCAATTGCCGCATCAAACCCGTCTTCATTGGACCAAAGCGATGAGCCAATCACGCGGAAGCGCGGTTCTTTGGTGATGGGATCAATCTCGATCCGCTCAATCGCGCCCGGCGCTGCCCGCTGGCCCGAGCTGATCTGCGCCCCTTCAAAGGCCGGGCCCGTCGGCGACGAACAGGCCAGCACACCGCGCTTGTCGCCCAGAAGGATTTCGGCATTGGTACCAACATCGACGATCAAAACCAGATCATCGGATTTGCCCGGCTCTTCCGACAGGGCCACCGCCGCTGCGTCGGCGCCGACATGCCCGGCGATGCAAGGCAGCACATAGACCTGCGCACGCGGGTTCATCACGGTCAGGTCCAGATCGCGGGCGGGCAGATCCATCGCCTCGGACGTGGCCAGGGCAAAAGGCGCCTGCCCCAGTTCGACCGGGTCCAGCCCCAGCAGCAGGTGGTGCATCACCGGGTTGCAGACAAAGACGGCTTCGACAATCAGGGCCGGATCAATCGCGGCATCATCGGCAATGGCGCGCGTCAGATCGTTTAGCGCCTCGCGCACGGCCGTCGTCATCTCCACCTCTCCGCCGGGGTTCATCATGGCATAGGACACACGGCTCATCAGATCTTCGCCAAAGCGGATCTGCGGGTTCATTAGGCCCGAGGAAGCCACAACGGCCCCCGTCGCCAGATCGGTCAAATGCGCGGCGATAGTGGTGGAGCCCAGATCGATGGCCAGCCCATAAAGCCCGCCTTCATGAAGGCCGGGCCAAATGTCGATGATTTGCGCGGCCGCGTCCCTATGCCCTTTGTGCAGCGCGACGGTGACCTGCCATTTGCCCTTGCGCAAAACCGGTTGCAGCTTGGTCATCAGGCTGGGGACCGCGGTCACAGCGCCGACCTGCCATTGCTCGCTCAGCGCGCGGGACAGACGCTCAAGATCGCCGGTGGGCTGGTGCATGTCGGGCTCTTCCACCTCAACAAAGTACAGCCGCGTTGCCGGGTCCATGGTGATGTCGCGCTGAGCAGCTTCCTTGCGAACGACCTGGCGGTGCACCTGACTTTCAGGGGGCACGTCAATAACCACGTCAGACATGATTTTCGCCTGACAGCCCAGACGCCGCCCCGTCGCAAGCCCACGCTTTTCATCATAGCGGGCTTCGACTGCGTTCCAGTCAGACAGCGCATCCTGTTCCACCGTCACGCCATGTTTGGGGAAAGACCCAAAAGACGGCGTGATTTGGCATTTCGAGCAGATGCCCCGCCCGCCACAGACTGAGTCGAGATCAACGCCCAGTTGCCGCGCGGCTGTCAGAACGGGCGTGCCCGCCGGCACATGGCCGCGTTTGCCGGACGGGGTGAAAATCACAAGAGGGTCGCTGCTCATCTCGCACCTGCTGTCTGCTTTACCCGCAACATACGCCGTGCGCCGGGCAAGGAAAGTCATCTAGCGGCATGACGTGGCAGCGGGGCGGCATTTTTGCGCTTTGCAGCCATTCTATGGTTGCATTGCGCTATGCCCTTCACACCCCCCTGATTTCGTGCCATAGGGTCGCGGCCAAACGAGATAAGCATTGGAGGCAGTCATGCAGATTCGTGAGGCACTTACCTTTGACGATGTTCTTTTGGTCCCCGCGGCCTCCTCTGTCCTGCCTGCGCAGGCGGATACGACCACGCGTGTCACACGTTCAATCGCGCTGAACATCCCGCTTTTGTCTTCGGCCATGGACACGGTCACCGAAGGCCGCATGGCCATTGCATTGGCACAGGCTGGCGGCATGGGCGTGATCCACCGCAATCTGGATATCGACGCACAAGCGCGGGAAATCCGCCGGGTCAAACGATTTGAAAGCGGGATCGTCTATAACCCGATCACGCTGACCAAAGACCAGACACTCGCCGACGCGATGGAGTTGCGTGACCGGTATCGCGTGTCCGGCTTTCCGGTGGTGGATGAGGCCGGACGCGTCATGGGGATCGTGACCAACCGCGATATGCGCTTTGCCTCCGATGACAAGACGCCGGTTCACGCGATGATGACGACCGACAATCTGGCCATCCTGCAGGAACCCGCGGATCGGGATGAGGCGATCAGCCTGATGAAGACGCGGCGCATCGAAAAGCTTCTGATCACCGATGGTGAAGGATGCCTGACCGGGTTGCTGACGCTGAAGGACACCGAACAATCGGTGCTGAATCCCACGGCCTGCAAGGACCAGCTGGGCCGGTTGCGCGTGGCAGCGGCGTCCACGGTGGGTGATGCGGGGTTCGAACGCTCAGCCGCTTTGATCGACGCAGGCGCCGACATGATCGTGATCGACACCGCACATGGCCATTCCGAAGGCGTGGCCAAGGCCGTAGAACGGGTCAAAGCCCTGTCGAATGAGGTTCAGGTGGTCGCTGGGAATGTGGCGACGTCTGAGGCGACCAAGGCCCTGATCGGCGCGGGCGCGGATGCCGTCAAGGTTGGGATTGGCCCGGGTTCGATCTGCACCACGCGGATGGTCGCTGGTGTCGGTGTGCCGCAACTGACCGCGATCATGGATTGCGCGGCTGCGGCCGGAGACGTGCCGGTGATCGCCGATGGCGGCATCAAACTTTCAGGTGATTTTGCCAAGGCGATTGCTGCCGGGGCGTCCTGCGCAATGGTCGGCTCGATGATCGCGGGCACGGATGAAAGCCCGGGCGAGGTGATCCTTTATCAGGGCCGCAGCTTCAAAAGCTATCGCGGCATGGGATCGCTGGGGGCGATGGCGCGCGGTTCGGCGGACCGGTATTTCCAGAAGGACGCTGCCAGTGACAAGCTGGTGCCCGAGGGGATCGAAGGTCAAGTGCCTTACAAAGGCTCGGTCCAGGCGGTCTTGCATCAGCTGGTGGGCGGGTTGCGCGCCGCGATGGGCTATACCGGCTGTGCCACGGTTGAAGAAATGCGCAAGAACTGCAATTTCGTGAAAATCACCGGCGCAGGGTTGAAGGAAAGCCATGTGCATGATGTTCAAATCACGCGAGAGTCGCCGAACTATCGGATCGTATAATACTGTGTAATATTTGGTCATTATTGGGGCGAGACATCCCTTTTGTCTCGCCCCAGTAAGTCAGAATAAGCCATGAACTGTCCGTCGTCAGACAATCCCAAAAACCCTGATGACGGAAAGACGCCCCCAATCTTCTCGTCAGAAGACCAATGCTTGCGCTTCGTACGTTTTTTTGAAGTTGAGACATTAACAACAAAAACCCCGGCCCATTGAGCCGGGGCATTCTCGCGGCAGCTTTAAATGCCTATTCAAGGCCTTCCGTTCGGACGGATGGCCTAGACGCGTTTTATGAGACCGATCACAAACAACAGTATAACCGCGCCGATGG
>JABSSB010000096.1 GCA_013214715.1 Paracoccaceae bacterium | reverse complement strand
GTCGTGGTCTGGCGCGGGTGGTATTCCATAGATGGCATGGATGATGAAGTCGTGCGCAGGCTGGCGGTGCAGGATCGCGCCACCACAGTCGAAGAGGATATCCATCTCGTCGAAAGCGTGCAGCGCGGGCTGAAATCGCGCGGCTATGTGCCCGGCCCTCTGGTGGTTAATCCGCGCTGCGGCGTGAATTCCGAACATTCGATCCTGCATCTGCAATCCTGGATGCGCGAAGCAGTCGACACACCCCATCTGCACGGCCCCGGCGCACGACAGGCCGCGGAATGAGCGATTATGACCTATATTACTGGCCGATCCCGTTTCGGGGTCAGCTGATCCGCTGGGTCATGGCCTATGCCGGCGCGACATGGGCCGAACATGACGCGCAAGAGGTCATCGCGCTTTACAAGGATGACCCTGACAGCCAGCCGCTGCCCTTCATGGCGCCTCCGTTGCTGCATGATGCCAAAGCAGATGTCTGGATGTCCCAATTGACGGCCGTGCTGAGCTATCTGGGCGACACGCATGGTCTGATGCCGATATCGCCCGCCGACCGGGCCGCCACGGTCAAGCTGATCTGTGACGCCAATGATGTGCTCAACGACATCACTCGCGGCGGTGGTGAAAAGCTCTGGACCCAAGCGGCTTGGGACGACACGGGCCTGCCCCGCCTGACCCGCTGGATGGCAATTTTCGAACAGGGGGCAGAGGCGCAGACCAGCGTTCTGGGACGTGACGCGCTGGGGCTAGCCGATCTGGTCAATGCCGCGCTGTGGCATACGATGACCACACGCATGCATATGCTGCGCCCTGTTCTGGACACCCACGCGCCGATGATCGCGGCCCATGCGGATCGCATCGCCGCCCTGCCTGCGCTGGCCGAGTTTGACAGGCAGGAACTGGCGCGGCTGGGCGATGTCTATTGCGGCGGGCAGATCGAAACCTCACTGCGTCACGTTTTGAACATGCCGGAAAGGACCAGTGATGGGCCAATTTGACGAAGACCTCTTTCTGAAAGGGCTGGAGCAGCGCAAGGCGACGCTGGGCGCGGAGTATGTCCAGAAAAGCCTCGACGCTGCGGATGAGTTCACCCGTCCCTTTCAGGACGCCATGACCGCCTGGTGCTGGGGCTTTGGCTGGGGTGACGATGTGATCGACGCCACGACACCGTCGATGATGAACCTGTCGAAGATCGGCGCGCCATCGTCCATGTCATCGCGATTTATTACGGCGTGCCGCAGGGGCTGGAATGCTTCCGCTCGGCCCGCAAGGTGCTGGGCGAACAGGGTCTGCTCTGACACGCGTTGACTTTGACCGCCTGCGGGTCAGTCTGTCCCGCAGGAGGATCAGTCCATGCGAACTCAGGTTGCCATTATCGGGGGCGGGCCGTCGGGCCTGTTGCTGGGTCAGATCCTGCACAAGGCCGGGATCGACACGATCATCCTTGAACGGCAAAGCCGCGACCATGTTCTGTCGCGCATCCGCGCCGGTGTTCTGGAACAGGGTCTGGTCGATCTGATGACGCAGGCCGGGGTGGGCGACCGGCTGGCTCGCGACGGCATCCCGCATCACGGCACGATCCTGACCCATGACGAGAAAGAGCTGCGCATCGACTTCACCCGCCATGCCGGGCGGCCGGTGATCGTCTATGGCCAGACCGAAGTCACCCGCGACCTTTACGCCGCGCGCGATGCCAGCGGCGCGCCGATCCTGCATGAGGTCAGCGATGTGGAGCTGCATGATCTTGACAGCGACCGCCCCCATGTCCGCTTCACCCAAAACGGGAAAAGCCAGCGCATCGACTGCGATTACATCGCCGGGTGCGACGGGTTTCACGGCGTATCGCGCCAATCCATCCCATCTGAGAAACGGCGCGAGTTTGAAAAGACCTATCCGTTCGGCTGGCTCGGCATCCTGTCAGAAACCCCGCCCGCGCATCACGAATTGATCTATGCCAATTCAGGCCGCGGCTTTGCGCTGTGTTCGATGCGCAATCCAATGCTGTCGCGCTATTACGTGCAATGCCGCGTGGATGATCACGTCGACAACTGGACCGATCAGGCGTTCTGGGATGAATTGCGCCACCGCCTGCCAAGCCAGTATGCCGACACGCTGGTCACCGGGCCCTCGATCGAAAAATCCATCGCGCCTTTACGCAGTTTCGTCTGTGAGCCGATGCAATATGGGCGTCTCTTCCTGTGCGGCGATGCTGCGCATATCGTGCCTCCCACCGGGGCCAAGGGGCTGAACGCTGCGGCGGCGGATGTGTTTTATCTGTCGGACGCGTTGCAACGCCGCTATCTGGATCAGGATGTGCAAGCCTTGGAGGGGTATTCCGCGCGCGCCCTGGCGCGGGTCTGGAAGATCGAACGATTCAGCTGGTGGATGACGTCCCTGCTGCACCGATTCCCCGATCAATCCGAGTTTGATCTGCGGATGCAACAGACCGAGATGGCCATGTTGGCCGAGGATAATAGGGCAAAACACACGCTTGCGTTGAGTTACGTAGGGCTGCCCTACTGATCACGCGTGTGCATAAGAGCGTAACCACCCAAAACAACCTATCGAAACCACTAGGTTCACAAGCTGGCAAATCAGAATATTTTAATACTTGGTCAATATTGGTGGCCCGGAGGGAGCGCGCCCTTGGCGTTGTATCAGCCTCCAAGTGAGTGGTGAATGTTTTTATAAAGCTTTTTCAAAGCGGTAAGCGGAGCCGATAAGGCTCCGCTTATTTTTTGTGGGTTTATATGGGGTCAGGAAAACGCCCCGTCCCTCGATAGAGACGGGGCGCCGCTTCCCGAAGGCGCAGGCTCCCCTCTGCGCCCCCCTCTGCATCACGCCGCGTCACGCGTCGTGACGACCTCTGCAAAATCAGCGAAGAATTTGGCCGAAAGCTTCTTGGCAGTGCCCGCAATCAAACGGCTGCCAAGCTGGGCGATCTTGCCGCCCATATCGACCTTGGCGGTGTAGGCCAGAACGGTTTCGCCGCCATCCTCGGACAAGGTCACATCGGCACCACCCTTGGCAAAGCCCGCCGCGCCGCCCTTGCCTTCGCCGGACAGCGAAAAGGCATCCGGGGCCTGCGCCGTGTCCAGCACCACATTGCCTTTGAACCGCGCCTTCACCGGCCCGATTTTAAGCACGACGGTGGCCTCAAGCTCTGTCGGGCTGTGCTGGATCAGCTCTTCGCAACCAGGGATGGCCTGGCGCAGCACGTCGGCGTCGTTCAAAGCCGCATAAACCACATCCTTGGGCGCCGCGATGCGGATTTCGTCGTTCAGTTCCATGTCTTGTCCTTTATGTCAGCAACAACGGGGGAAGACGCGCAAGGCCAGCTCGGCCGCCTCTTCCGGGGTTTGAATTTTGGCCGGAGGATGGGCAAAGAGCCGTTTAAGCCAGCTTTTCATCGCGCATCTCCTGGGTTTGGGTGTCAGTGTTGCGCCACTTGACGATCTCGGCCAGCACCGAGAGCGCGATCTCATGCGGATCGACAGCTTTCAGGTCGAGCCCCGCGGGCGATTTCAATCGCCGGACTGCTGGCTCTGGCACGCCCTGCGCAATCAGCTTCTCCATCAGTGCCGCCGCCTTGCGGCGGGAGGCGACCATCGAAATCCGCCGTGCCGGGCTATCGACAGCGGCGCGCAGGGCTTTCAGATCGCCCTGCCCCTGCGCTGCCACCACGACGAAATCACGGGCGCTCAGCGATAGGGCCGCCATGTCTTCGGGATCAAAGCCGCGACTGTCAACACCGGTCTGCACACCGTCGGGCGCGCAGATCACGAAACCGGCCAAAGCCCCATGCGCCGCAATCGCGCGGCTGATGGGCGTCGCGCCAAAGATCACCAGTTTGGGCGGCAGTTGATACGGCTCGATCAGCACATCGACCGTCCCGCCCGATGGGCAGCCGGACTTATACGTCTGCACCCCATCCGGATCATGCATCGCCACGACCTTATCGGATGGCTTAACGCGGATCACGCGGGGCTGGCCTTCGTCCAATGCGCCGGTCACGGCATCGCGCACCGCGCGCTGCACGCAGGCGCCGCCCAGATGACCCAAAATCTCGCCATCCGTGGTGACCGCCGCCTTGGCCCCAGCCTTGGCCGAGGTCACATCCGCCGTACGCACCACCGTGGCCACGGCAAAGCTTTGGCCTTTGTGGCGCAGGTCTTCGATCGTGTCGAATATGTCGAACCGGGCCATGATTTCCTCCCTCTCACAGCCGTTGAAATTCCGCTTCAAGCGCCGCAAGCGCTTCAAGCGTGTTGGCAGGCAGATGCGCATCCAGATGCGGTTCCGCCGCCTTGATCGCCGCCGCGACGGGGGCGTAATCCTTCCAGCCTTTCAGCGGGTTCAGCCAGACGATCCGCCGCGCCTTGCGCTGCATTCGCGCCAGCACATCACCCAAAGCCGATGCGTCCGAGGTGCAATAGCCATCCGACAGGATCACCACGACCGTCCGCCCGTTCAGCGCCCGCGCGCCATAGCCGTCCAGAAACCGCTCCAGTGATCCGGCGATATCGGTCCCGCCGCCAAAGCCTTCGGCCATCAGAGACAGCCGTCCCGCCGCGCGCAGCGTATCGTGATCTCGCAGCGCCTCAGTCACGCGGATCAGCCGGGTGTGAAACAGATAGGCATCCGCGCTCAGGTCCGTGGCGATCAGCCCTTTGACGAAGGCCAGAAAAACCCGCGCATAGACGGTCATCGACCCGCTCACATCGCACAGGCACACCACCCGCATCGGCCGCGGCGGTCGAGCACGGCGATACAGATCCATCGGCTCGCCCCCGCGCGCCAGCGCGGCACGCTGTATCCGCCGCATATCCAGCTGCGGCCCGCGCAGCGCACGCTTGCGCCGCCGCGAGCGGCGATCGCGGATCGCCGCACCCAAACGCCGGGCCACGGCCTCGGCCTGGCGCAGGGTCTGTTCGTCCATCACCTCGCGCAGGTCCCGGCGGGACAGATTGGCCGTCCGCGTGGCGATCAGGCGGCCATCGACGCCCTCGGCCTCGCCCGCACCGGTATCCGGGCTGGCCTGATCGTTTGAGCCTGCGCCCGCCTCTGTCTCGTCCTGCTGGCCCTGCCAGATCAAAGGGCGCGCGGATTGCACCTTCACATGATCGCTTGCCGCCTGCCCCAGTTTCTGCTTGCCCGCATTGAACCAATAGGCATCAAACAGCTCATCAAAGCGCCGCCAGCCATCGTGATCAGCCACCAGCAACGCCGTCAAAGCCGCGCGCACCTGCGTGACATCCGTGGCCTCCACAGCCTCCAACGCGGCCAAAGCGTCGCCGGTTTCACCCACGCCCAGCCGCAGCCCATTCATCCGCAGATGGGCCAAAAACCCCGCCATCCGGTCGGCCACGCCTGTCGCGCGCGCGGGAAAGCGGGTGACCTGCATCAGGCGACCTTCCCAATCAGGCGATCCATGACTTCACGCGGGGCAGCGTCACGATCCGCGGCGGTTTTCAGCAGGCACACCAGCGTCGCTTGCACCGCATCAGGGCTTTGCGACAGATCGTTCACACCCAGCCCCGACAGCGCCGCCGCCCAATCCAGCATCTCGGCAATGCCAGGCAGCTTCTCCAACTCCTCACGGCGCAAGCCCTGCACCACGCCCACAATCTGCCGCGCCAGCCGCGCTTCGATCTGGGGCGCACGGGCCTGCAAGATCGCCAGCTCTGTCTCGCGATCTGGATAATCGACATAGGAATACAGACAGCGCCGTCGCAACGCATCCGACAGATCCCGCGTGCCATTGGCCGTCAGCACCACGATGGGACGCGATTGTGCCGTCACCGTGCCCAGTTCTGGAATCGTGATCTGAAACTCTGACAGAACTTCCAGCAGATAGGCCTCAAACTCCTCATCCGCGCGGTCGATCTCGTCGATCAGAAGCACCGGCGGCACCGCGCGAGAGATCGCCTCCAACAACGGCCGCCGCAGTAGGTAATCTTCGGAAAAAAGCGCGGCCTCGCTCACCCCGCCCGTCGCCTCAGACGCGCGAATGGCCAACAACTGCCGCTGATAATTCCATTCATAAATCGCATGAGAGGCATCCAGGCCTTCATAGCATTGCAGCCGGATCAGCTCTGTCCCCATCAGCTGCGCCATCGCCCGCGCAACCTCGGTCT
Source organism: Paracoccaceae bacterium (assembly GCA_013214715.1). Taxonomy (GTDB): domain Bacteria; phylum Pseudomonadota; class Alphaproteobacteria; order Rhodobacterales; family Rhodobacteraceae; genus JABSSB01. The sequence goes on along the minus strand of JABSSB010000096.1, from coordinate 4,282 downwards.
TGCCTACGCCCGCCGGGCCTTCCAGCAACAAAGGTCGCCCCAAAGCCTGCGCCAGATGCAAGGCCATCGACAGCCGGTCATCGGCCACATAGCCGATCTCCGCCAGTCCGCTTTTCACCCTCTCCCAGCTTGTCGCGCCCATATCTTCTTTGCTTTCCAAATACCCAAATCCCGACCTCTCTGCCGGGAGATGCGGCCCAAAGCAGACACGCCCCGGGCCGCAACCAGATCAGCCATGCAGGCCCAGCTTGTTGGCGGTCTGCCAGACGCGCCAATGGTCATGCGGCATATGGCTTTGCGTCAGGCCGAAGGGCCGGAACGCATCATGCACCGCGTTCGAGAAGCAGGGCACGCCACCCACATTGGGGCTTTCACCCACGCCCTTGGCGCCGATCGGGTGATGCGGGCTGGGCGTTGTGGTGTGGTCGGTGGTGTAGTTGGGCGTCTCAACCGCCGTGGGCAGGAAGAAGTCCATCAGCGTCCCGGTTTTGACATTGCCCATCTCGTCATAGGCAATCTCCTGCCCCATCGCGATGGCCAGCGCCTCGGTCAGACCGCCATGGACCTGGCCTTCGATGATCATCGGGTTGATGCGGGTGCCGCAATCATCCAGAGCATAGAAGCTGCGGATGTCCACTTCACCAGTATCCACATCCACATCCAGCACGCAGATATAAGCCCCGAACGGATAGGTCATGTTCGGCGGATCATAATAGCTGACCGCTTCAAGACCCGGCTCCAGCCCCGGAATAGCCTGGTTATAGGCGGCGAAGGCGATCTCCTTCATCGTCTTGAACCGCTCTGGCGCACCTTTGACGGCAAAGCGGTCAATGTCCCACTCAAGGTCGTTGTCGTGGACCTCCAGCAGATAGGCCGCGATCATCTGCGCCTTGGCGCGGATCTTGCGCGCCGCCATAGCGGTCGCCGCCCCTGCCACCGGGGTCGAGCGGGAGCCATAGGTGCCCAGACCATAAGGTGCGGTGTCGGTATCACCTTCTTCCAGCGTGATGTCATCCGCAGGCAGCCCAATCTCGGACGCGATGATCTGCGCAAAGGTCGTGGCATGGCCCTGACCCTGCGAAATCGTGCCGAGGCGCGCAATCGCCGAGCCTGTCGGGTGGATGCGAATCTCGCAGCTGTCGAACATGCCCATCCCAAGGATGTCGCAGTTCTTGACCGGGCCCGCGCCAACGATTTCGGTGAAATGCGTCAGACCGATGCCCAGCAGCTTGCGGGTTTTGCCCGCCTTGAAGTCTTCCAGCCGCTGCGCCTGTTCGGCCCGCAGACCTTTGTAATCCACAGCCTCCAGCGCCTTGTCCCAAGCGGTATGATAATCGCCGCTGTCATATTCCCAGCCCAAGGCCGAATTATAGGGGAACTGCTCTTTCTTGATGAAGTTGATCCGCCGTAGCTCGGCCGCGTCCATGTTCAGCTTGATCGCAAGCACTTCGATCATGCGTTCGATGAAATAGGCCGCCTCCGTGACGCGGAAGGAGCAGCGATAGGCCACGCCGCCCGGTGCCTTGTTGGTATAGATGCCATCCACGGCCAGATAGGCGGTAGGGATGTCATAAGACCCGGTGCAGATATTCATGAAACCCGCGGGGAATTTGGTGGGGTCCGCGCAGGCGTCGAACGCGCCGTGATCGGCGGTGGTGTGGCACCAGAGCCCGGTGATCTTGCCCTCTTTCGTGGCCGAGATCTTGCCCGCCATCCAGTAATCCCGCGCAAAGGCGGTGGACATCAGGTTTTCCATCCGGTCTTCGACCCATTTCACCGGCTTGCCGGTCACGATCGACGCCACGATCGAGCAGACATAGCCCGGATAAACGCCGACCTTGTTGCCAAACCCGCCGCCAATATCGGGCGAGATCACGCGGATGTTGTGCTCCGCGATGCCCGAAATCAGCGAGGCCACGGTGCGCACGGCATGCGGCGCCTGGAACGTGCCCCAAAGCGTCAGCTTGCCGGTGACCGGGTCCATCGACGCGACCGAGCCGCAGGTTTCCAGCGGGCAGGGATGGGTGCGGTGGTAATAGACCATTTCTTCGGCGACCACGTCAGCCTCGTCCAGAACGGCCTGTGTGGCGTCCTTGTCGCCGGCTTCCCAGGTGAAGATGTGGTTGTCATGGCGACGGGGACCATGGGCACCTTCGGTCTGGCCAGCAATATCTTCGCGCAGCACAGGCGCGTCGGGCAGTTCGGCCTTGAACGGGTCGACCAGCACGGGCAGTTCTTCGTAATCAACCTCGACCAATTCCACCGCGTCAGCGGCGGCGTAGCGGTCTTCGGCCACGACAAAGGCCACTTCCTGCCCTTGGAACAGCACTTTGCCGTCCGCCAGCACCATCTGTTTGTCGCCTGCGAGCGTCGGCATCCAATGCAGGTTCAGCGGCTCAAGATCCGCCGCCGTCAGCACGGCCACCACGCCCGGCACGGCCATCGCGGCCTCGGTATCGATGGATTTCACCCGTGCATGGGCATAGGGCGAGCGCACGAAATCACCAAAGAGCATCCCGTCAAGTTTGATATCATCGACATAGTTGCCCTTGCCTTGGGTAAACCGCACGTCTTCGACGCGTTTGCGGGCCGAACCCATGCCCTTGAGATTGGCAACGCGCTGTTCTGGGGTAAGGGTCTGGTCGGTCATTCCGCCGCCTCCTTCTGAGCGTTCAGGGCGTCTGCCGCATGGGCGACTGCCTTGACGATGTTCTGATAGCCAGTGCAGCGGCAGAGATTACCCGCCATGCCGAACCGAATATCCTCTTCGGTGGGCGTCGGGTTTTCCTGCAGCAGGCGGTGTGCGCGGGTGATCATGCCCGGCGTGCAATAGCCGCACTGAAGCCCGTGATGCTCGCGGAACATCTCTTGGATCACGCCCAGCGAGCCATCGGCATTCACCAGACCTTCGACCGTGGTGATATCGGCGCCATGCGCCTGCCCCACGAACATGGTGCAGGATTTCACCGATTTGCCGTCGATATCCACGGTGCAGGCCCCGCAATGCGAGGTTTCGCAGCCGATATGCGGGCCGGTGATTTTCAGGTCTTCACGCAGGAAGTGGATCAGCAGGGTGCGCGGGTCGGCCAGCGCTTCGACCTCTTTCCCGTTCACCGTCATTTTCACGTGTTGTTTGGCCATGGTTCCCTCCCTCAGCCCGCACGCGCGATGGCGCGGTCGATGGCCCGGCGCAGAATGACGCCCGCCACATGCATTTTGAATTCCACCGGACCGCGATTGTCTGCGACCGGATCGATAGCGTCCTTGGCGGCGGCGATGGCGGCGGTGATCGCGTCTTCGCCCAGATCGCTGCCCACCAGTGCTGCGCCAGCCGCTTCGGCCCAGATCGGTGTGTCGGCAAGATTGGTCATCGCGATGGAGGCCGAGGTGCAGGTGCCGCCAGCAACAGTCAGCATCACGCCCGACGCGGCGGTCGCATAATCGCCGATCTTGCGCTTCTGCTTTTCATAGGCATAGCCGGTGCCCGGCGCGGGGCGGGGGATGCTGATCTGCGTCAGGATCTCTTCGTCTTCGCGGGCGGTGAAATAGGCGGCCTCATAAAACTCGCGCGCCGCCACGGGGCGCATCCCGTCGGGACCGACGAGGATATAGGTCGCGTCGAGGCACTGCATCAGGCCCGGCATGTCATTGCCAGGATCGCCATTGGCGACATTGCCGCCGATCGTGCCCATGTAGCGCACCTGCGGATCGGCGATCACCAAAGCGGCTTCGCGGATGATCGGCGCGGCCTCGGCCAACGCGTCGGATGTGATCAGCTCGTGCTGCGTGGTCATCGCGCCGATGGTGATCGTGTCACCGTCGACCGAGATGCCTTTGAGTTCCGTGATATCCTGAAGGTCGACGAGATGACCCATTTCGGCCATGCGCAGTTTCATCATCGGGATCAGGCTGTGCCCGCCCGCGATCACGCGTGCTTCGTCTCCATGTGTTGTCAGGATGGCTAGCGCCGACGCGACGTCGGCGGGTCGATGATACTCGAACCCGGCTGGTATCATGTGAATTGTCCTCCCTCGTGGGATCCATGACGGATCCCTCGGGGAGACAGACTCGCGGTCAGAACCGTATCCACCAGCATACAGCAACGGATGACGCCGCTGGTTTCACGAAATGCGAATGAGCTGCACGAGCTGCGAATATCTGCGAACCATACGATTTGGCGTAAGGCGGGGTTTACCCCGCCGCCTGCTTGGATCGCACAGGCATAGGTGGCGGAGCGCAGCATCACCGCGCCCCGCCGGGAAACCCCGGTCGCTGCAAATGG
>JABSSB010000095.1 GCA_013214715.1 Paracoccaceae bacterium | reverse complement strand
TTCGAAAGCCGACATTGGCGCAGCCGCAGCGAAATCCAGCTATATCCGAATTGCCGACCTTGGTGACGACCGCAGCGAAAGTCTGCTTCCCGCCCTTTGAACCATTTTTGCGACAAGACTTTCCGAGGCCAGTTTCTACGGTGTTTTCTGAGCCTAGAGCGCAACTAACTTTAACAGTTTCTAGCCGAAGCTACCATATCTTGTGGCTAGTCTAATATTCAACCGAGATAATGCTCCCAGGGTCGACCTGGAGGCACACTGTAAGTGAACGGCTGGGGGTTTACCCCGCCATTCCCCTCGCAGCGGCGGGATAAACCCCGCCTTACGCAGGGATCACACGAACCGCAAATCCAACGTATCGCGCTGATAGGGGTTCGGGCGCGGCACATGCGGTGTGAACGGCCCTGGCGTCTGCGAGCCGGGCACAAAGCGCACCCGGCGGCGGCCTTCGGCCTCCAGATCGTTGATCGGCCGTGTCTCATGTGCCCGACCGCCCTGATGCGCGATATGATAGGCACATCCACCAAGACTGCGCCCCGCTTCGCGATCATAGAGGTCAAACACCAAAGGCGCATGCGCCGGGATGGTCGGATGCAGCGATGACCAGGGCTGCCAACTGCGGAAGCGGATACCAAGCCCGCGCACGCCATCGCCCCAATCCGCCAGCGGCAATTCGATCCCGTTGCAGGTCAGCACATGGCGGTCTTTCCAATCCCCGCTCACCTTGATCTGCACCCGCTCCAGCGAGCTGTCGACATAGCGCGAGGTGCCCCCTGCCCCGGATTCCTCGCCAAGCACCAGCCAGGGTTCGATCCCGTTGCGCAGGCTCAAATGCACGCCATCGACTTCAGTTTTACCCACCTCAGGGAAACGGAATTCGAACTGCGCTTCGAACCAATCGGCGCGGAAGGGCATGTCATGGGCATGGCTGAGATCGTCCATGACCGATTTGAAATCCTGCCAGACATGATGTGGCAGCAGGAAACGGTCATGCAGCGCCTCGCGCCACGGCTGCAAAGGGGTCTCAAACGGCTTGTCCCAGAACCACGACAGCAGCGCCCGCATCACCAGCGCCTGCGCCATAGACATCTGCCAATGTGGCGGCATCTCGAACCCGCGAAACTCGACCAACCCCAGCCGTCCGGTGGGACCATCGGGCGAGAACATCTTGTCGATGCAAATCTCTGACCGATGCGTGTTGCCCGTCAGATCGGTCAGCAAGTGTCGGAAGATGCGATCACACAGCCATGGCATCGCCTGCCCCTGATCCTGCATCCGCTTCAATTCGGCCAGGGCGATCTCCATTTCATAGACGGCATCCGGGCGCCCTTCGTCAAAGCGGGGCGCCTGACTGGTCGGACCGATGAAGGTGCCGGAAAAGAGGTAAGACAGCGACGGGTGCTGCTGCCAATAGCGCACGACCGAGCCCAGCAGATCAGGCCGCCGCAGGAACGGGCTGTCTTCAGGCGTGGCACCGCCCACAACGATATGATTTCCCCCGCCCGAGCCGGTCAGCCGCCCGTCGATCATGAAGGTGAAGCTGTCCAGCCCTGATTGCCGTGCGTCTTCATAAAGCGCCGCCGTGATCTCGCGCAGGCCCTGCCAGTCATGGGCAGGGTGGATATTCACCTCGATCACGCCGGGGTCGGGCGTCACGCGGATCACGTTTACGCGGGGATCGCGCGGNGGTTCATAGCCTTCGATGCGCAGGGTGACATCCAGCTTCCGCGCCACGTCCTGCACGGCTTCGGCAAGGTCCATGTATTCTTCGATCGACCCTGTGGGCGGCATAAACACATAGAGGATGCCATCACGCACCTCGACCGCCAAAGCGGTGCGGATCGGTTGACCTTCGACCCACATTGGCGCACCGGCGGCGACCCAGTCGTCGGAACTGGTGATCGGGTCGCTGACCGGATCGGGCACATGCGGTTCGGGCGCAAACACATTGGTGATGGCGGCAGCGGCCTTATCGCCCAGCATCTGCTGAAGGATCGTACGCTGGCGGCGGATCGGCACTGGCTCATCCTCAGGCGTGGCACCGGGTAGCGGGCCAGGTCGGGCCATCGGGTCGCGTTGATAGGGCACCAGTTCCAACGCCTTGTTCAAGGTGCCCAATGGCAGCCGGAACCCTGCCGGGCTATCGCCGGGCATCAGGAACAGCCGCCCGCGCCGGGTTTTCCATTTCTCCGACGCCCAGCGATAGCGGCGATGTGCCGTGGCTTTGGCCTGCGCCAATTGCAGCGGAATCACATAAGATCGCGGCGCATCCAGCCCTTCATTGAGCATCCGGATCAGCCGCGCGCGTTCAGCAGGATCATCCAGATCGTTTTCCGCCACGGTCACATTGGGAGGCAGATGCGCTTCATGCGCAGTGAAATGCAGCGGGTCTTCGTAAAGCGGCTGCGCATCTTCCGCGTCGATCTCAAGCTCTTCGGCCAAAGCAGTCGCAAATCGACCCGCTGTTTCCAAAGGTACGGGCTTGGCCTCTTCTTTGGCGAACAGGTCGGGATTGGACCACAGTGGCAAGCCATCCCCGCGCCAGATCAGCGAAAAGGCCCAACGGGGCAATGGCTCTCCGGGATACCACTTGCCCTGCCCGTGATGGAGCAAACCATTTGGGGCAAAGCGCGCCTGCAAGCGGCGCACCAGATCATCGGCATGGGCGCGCTTGGTGGGGCCGACGGCTTCGGTCGTCCATTCGCCCGCATCCCGGTCGGTGGCCGATACAAAGGTCGGCTCGCCCCCCATGGTCAGGCGCATATCCTGCGCTTGCAGCTTTTCTTCGATCTTTTCGCCCGCACGGTCGATTTCGGCCCATTGCCGGGGGCTGAGGGGCCGGGTCACGCGGGGCGGTTCGGCCACACGGGTGACGGACATGGCGAAATCGAACTCGACCTCGGCCTTGTCATGCGCGCCGGTGATGGCGGCGGCGGTCGACGGTTCTGGCGTGCAGGCCAGCGGAATATGCCCTTCACCTGCAAAGAGGCCGGAGGTCGGGTCCAGCCCGACCCAACCCGCGCCGGGCAGGTAGACCTCGGTCCAAGCGTGCAGATCGGTGAAATCCTCTGCCGGGCCCTCGGGACCTGTGATCGGCTTTTGATCCGCCACGAGTTGGATCAGATAACCCGACACGAACCGCGCCGCATAGCCCATGCGCCGCAGCATCGCGACCATCAGCCATGCGCTGTCGCGGCAAGACCCCAGCGCGGCTTTGATCGTGTGGTCGGGTGTCTGCACCCCCGGTTCCATCCGGATGGTGTAGTCGATCGCGTTGCAGATATAGCCGTTCAGCGCCACCAGCCAGTCGATGGTCTGACCGGCAGGTTTCGGCGCCTTGGCCAGAAAGGCATCAAAAAGATCACCCGTATCGATGCGGCGCAGATAGGGTTCAAGATCATGTTTGGTGAGCTTGTCATAATCAAACGGCGCTTCCTGCGCACTGTCATCCAGAAAGAAATCGAACGGATTGATTGCCACCATCTGCGCGACCAGATCGACCGTCACCGACAGTTTTTGCGCGGGTTCTGGAAAGACCAGCCGCGCCTGCCAATTGGCAAAAGCATCCTGCTGCCAGTTCAAAAAATGCTCTTCCGGCTCGATTTTCAGGCTGTAGCTCAGAATCGGTGTGCGCGCATGTGGCGCGGGACGCAGACGGACAATGTGTGGCGCGAGCGTAACAAGCCGGTCATAGCTGTAGGTTGTGCGATGGGTGAGAGCGACTTGGATGGACATGATGGCTGCACAACTTTTAAGCTTCGGTCTGGACAAACCCGACCAAACGGCCGGAACGTGAAAGGTGACTGTCGGTTCAAGCGCCCGGGATGGGTTCTATGATCCGAGAGATCACAAGGTAATGTTAGGGGAGGATGCCTGACGTGTATAACGAAATGTATCGTGACGAGGCGTTGCGGCGCGAATACAGGGAAATTGCTGAATGGATTGCCCAGCAAGGCACCGATACTCTGTTAACCCGTCAGGCCGAGGCCGATGAATTGTTCCGCCGCATCGGAATCACCTTTGCCGTCTATGGCGAAGGCGGCGATCCGGACCGGCTGATCCCCTTTGACATGGTGCCGCGTGTGTTCAACGCCCGCGAATGGACCAAGGTGGACAGCGGATCAATCCAACGGGCCAATGCGCTCAATGCGTTTATCAAGGACGCCTATGGCGCGCGTGAGATCTTTCGGGCGGGCCTCATCCCCGAAAGCATGATCACCGGCAATGATGCTTATCTTGAGATCATGGAAGGCTACACCCCACCGCTTGGCATCTATTCGCATATCGTCGGTGTCGATCTGGTGCGGGTGGCGGAAGACGAATTCTATGTCCTCGAAGACAATTGCCGCACCCCATCAGGCGTGTCCTACGTGCTGCAAAACCGCGAGGTTATGTCGCGCATGTTCCCGGACCTTTTTGTCGAAGGCCATATCCGCCCTGTGGATGGTTATGGCGACATGCTGGCCGAGGCGATGCAGGCCGTCGCCCCGCCCATGTGCGACGGGGAGCCGACACTGGCCATTCTGACGCCCGGCCAGTTCAATTCAGCCTATTACGAACATTTCTATCTCGCTGATCTGATGGGTGTAGATCTGGTCGAAGGACCGGACCTTTTTGTCGAGGATAACCGCCTTTACATGCGCACGACGCGCGGGCCAGAGCGGATTGATGTGCTGTACCGTCGGATCGACGATGATTTCATCGATCCATCCGTCTTCAACCCCGACAGCGTGTTGGGCGTGCCGGGCATCATTGGCGCGATGAAGGCCGGGGGGCTGACGCTGGTAAACGCGCCGGGCGCGGGCATTGTCGATGACAAGGCGATGTATACCTATGTGCCGGACATGATCCGCTTTTATCTGGGCGAAGAACCAATCCTGCCCAATGTCCCGACATGGCGCTGCTCAGAAAAAGATGATCTGGGCCACGTCCTGGACAATATATCCGAGTTGGTCGTGAAAGAGGTGCACGGGTCGGGCGGCTATGGGATGCTGATCGGGCCGACCTCGACCAAGGCGGAAATCGCGGAGTTCAGCCAGAAGCTGAAGGACAATCCCGGCAATTACATCGCACAGCCGACGCTGTCTTTGTCGACATCGCCCGTATTGACCGAAGCCGGTCTGGCCCCGCGCCATGTCGACCTGCGACCTTTCGTGATCTCGGGCAAGACCACTCGGATGATCCCATCGGGGCTGACCCGTGTGGCCCTGCGCGAAGGCTCTCTGGTCGTCAATTCCAGCCAGGGCGGCGGGGTCAAGGATACCTGGGTTCTGACTGATGGGGGGGATGTCTGATGCTGAGCCGCACCGCCGAAGGGCTGTTCTGGATGTCACGCTATATCGAGCGGATGAGCAATATCGCCCGCCTTCTGGATGCCGGGCGGCGCATGGACGCGCTGCCGCAGGAACCAGATGCCCGCAGCACCGAATGGGCGTCGATCCTGATTTCCGCGGGCTGCCGCGACAGCTACCCCAGTGATCTGGACGACGCCAATCAGGCCAACGCGCTGGCACATCTGGTTTGGGATGAAGACAATCCATCGTCGATCTATGCCTGCGCCAAGGCCGCGCGCAGCAATGCCCGCGCCGTGCGTGTCGCCCTGACATCCGAGGTCTGGGATGTGATCAATCAGACCTATCTGGAATTGCGCGATGTCTATCGCCTGCGCCCGATTTCACGCGATCTGGTGGGGTTCCTGGATTGGGTCAAGGAACGCGCTGCGCTGATGCGGGGGATGATTGCATCCACCATGCTCCGCGATGATGGCTATGCTTTCATCGAAATGGGCAAATGGATCGAACGCGCGGACGCGACCGCGCGCCTGCTGGATGTGAAATATCATGTCCTGCTGCCAAGCGCAGGCAATGTGGGTGGCGGGGTCGATACGCTGCAATGGATGAATGTGCTGCGCGCAACCAATTCGGCCCGCGCCTATCGCCATGTCTACCGCCGCACGGTCGAGCCGCGCGGTGTGGTCGATCTGCTGGTTCTCAACCGCATCAGCCCGCGCAGCCTGATCACCTGCATCACGCAATGTCTGCTTTCACTGCATGAGGTGGCAGGGTTCGAAGGCGCGCAATCGGATCTGGTCAACCGGTTGCAGGCCTTGCAGGAGCGCTTATCCACAACCAACCTGGACGCGATCTTTACTTATGGGCTGCATGAATGGCTCACGGATTTCATAATCGAGGTCAATAATCTGGCCGTTGCAATCGGGGATGCGTTCAGCTTTCATCCCCCTGCCCCCGCGACGCTTCAGCCACAGCCTCAGTAACGACGCCCGGAAATATCTTGCTCTAGGCCTTGTTTTGGCTCAGGTCAGAGACAAAACAACAACAATCCGAGGGGAGCAGAGACCGATGACCTATTGCGTCGCGCTGAAATTGAATGAGGGGCTCGTGCTTCTGTCTGACACCCGCACCAATGCGGGTCTCGACAATATTTCCAAGTATCGCAAGATGTTCACCTGGGAAGTGCCCAATGACCGCGTGATCTGCATGATGACGGCGGGCAACCTTGCGATCACACAGGCGGTGATGAGCCTGCTGCAGGAAAATATCGACCGCCCCCAGGACGGCATTCATACGCTTTATTCGGCCGAATCAATGTTTCAGGTGGCCGAGATCGTGGGCGACGCGATGCGCGTGGTGCAGCAGCGCTATGGACAGGGGCTAGCGGCCATGGGCGAAAGCGCGATGAGTTCGATCATCGTGGCAGGCCAGCGGCGCGGCGGCGTGCTGCGGCTGTTCCATGTCTATGCCGCAGGGAACTTCGTCGAAGCAACCGATGACACGCCTTACATCCAGATCGGGGAGCATAAATACGGCAAACCGATCCTTGACCGCACGATCACCGTGGACACTCCGTTAGAGGTCGGGGTGACGGCCGCGCTCTTGTCGATGGATTCCACGCTGCGGTCGAACCTGTCGGTAGGAATGCCGCTGGATCTGGCGGTGATCCGGGCCGATACCTNCCAGTTCGAACAAAAACGACGCATTGAAGAACATGATCCGAATTTCNGCGCGATCTCGCAGGCGTGGTCTGACGCGCTGCGGCGGGCTTTTGATCAGATCGTCGTTATGCCCGCCGAATAGCGTCAGTCCCGATCATAGCGGGCCGAGGCGGGCCCGCGATATTTCACGGTCAGTGCGTCGGGCACTTCGGAGCCATCATACAAAAAGGGCAAGATGCCTTTGCGGGCCGATTTGCCTCGCATGGCCCGGATATCATCATCCGACCGCGTGACCCGCTGCGCCATGCGACGGCCCCATTGGCCGAGCAGATCGTAAAGCCGGTTGATCTGATCCGCTTGCGCCGGATCAGCGCCCAGATCTTGCAATTCCTGCGGGTCGCTTTGCAGATCAAACAACATCGGGCGATATCCTGCCTCTGAGTGGACCAGCTTCCAGCGCCCATCAAAGAGCATGAACAGTCGTGCCTCGCGCGGGTCCAACCCCAGCGCTGCGCAGGTGGGTGTGGGCGAGAAATCATATTCGCTGATCACAAACTGGCGCCAGATCGGCACCTCTCCCCGCAGCCATGGCATCAAAGACCGCCCTTCAAGGATATGATCCGCCACCACGCCTCCGGCCATCTCGACAAAGGTGGGGGCCAGATCGATGGCCTCGACCAATGCATCGCAGACCGTGCCGCGCGTTGCATCGGCCTCGGGCCGGGGATCATAGATGATCAGCGGCACCTTGACCGAAGGATCATGGAACATGTCCTTTTCGCCCAGCCAGTGATCGCCCAGATAATCGCCATGATCCGAGGTCAGAACGATCACCGTATTGTCGGCCTGCCCTGTCGCCTCAAGATGATCCAGCAGCACGCCAAGCTGATCATCGCATTGCTTGATCAGCCCCATATAGGCCGGGATAACCTTGTCCCGCACCTCATCCCGTTGAAAGGCATGAGAGATCTTGTTGCCCATATACGCCGCATAGATCGGATGGGGGTCGGCACGCTCGCCGTCCGATCGCATGGGCAGCGGCACGTGTTCGGGGCCGAACAAATCGTGATAAGGCGCGGGCACGATATAGGGCCAATGCGGCTTGATATAGCTGACATGCGCGCACCACGGGCCGGTCGCCTGATCGACAAAGCGGATTGCCTCGCGTGTAAGCCAGGGCGTTTCGCTATCCTCTTCGCGGATATTGGCGGGGCGGTCGGCATTGGTGAACATCCAACCCGAGGCGATATCGCCCGCCTCATCCACACCCGCATTGGCAAAATCCGCCCAAGGGTTGTCCGAGGCATAGCCTTTCGATTTCAGATATTCGTTATAGGGGGAACGTTTTTCGTCATAAAACCCATCCGGCCCCTGCCCCCACAGCCCGTCATCGCGCACCCAGGGGTCAAAGCCGCATTCGCTCTGACGCACGCCGATCTCGCTGTCTGGTGCGAGTCCTAGCCGCGCCATGCCATCGGCATCAGCTTTCATATGGGTCTTGCCGATCAGCCAGCAGCCCATGCCGGCCGCGCGCAGATGATCGCCCATCGTCATCTCGCCCAGACGCAGCGGGATGCCATTGAAGCAGGCCCCGTGCGAGGCGACATAGCGCCCGGTATAGGTCGACATGCGCGACGGCCCGCATTGCGTGGCCTGCACATACGCGTTGGTAAAGCGCACCCCACGCGCGGCGACACGGTCAAAATTGGGCGTGTGCAGATGCGGATGCCCGGCACAGGACAGGTAATCAAACCGCAGCTGGTCATACATGATGAACAGGATATTCGGCGTGGTCATGGCGTTCCCCTTCCGCGCCAGCCTGACCCGCCCGACGCCGGGGTGCAAGCCTCAGTCCAAAGGCGCGGAGAGCACCGTGCCCAGCGTAATGATCCCACCGCGCTCACCGATCTCGATAGAGCCATAGCGCTGCCGAAAACATTCCGGCAAGGCCCGGTCGCCGGGGATCGACAGCCACAGCCGCAGCAGATGCCGCCTTTGGTCTGGGTCCGGCCAGTCGGTGAAGCCAGTGCGGTCATGCAGCTGCGCATGGTTATAGACGAACTGCATGTCGCCGGGCTGCAACCGCATCCGGACATGCAGGTCAGGATCATTGGCGAGGCTGTCAAACAGGTCCAGCGCGGCGATATGGTCCGGCGTCAGCCGCATTGCGCCGTCAAACCGCTGCGCGCTGTCGATATATTGGCGTTGATAGAACACGGTCAGCTTGCCGTCATGCCAGTTGAGCGGCGGAATCTCCATCCAAGGATCGGCGCCTTCAGGCACTTCACCCCGGCGGTCGGTGGCGATGGGATCAAACAGGCGCGGCAGCAGGTCCGGGCGGGCCTCCAGCATCTGATTGAAAATTGTCTCGGCGCTCACCAGCAGACTGTCGCCACCCTCCTGCGCATCTTTGAGGCATAAAAGCCCCACCACATCTGCACTGTCGGTATGAAAGGTTTGCCGTTCGGCGGTTTGGTAGATGCGGGTCTTGGGGTCTTTGGCATCTGCGCCGACGTCGCGCACATGGCCCAGAATGTGCCCAGCGGCGTTTTGCGANCGGGCCGAGCCAAGATGAGCGCCGATGCCACAAAAGATCGTGGCAGCGGTGGCGCGGTCCATCTGATCCACTGGCAGGCCGCGCAGCACTTCAACACCCAGCCCGTTGATCAGCGTGTCACGCAGTTCCGCCAGATGGTGATGAAACTGTTCCAGCGGGAAAGCATCTGCCGTGATCTGTCCGACATCGCGGCGCAACGATAGATAATGTCGCGCCGCCTGCAACAGATCGGCAATCTCATCCTCGGTCAGCTGTTTCAACCAACGCTCTGGCGCGGCGGCCAGATCGCGACCGACCCAGGCCGAAGGGCCGGTGATGGGGGTCATGGGCGGTAGGGGTGGCATGATCTCCTCCGGAGTTTGTTGCCCTAATGTGACATGCCTCGGCCCGCGCGGGTTTGGCACTTGCGACATGATCCGGCCCGGCTTAGGTCGATTTTTGACATGAGCCGCCTTTCCTCCCCCCTCGGTCCGGTGCTTTTGCTGGATGATCTGCGCGATGGGCAGATGCATCTGGCCGCTCTGTTCATTACGCCTCCGGGCGCGGCATTGGCACCGCTTCAGGTAGACGATAAGTCCATCGCTCCCGCGCGTCTAGCCGGCTTTGGCGGGGTCGAGATCTGGCGCGCGCGGTTTGCCCTGCGCAGCGATCGCGCCGGTCGCTATGTCTGGGATGGGCAAGCGTTCGAATTGGCTGCTGATCTGACCCGCGACCTGCGCATCGCCTATGTCTCTTGCAATGGGCAGGAGCATGGCGATCTTGACCGCAACCCGGCCGAACGCAACGCAATGTGGGCGCGACTGCGCGACGATCACGCGCAACAACCCTTTTCCCTGATGCTGCATGGAGGCGACCAGATTTACGCCGATGAGGCGACGCTGGGCCACAAGCTGTCCGAAGACTGGCCGGATGAGCTGCCCCGCGATCCCTCACAAGCCGATCTGGCCAGCTTGCGCGAACATCTGGAACGGAGGTTCATCGACCGCTACATCGCAATTTACAGCGCTCCCGACTATGCCGCGCTGGCCTCACGGGTGCCCTCACTGATGCAATGGGATGATCACGATATCTGTGATGGCTGGGGGTCGCTGAAACGCTCCCGCACCTATTCGCCGGTGGGGCAGGTGCTGTTTTCGGTGGCGCGTCAGGCGGCCCTGCTGTGTCAGCATGGCTGCATCGATGGCGATCTGCCGCCGCGATTTGCCGATGCTCAGGGGTTGCATCTGGGTTGGCAGGTGGCGCTGCCCGGACTGCGCCTGCTGGCCCCCGATCTGCGCGGAGAACGCACGCGGCGAGAGATCATGGGTCCGGGCGGTTGGGCGATGATGGAACAGGCCAGATCCGACGCCGTACCGGGGCGCACATTTCTGATGTCATCCGTCCCGTTGCTGGGCCCGCGTCTGTCGGTGTTAGAGGCAGTGATGATCCTGATCCCATCGATGCAGAAATACGAAGATGACCTGCGCGATCAATGGCAAAGCCGCGCCCATCGCGACAGTTGGCAGCGCATGTTGCAGCTGGCGGTGGACATACACACACAGCCCGATCAGGCGCTGACCGTATTGTCAGGCGAAATCCATCTGGCCGGGCGGGCCGACATGGGCACACCCGCCGGGCCGCTGCATCAGCTTGTCGCGTCGGGCATCACCCACCCGCCGCCACCGCGCATCTGGGCGCGGGCTTTGGGCGCACTGGCCAGCTTGGGTGACAGCCCCCTGCCCGACCATCCGATTTCCATCCGGCGCATGCCGGGACGGCAGCGTCTCTATCTGGCTGAGCGCAATGCCCTGATCCTGAGCCGGCAGGACAGTTCATGGCAGGCAAGTTGGATGCTGGAAGAGAGCGGGCCCACACCACCCTTGTCGATCTGATCGCCACTCAGCAGACGACTGCGAAGGGCAGTCCTGGCCTTGCGCGCACAGCCTCTCCGGTCACCCGCGCTGCGCTGCCATTTCCGCCAGTGTCAGGCACATTTCAGTGGCCGTGGCCATGTCCTGCACCGAGATCCACTCCAAAGGTCCGTGAATGCACTGCATCCCGGTGAAGATATTTGGCGTCGGCACCCCCAGTTCGGTCAGGCGTGATCCGTCCGTGCCGCCGCGGATCGGGACAGATACAGGCTCAAGCCCAGACGCGCGGGCCGCATCGCGCGCCAGATCGACCGGGGTCATGTCATTTTCCAACCAATAGCGCATGTTGCGATATTGCGGCGTGATCTCGCAGGTGATCTGCGCGCGCGGCTCACCAGCTTGCACAGCCTCGCAGGTCTTGCGCAGTAGATCACCCTGGGCGACCAGACCATCCAGTTCAAAATCGCGCAGGATCAACTTGATCACCATTTCGGAAGATCCGCCTTCCATATCCGTGACATGCAGGAACCCATCGCGCCCGTCGGTGGTCTCGGGCGTCATGGTCGCCTGCGGCAGGGTCGCCACGATCTTGGCCGCCAGATGCGTGGCATTGACCATCTTGTCCTTGGCCAGCCCGGGATGGATCGACACGCCCGTCACCGTCACCACGGCCCGGTCCGCGGAAAAGGTTTCAAACTCGATCTCGCCGACCTCCTGCCCGTCCAGCGTATAGGCAAAATCCACGCCCAGATCGCGCGGCAGATCAGGATGCACACCGCGCCCAATCTCTTCATCGGGGGTGAAGGCGATGCGAATGGGACCATGCCCCGTCCTGGGCTGAGCCAACAGATGCCGCGCCATGGTCATGATGATCGACACACCCGCCTTGTCATCGGCCCCCAGCAGCGTCAGCCCTGACGCGGTCACAAGGTCATGGCCCTGCTTGGTGGCCAGATAGGG
>JABSSB010000094.1 GCA_013214715.1 Paracoccaceae bacterium | reverse complement strand
GTCGGGACGCCAATGGACAGCCCATCCGTGACGGCAAGGATATTCGCGTGGGCGATTGGGTGCAGGTCTATCGCGCAGGGGATGTGATCCCGAAAATCGCGGATGTCGATTTGTCCAAACGTCCCGCGGTGGCCGAGCCCTTCCAATTTCCCACCCAATGTCCGGAATGCAATAGTGCCGCCATACGCGATGCTGGCGATGCGGTGCGACGTTGCACCGGCGGCTTGATCTGCCCGGCGCAGGCGGTTGAAAAGCTCAAGCATTTCGTGTCGCGCGCGGCTTTTGACATCGACGGGCTGGGCGCCAAACAGGTCGAGCAGTTCTATGCAGATGGCTGGATTCGTGAACCTGCCGATATCTTCACACTGCGCGCACGCTACGGCGCAGGCCTGCAACAGCTGAAAAACCGCGAAGGCTGGGGCGAAAAATCGGCCATGAACCTGTTCAGCGCCATCGACGAACGGCGCAACATTCCGCTGAACCGTCTGATCTTTGCCTTGGGTCTGCGCCATGTCGGGGAGGCCGCATCAGCGCTGTTGGCGACACATTACACCGACTGGCCTGGCTTCAGTGCCGCGATGGATCAGGCCGTCGATCAAACCGGGCCCGCATGGGAGGATCTTTTGTCGATCGATGGCGTCGGCTCGGTCATGGCTGGCGCATTGGTGACCGCCCTCGCGCAGGAGCAGGAGCGCGCTTCCATCGACCGGCTGGTGGCCGAATTGCAGATTGCGCCGGTGCACGCGCCCGACGCGGGCGACAGCCCGGTGGCCGGCAAGACCGTGGTCTTCACCGGCACGTTGGAAAAAATGACGCGCGCCGAAGCCAAAGCGCGCGCCGAAGCGCTTGGCGCCAAGGTGGCCGGATCGGTCAGTAAGAAAACCGATCTTTTGGTGGCAGGGCCCGGGGCCGGCTCCAAGGCGAAAAAAGCCGCTGAGCTGGGCATCGAGACGCTGGATGAAGATGGCTGGTTGGAGCTGATTGCCTCCTCATGAGTCAAGGCCGGCCCGAGATCCTGTTTCCCTTATTTGCCGCGCTGGACAGCCTTGTCGGCATTGGGCCGCGCGGCTCCAAAGCCTTGGGGCAAATTGGCGTCGAAACCCCACGCGACCTGATCTTCACGCTGCCGCATTCACTGGTGGATCGGCGACGGCGCGACAGCGTGGTCGGGGCAGCTGTTCCTGGCATTGTTACTGTCGCGGCAGAGGTCATCTCCCATCATCCAGCCGCCCGGCGGGGCGGGCCCTATCGCGTGCGGATGCAGGACAGTCAGACCACCTTCACTCTCGTGTTTTTTCGTGGCCGGTCTGAGTATCTGACCAGTGTCCTGCCACTCGGTGAAGCGCGTCTGATCTCTGGCAAGCTGGAATTGTTTGATGGCGCCCTGCAAATCACCCATCCCGATCACATCCTTACGCTGGACGACGCGCGCGACATCCCTGAATTCGAACCGGTCTATCCGCTGACCCAGGGTGTGACGCAACGCATGATGTCCAAGGCGATGGCCAGCGCCTTGCAACGTGTGCCAGAGCTGACCGAATGGTCTGATCCATCGCTGATTGCGCGGGAAGCATGGCCGTCATGGTCGCAGGCTGTTGGAACGGCCCATGCGCCGAGAAACCCGGCGGATGTCACGCCTGACGCTCCGGCGCGGCAGCGTTTGGCCTATGATGAGCTGTTTGCGCATCAGGTCACCTTGGCGCTGGCGCGGCAGCANGAACGGCACAGACCAGGCCGCAGCACCGCGGGCGATGGCCGGTTGCAGAACAAGGTCTTGGCGCTCTTGCCCTATGACCCGACCGGCGCGCAATCCCGTGCCGCTGCCGAAATCGCGGCGGATATGGCCTCGGACCGCCGGATGAACCGGTTACTGCAGGGCGATGTCGGTGCAGGCAAAACTCTGGTGGCGTTTTTGGCCTTGCTGACAGCCGTCGAAGCAGGCGGGCAGGGCGTCATGATGGCGCCGACAGGGATTTTGGCGCAGCAACATCTGGACGGGTTGGCCCCGATGGCCGCGCAGGCCGGTGTGGTGCTGGAGATCCTGACAGGGCAAGACAAAGGCGTGCATCGGCGCGACAAGCTGGCCCGGCTGGCATCGGGTGAGATCAATATCCTCGTTGGTACCCATGCGCTTTTTCAGTCGGACGTCGAATTTGCAGATCTTCGACTGGCCGTGGTGGATGAACAGCACCGTTTTGGCGTGCGTCAAAGGATGGGGCTGGCAGAAAAAGGGGCCGAAAGTGATGTGCTGGTCATGACGGCCACGCCGATCCCCAGATCTCTGGCGCTGGCGCAATATGGCGATATGGATGTCTCGATCCTTGATGAAAAGCCCCCTGGCAGACAACCGGTTCGCACCGCGGTGATGCGGCTGGACCGCATGGACGAGGTTGTCGCGCATCTGCAAAAGGCCGTGGCAGACGGGCGGCAATGCTATTGGGTCTGTCCGCTGGTCGAAGAGTCGGAGCTGTCTGATCTCAGTTCGGCCGAGGAACGGTTTAAACATTTGCGCGCAGCGTTGGGTGAAGATCATGTGCGCCTGGTGCATGGCCAGATGCCGCCCGAAGACAAGGCAAGCGCGATGGCGGATTTTCAATCCGGCGCGGCGCGTGTTCTCGTGGCGACCACGGTGATCGAGGTCGGAGTAAACGTGCCCAATGCCTCCATCATGGTGATTGAGCGGGCTGAAAGTTTTGGTCTGGCACAATTGCACCAGTTGCGTGGCCGGGTGGGGCGCGGGTCGGACAGTGCGACTTGTCTGCTGCTCTATCAAAGCCCGCTGAGCGAGTCAGGCCGCCGCCGTCTGGATACCCTGCGTGAGACTGAAGACGGTTTTCGCATTGCCGAAACCGATCTGCAGATGCGCGGCGCGGGCGATCTTATCGGCACGGCGCAATCAGGACTGCCACGGTTTCAGGTCGCTGATCTAGAACGGCAGACTGGGTTGATGGCTCTGGCGCAGCAGGATGCGCGCGTGCTTCTGGACAAGGATCCAGGCCTATCCAGCGCTCGTGGCAAGGCGGTGCGACATCTGCTCTGGCTCATGCGGCAAGAGGATGCGATCCGTCTGATTTCGGTCGGCTGACATAATGTTCTTAAAAAGTTCTTTACAAGAATCAGAACAAATGCGAACAAAGCATCAACACAACGCGAAATTCTGACAAAGGAGCCTGTGGTGATGAAAGAGGTCAAGGATATGATTGCTCGGTCGCAGCCGCGTCTTGTCGGAGATACGCTTGGCATGGGGGCGATTGCCGTCATGTTGATGGTCGGTCTGCATCTGCCCGGATTATTCTGACCTGATCGGATTGCCTGCGATCTCGTGCCGCCTGTCTCCGTCCGTCCCGACGGTTTTTGGGTCCGCCTGGCCCTTTTCAGACAGTCCGGATGCCCCATGAGACCCGCATTCCTGACCGCCGCACCCAGCCCGGGTCGCGGCGGTTTTTTTTCATTACGCGCGCCACAAGCCTGAGGCACAGCGCCGCAGGCGATGGCCCGAGATATCCGGCGTCGGCGCCGTGGCGCCGACACAATTTGATCACATCATGGGCTGCATAAGTTCGATTTCATCGCCGTCGCGCAAGGCGGTGTAAAAGCAGCTTCGGCGGAAGGTATGGCAGGCGGGTCCAGTCTGGTTGATCAGCACAAGCAGGCAGTCGCGGTCACAATCGACCCGCATTTCGACCAATTCCTGCACATTGCCCGAGCTTTCGCCCTTGATCCAGAAGCTTTGCCGGGATCGCGACCAATAGGTCACGCGGCCCGTTGCGAGGGTTTGCGCAACGGCCTCGGCATTCATCCAGGCCATCATCAAAACCTCACCGGTCTGGGCATCCTGCGCGATGGCTGGGATCAGACCTTTGGAATCATAGGTCAAGCTGGCGGGATCGAATGACATTCTGTTTTCCTTTGGCAACCGGGGCTCATGCGCCTATCTATGAGGAAGACGACCGAAGGAAAAGCCATGTCCGGTGAAACCGATCTGATCAAACTCTATTCGGAGCGCATTCTGGCGCTGGCCTCCGATATCCCGCATCATGCTCGGCTTGATGCGCCGATGGCGACGGTCAAGAAACGCTCGCCGCTTTGCGGGTCAACGGTGACGGTTGATGTGGTCATGGAGGGAGACCGGATCGCCGAATTCGGGCAGGATGTGAAGGCCTGTGCTTTGGGGCAAGCGGCAGCGTCGGTTCTGGGGGCCCAGGCGGTTGGCGCTACCCAGGCGCAGATCGAAACAGCGCGTGATCAACTCAAGGCGATGCTAAAACAAGGCGGACCGGTGCCGGATGCGCCGTTTGACGGGTTTGAGGTTTTGGACCCGGCACGCGACTACAAGAACCGCCATGCGTCGATCCTGTTGGCAGTCGAAGCTACGGCGGAAGCCATTGCCAAAGCCCGGCAGGAGCAATGCGCCTGAAGCCAGCGTGTCCAGGCAGTGTCGGGCTCAAAGACCCGACATAGGGCACTCGGATCATCCCTGGGGGATCACCCTTGGGCGGTCTAGATCTGCTGTGATGGTCAAACCCAAAAGGGCGCGTAGATCGTCAGGTGTCATGCCGTCATCACGATATTGCCGGATAGCCCGGGCGTCATCGCGTTTGGCCAGACGTTTGCCGGATTCATCGCGGATCAAGTGATGATGATGATAGAGGGGCGTTGGCAGGCCCAGCAGGTTTTGCAGCAGCACGTGCAGAGGGGTGGCTGAAAACAGGTCTTCGCCGCGGGTGACCTGCGTGATGACCTGATCGGAATCATCAACGACAACTGACAGATGATATGAGCCTCCCATCCCGCGACGGCGTAGGATAATGTCCCCGGCGCTCTGGCACAGATCCTGCGTTGTGATCTGATGGTGCCCCTGGTGGCGGGGGCCGGTTTCGAAGAAGCTCAGGACCGGGACGATCTTTGCAGCTTCATACATGTTCAGCCGAATGACGTCATCCGGCCCGGCCTCATGCATTGCACGATGGCGACAGGTGCCGGGATAAATCCGCCCGTCAGGTCCGAATTGCGGCACGCCTTCCTGCGGGGCAGAGGCGGCGGCTTCGATATCTGCGCGCTTGCAGCGGCAGGGATAGATGACGCCCAGCTCGCTCAAATGGTCCAAAGCGCTGGCATAGGCGTCCAACCTGTCTGACTGGCGCATCACCGGGACAGGCCAGCGCAGGCCCAGCCAGTGCAGATCTTCATAGATCAAGTCTTCCCATTCCCCACGGGCGCGGCTTTGGTCGATATCCTCAATTCGCAAGAGAAAGGCACCGCCCGCTTGGCGCGCCTGATCAAACGCCAACAGCGCGGAATAGGCATGACCCAGATGCAATGGTCCTGTCGGAGAGGGTGCAAATCGAGTTCGGTTCACGTTTTTTCAAGAACATAAACAGCGGAGTTCAAGTTCAATCCCGTCAGGTGCGGACCGTATTCATGGAAAAGTTGAACGGCCTCACCGCTTTCGATGGCATGGGATACGCGGGCTTCGTTTTCCGCTTCTTCCAGCGCGTGATCGTTGAAGGAAAACACCAAAAAACCACCTGGCGCCAGCGCGCCAAGAAGGACATCAAAGACAGAAATCGGTGCAGCACCCGCGCCAATCACGCCGATCGCCGTGACTGCGGCATAGGCACCTGGGATTGCGGGCAGGGCCGCGTCAGCTTCGATTTGGGTCAAGGTCCGATACGCCCCTTTGTCCCGCGCGCAGGCCAGCATTTCCACAGACAAATCAACGCCATCCAGCGTTGTGAACCCGGCTTTGCGCAGCGCAAGGCCAGACAGGCCGGTTCCACATCCGAAGTCGAGGATAGCAGCCGTTTTATCTGCCAGACAGCTTGCCAGCGCATCAGCACAGCGCCCGGGCGTCACATAGCCATTTGCGGCGACCTCGGCCTCATAAGATGCCGCCCAGGCGTCATACAGGTCGCGGGTCTGATCCGCATCTCGGGCCTGATAGACCTTGTCAAAAAAACCACCGGACATATGCCGAGTTTACGGTCGGTGCCTAGGCTGCGTCCAGTTGAGATTGCGTAAGCCAAGCCAACCAGTCGGTTTTCGCGCGATCCGTATAGGCTTTGTAACGGTCCTTGCGGCCTCGGCGCCCGCCGCGCAGTCCGTCAACCGGCGGGAAAAGCCCAAAATTCACGTTCATAGGTTGGAAGGTCTTGGCCTCTGCTCCGCCCGAGATATGGGTGATCAGAGCCCCTGTCGCGGTGGTGTTGGGCGGCGTGGTCAGGGTCTGACCCTGTATCTCTGCCGTGGCCATCCGCCCCGCCAGCAACCCCATGGCCGCGCTTTCGACATAGCCTTCGACGCCGGTGATCTGACCGGCAAAGCGGATATTGGGGCGCGACCGCAAGCGCATCTGCCCGTCAAGCAGCGTTGGTGAATTCAGGAACGTGTTGCGGTGTATGCCACCCAAACGCGCAAATCGTGCGTCTCCCATGCCTGGAATCATTCGGAAAACATCGGTTTGAGCGCCATACTTCATCTTGGTCTGAAAGCCGACGATGTTGTAAAGCGTGCCCAAAGCATTGTCGCGGCGCAGTTGCACGACAGCATGGGGTTTTACATCGGGCTGATGCGGGTTGGTCAAACCAACCGGCTTCATCGGCCCGTGGCGCAGGGTTTCTCGGCCTCGGTCAGCCATGACTTCAATGGGCAGGCAGCCGTCGAAATAGCCCGCGGTTTCACCCTCACGGAATTCAGTCTTGTCGGCGGCTAGAAGCGCGTCGATGAAAGCTTCGTACTGATCGCGCGTCATCGGGCAATTGAGGTAGGCGGTGCGCTCTTCCTCGGTTTCGCCCTTGTCATAGCGCGACTGCATCCAAGCTTGGCTCATATCGATGCTGTCGAAATAGACGATGGGGGCAATCGCGTCGAAAAAGGCCAGCGCATCGGCGCCGGTTTCCTGCGCGATCGCCTGCGCCAGGGTCGCAGAGGTCAGAGGGCCGGTGGCGAAAATCCAATGTCCCTGATCGGGCAATTCGGTGATCTCTTCACCCGACACCTGCACATTGGGCAGCGCTCGCAGCCGCGCGGTGACCGTTTCGGCAAAGGGCTCACGATCCACGGCCAAGGCTCCGCCCGCCGGCAGGCGATGGGCATCCGCGCTGGACATGATCAATCCACCCGCCTGACGCATTTCCCAATGCAGCAGACCTACAGCATTCTGTTCGTGATCGTCCGAGCGGAACGAGTTTGAGCAGACCATCTCTCCCAGATTGCCGGTTTGATGGGCAAAGGTTTCGACCTTGGGCCGCATTTCGTGGATCACCACGTCAATGCCGCGCTGTGCCGCCTGCCAGGCCGCTTCGGATCCGGCCATGCCGCCGCCGACGATATGCAGTCTCTGTGTCATTGGTGCGGCTTAGGGAACCCGTTGTTCAGATGCAACACCCACTCTACGCGTGAATTGACGAAACCCGGTGTTTTCTACACGCAGATGGTACTGTTGTTTTAGGCGCGCGTCCGGTTTTTGAAGCGCCACACCAAGGATAGTTTTCTATTGGATTTAGGAGGGGTTCGTATGGCCGCCTTTGACACAGTGGTTGAATTTGACCTAAGAGATCAGGACTTTGACGTTTTGCGGCGCACATTGGTTGATGTCGAGCGTTTGGTGTACAACCCGGTGGATCCGACACCATTTGAGCCGCGCTTTCTGGTCGCATATACCTATGGCGCGCAGACACCGTTGGCGCTGGTGGTCGGGGGCGACGATCTGACGCTGATCGACGGCGCCCTGTCCGGCACTGTCACATCCATGAACTTCCTGTCGGCCACGGGCGGCGCGTTTTCCGGTTTGTTCGGCGGTTTCGAGTTGGAGCTTGACGGCGCAGCTTTGGCGCAGGCGATCACCACGGTGTCCACGCAAGATGACGCAGATCTGCTGGCCAGCCTGCTGCGGGGGAAATGATCCAGCTGGCCGGGATCGCCGTGAAAATGGGGGCCACCAAGGAAGATTTCGACCGGA
>JABSSB010000093.1 GCA_013214715.1 Paracoccaceae bacterium | reverse complement strand
AATGCGCGGCCTGCCCCTCCCCGCATTTCTTCTCTTTCAAAATACCCGCACCGCAGCCACGCGGCCGCGAGGCCGCCTCGCGCGCCGCCGCAGGCGGCGCGCGCCTCCCCCCAACCGGGCAGGACGCATCTTTGATGCGGCCGGACCGGGCGGGAGCACTACACCAAAGGATCAGGCGCAGGGTTTGCCCCGCAGAGCAGCACCGCCACACGCTCCCCCGGCTCAGGTTGATAGGCTCCGGACAGCACCGCCGCCAGCGCAGCTGCCCCCGCAGGTTCCACAAGCAACCGATGCGCCTGCCAAAGAGCACGCTGCGCTTGCAGGATGGCCGCGTCGCTGACCAGAACTGACGCGCCCAGATGCGTCTGAGCCAGATCAAAACAGATCGATCCGATCCGCCGCGCGCCCAACGCATTCGCCGCCACACCAGAAACCGACACATCCACCGGAGCCCCCGCAGCCAAAGCCGCGTTCAACGCGCACGACAATTCAGGTTCCACCGCCACAACTTTGCGCCGCCCCGCCAGCCAGGCCAAAGCCCCCGCGATCAGCCCGCCACCGCCCACGGCGATCAGCACGGTGT
Source organism: Paracoccaceae bacterium (assembly GCA_013214715.1). Classification (GTDB taxonomy): domain Bacteria; phylum Pseudomonadota; class Alphaproteobacteria; order Rhodobacterales; family Rhodobacteraceae; genus JABSSB01. The sequence continues at coordinate 10,277 of JABSSB010000093.1, read as the reverse complement.
CTGCCTCCAGCCCCTGCGCCTCCCAATCGCGCATCACGGTGCCCTGACCTGCCACGGTGGCGGGCGCGTCATAGGCGTGGATCTGCATGGCACCTGTGCGCGCCTCATACTCCTGCGCGGCCTCCATCGCATTGGCATATTCGCCGGGCACCACGCTCAGCGCCGCGCCTGTGCGCTCGATCAACGCGATCTTGGCCGACCCGGCCATCTCGGGCACGAAAATCTGCGCCCGGTGCCCCAGCCGCGATCCGGCAAAGCCCACCGCCGCCCCGTGATTCCCGCCAGAGGCGGCGACCAGCCCAGCCTCTGGCACATCCGAGGATAAAAGCGTGTTGAACGCCCCCCGCGCCTTGAAGGATCCGGTATGCTGCAATTGCTCCAGCTTCATCTCAAGCGGCAGGCCAAAAGCGTCACTGCGCATTGCCGGCGTGTCCACCACATGTCCGGCGATCCGCTCTGCCGCAGCTTCAATCTCACTTTGCCAATCCATGCACCTGCCTCCCATTCGCGCCCCGCGACAGTAGCGCGGGAAAAATTCGCTGCAATGGCTTGGCTTTCCCTGCGCCGCGTCGTTAGCTGAAATCAGTAAACGGAGGTGCCCAATGGCCGAAGACCGCATGTCCCCCTTTCCCGACGCCCAAGCCGACAGTGCCCGCGCAGCGCATCTGCCGGACACGGCGCAGACACGGTCCCCAGCCTATCGGCTGGCCTTTGACGACACAGATTTCCTTTGTCGCGAAGAACTGCGCCCGGTCCGCCTGCAGCTCGAACTGCTCAAACCCCAACTCGCGCTGGAAGAGGCCGGGATCGACGGCACCATCGTTCTGTTCGGCGGCGCGCGCATCCCGGCACCGGAAAATCAGGCGCAGGCGCGCAAACCAGAATTGGCTGCCTTGTCCAAATATTACGCCGAGGCGCAGGAGTTTTCGCGCCTGATGACGTTGAAAAGCATGGCGCGGGGCGGGCGTGATCATGTGATCTGCACCGGCGGCGGTCCCGGCGTGATGGAGGCCGGAAATCGCGGCGCCGAAGCGGCGGGGGGCAAATCCATCGGCCTTTCGATCGTTCTGCCGCATGAACAGGCCCCCAATGGTCACGTGACGCCAGAACTGAGCTTCAATTTCCACTATTTCGCGATCCGCAAAATGCACTTCCTGATGCGGGCGCAGGCTTTGTGCATCTTTCCCGGCGGCTTTGGGACGCTGGACGAAACCTTTGAGGCGCTGACCCTGATCCAGACCGGGCGTATGCAGCCTTTGCCCTTTTTGCTTTTTGGCAAAAGCTTCTGGGAAGAGGTGATCAACTGGGACGCGCTGGCGCGGGCCGGTGTGATCGCGGATGAAGATCTCGACCTGTTCCGCTTTGTCGAAACTGCCGAAGAAGCGGTCGAGATCATCGAAACATGGAAACCTAAAGAAAATCGAAAGACTATTCCGGGACGATAAAGGCCAACGCGGTCCGGGCTACGCCCCGTCCCGCCCCCTTGGCCGGAGCCCGGAATGACAGACGACCCCTATGCCGTGCTGGGCGTGGCCCCAACGGCGAGCGCCGAGGACATCAAAAGCGCGTTCCGGCGCATCGCCCGGCTGTGTCACCCGGACCTCAACCCCGATGCGCCCGATGCAGAAGCCCGGTTCAAAGCCGCGAGCGTTGCCTTTGACTTGCTGAAAGACCCCGCTCGCCGTGCCGCGTTTGACCGGCAAAGCAGGACGTCGCGCGCCCAGAACGACAGCGCGGCAGGCGGGCAAGCCTATAACAAGGCCGCAAGATCACAGGCGCGGCGGTCGGATATCTATTCGGACTTCATGCGCAAAACGACCGGACAGGCGCAGGCCGCGGAGCCGGGTCGACGCTTTGCATTGAAAGTCGCTTTTGCCGATGCAATGCGTGGCGGTCGGATGACGACAAAACTGCCCGATGGCACACCTATTGCCGTGCCGGTGCCGCCGGGTGCCAGTGACGGGCAGGTTCTGACCGTGCCCAGCGCCAGCGGCGATGTGCAGGTCATTCTGAACGTGCCGGCGCATCCGGTCTTTCGCAGGCAGGGGCATGATATCCATATCACCTTGCCCATCACGATTGACGAAGCGGTTTTGGGGGCGCGCATTTCGGCGCCGACACTGGACGGCCCAGTGCCCATCGATGTGCCGGCCGGGGCCAATCCCGGCCACAAGCTGCGTCTGCGTGGCCGCGGCGCGCCCCTGCCCGACAATACAGGAAAGCGCGGCGATCAGATTGTCGAACTGTGGCTGACCCTGCCCGAGCATCTGGACCGGTCACTGACCGCGTTCATGGACAATTGGCGTGACCGCTTTGGCTATAACCCAAGAGAGGGGATGACCGTATGACAGAGCTGATCAGCCAGGAAGATCTGATCGCGGCGGTGGATGAGCTTTCCGACGATCAGCTGGAGGCGTATGTCGCCTCGGGCCTGATTGAGCCCATCGAGTCCGAAGATGGCCCGCTTTTTGAACCGCAGGACGCCAACCGTCTGACATTATTCTGTTTCTTGCAGACGATGTTCCTGTTGGACAATGAGGCGTTGAAAATGGTGGTCTCGCTGATCGACCAGCTTCACATGGTCCGGACGGAACTGTCGGCCACACTAGAGATGATCGACAACGAAGCCCCCGAAGTGCGCGACCGGATGATCGCGCGACTGGCCGCTCTGCAAAATCGCGACACGGAAGACCTGGCCTTGTGACCAAGGCACGGGTCTTTATGCGCATGAAGGCCGAAGCCCATGCCCGCGAGGCTGAAGACAAAAGCCTTGAATGAACAGCCAATCAGACCGCCTATGACCGCGCGCGGGCGCAGGTTGTCACGCCTCTTCAAGGACCGGGAGGTAGCGTGGCACAGTGATGACGACCATGTCCGCCTGATTGCCAAGGCATCGCCCCGCACAAGGTCCGAGCTTTTCTTTCGCACCTGCGATCAGCGTCCGGGCACTTGGCGCACCAACAAGGTCCGGATGGACAGGACGACCCCCGTCCTTGAAGCCCCGGTCGCCGATGACACGAAACAGGAATTCCACTGCAATTTTTTCGAGCTGGGTTTTGACCTGAAAGGCAGCCGGGAGCCAAAGGTCGAGGCCGCCATCGACACGCTGCGCAAGGCGATTTTACATAGGCCAGATGATCTGACGCGCAGCTTTTCATCCTATGAGCTCAGCCTGCGGAGGGACTGCTTCTCAAAGATCCGGGCGTGCCGCGTCTGGATCAAAGCCGAGTGCCGTCCACCAAAGTTCTGGCCTTGGTCAAGCCGTTGCCGGCTATGCCTGCGCAAACGCAATGGGGGCAGAGTATCCCGACCAAAGACCCGCCCTGGACCGGTTGGCTGGCGCGGGCCAATCTGACAATGACGGATTTGCTGCCCGCTCAGCCCTGAGGCAGACCCGCCTCGGCTTCGATCTGACGGCGGGATTTGCGGGCGCGTTCGGTGGCGGATTTCAACTGACCGCAGGCGGCCATGATGTCTTCGCCCCGCGGCGTGCGGATCGGAGAGGCATAGCCCGCCTTGTAGATGATATCGGCAAACTTCCGAATCCGGTTGTTGGATGACCGTTTATAGGGCGCTCCGGGCCATTCGTTGAACGGGATCAGGTTGATCTTGGCCGGGATCTGGTGCCGCTTGATATGGTCGATCAGGCGATGGGCGTCTTCGTCGCTGTCATTGATCCCGTCCAGCATCACATATTCAAAGGTGATCCGTTCCGAATTCGAGGCTTTCGGATAGGCCGCAAGAGAGGCCAGGAGCTCTTCTATATTCCAGCGCTTGTTGATGGGCACCAGCTTGTCACGGGTGTCATCGGTGGTGGCATGGAAAGAAATTGCCAGTTGGCAGCCAATCTCTTGCGCAGTGCGGGCAATTTCGGGCACCACGCCGCTGGTCGAGAGGGTGATGCGGCGGCGGGACAGCTGGATGCCTTCGGGGTCCATCGCGATTTTCATCGCATCGCGCACATTGTCGAAGTTATAAAGCGGCTCGCCCATGCCCATCAGGACGATGTTGGACAGAAGCCGGGTTTCATCTTTGGGCGCGCCTTGGGTGGGCCATTCTTCCAGATCATCGCGGGCCATCATCACCTGTCCGATGATTTCACCCGCCGTGAGGTTACGCACCAGTTTCTGCGTACCGGTATGGCAGAAGGAGCACGTCAGCGTGCAGCCCACCTGCGACGAAACGCAAAGCGTGCCACGATCTTCTTCGGGGATATAGACGACCTCTACCTCATGCCCGCCAGCGATGCGGACAAGGTATTTTCGTGTGCCGTCTTCAGAGATCTGGCGCGACACAACCTCGGGGATTTCGATGACGAACTTATCGGCCAGCATGGCGCGATAGGGTTTGGCAAGGTTCGTCATTTCGGCAAAATCGCGCTTGCCCCATTGATAGATCCATTGCCAGATCTGGTTCACCCGCATCTTGGCCTGTTTTTCCGGGGTGCCCGCGTCGATCAGGGCCGCGCGCATCTGGTCCCGCGTCAGACCGACAAGGTTGACCGGCCCCTCGGGCAGTTTGCGGGGGATCGTCATCACATCCTGGGTGATCGGCGCGGTGGCAGACATATGCGGGCTCTCGGAACTCAAAGGGATATGCCCCTATATAGGAAGCCTGCCACGATAAAAAGAGGGCGCGTGGATCAGCGCGCTTGGGCCATCAATGCCTCGACCCGCGCCCGGCCCAAAACGACGCGACAGGACGTGATTGCGATGCCCGTGCCCGAGCCGCCGCCAAAGGTGCTGCCGATATAGTCGCAATGCGCCGTACGGTAGGCCTCCCAAGCACTTTGCGAGGCTTCAAGCGCCGGGACCGCAACAGAGCGTTCTGTGATCTCGTCCAATTCGCGTGCCGACGACATGGCAAAGCCCAGCGCGGTGGACAGCGCAGCGTCGACCCGTGTTTCCATATCCGACACGCAGGCACCGATTTCGACCTGGCTGGCGGCATCGGCGCATTCCATCGACGGATCGGCGAGCGCAGGCAGCGGGAAAAGAAGACAGGGAAGCAGGTAGCGCATTTTGAAACCTCTGAACTAGATCAGTTACATGCAAAGAGGGCGCCGAAATCGGCGCCCTGTCAATCGGCAACTGCGTTAGATCATTCGCAGCGCTTCGCGGTTTCATCCACGGCCGCGGTGAAACCGATCAGCGAAAACGTGTCAGTCGTCACCGTGCCCCGGCCCGATCGTCCGGTGACAACGGCTTGTGCTCCGCGCTTCATCGCCGCGACGATTTCGGCGTCGTCTTCGGCCGCGGGCCATGCGTATTCATCATCGGTCGCCATCGTCCAGCTTGAGCCGCCGATTTTCAATTCCACGGTGGAGCCATCGGCAAAAGGATATCCGCCGGTGAATGTCACCTGGCCCTTCACCCCGGCGTCGGGCTGGTAGACCACGAACATCAGGATGTCGCCGCGCCGTGCATCCACGACCTGCCCGCCACGGCGGTTGACAACCGATTTCGGGGCCGAGGCTGCCCAGCATTGTTTCGGGCTGTCGGTCAGGCACACGGTCCAGTCCGTTTTGCTGACCGGGCATTGATCGGTCGTGGCCTGCGCCTGCGCGGCCCCTGCTGCGCCCAGCGTCACCAAGATGCCGCCAAGGGCTGCGGCGCGAATATGTGTCATGACGGTCTCCTGCCTGTTGGGTCATTTGCGGCGCGCCTGCCCTGCGCGCCCGTCACATTGGCGCGACTTTACCGCAAGAAAAGGTCCCTGCGAAACCCCTGCCGGACCAAATCGACGTGGCAAATGTCGCAAGGAGTGGCTTGATCCTGCCGATGGGGGGATTTAGCGATAAGGCAAAGCCAAGACAGGACCCATCGCCATGACCAAAGCCGCCCCCCTGACAGAGATCTGGCGCGGAGATCTTCTGGAGAGCCTGCATCGCGGCCATGTCGCCGTGGTCGATGAGGCCGGGCAACTGATCTGGGCGCAGGGCGACCCGGAGGCGCTGATCTACCCCCGGTCCTCCTGCAAGATGATTCAGGGCCTGCCGCTGGTCACATCGGGCGCGGCAGATCGGTATGGGCTGACGCCAGAGCATCTTGCTCTGGCCTGTGCCTCGCATAATGCCGCGCAAATCCATCTGGACCGTGTTGGCGCGTGGATGGAGCAGCTGGGGCTGGAGGATGAGGCCTTTTGCTGCGGCCCGCAGGAAAGCCGCGACACGGAGGTGCGCGAGGCGATGATCCGCGCCCATGAGAGCCCCTGCCGCATACACAATAACTGCTCGGGCAAACATGCGGGCTTCCTGACGCTGACGCAGTATATGCGGGCCTCGGCGGATTATGTAGCGATTGACCATCCCGTACAGCAGGCCGTGCGCGCCGATTTCGATCAGCTGACCGGAGTGGACAGCCCCGGCTATGCGCCCGACGGATGCTCGGCCCCGAATTTTCAGACGACGGTCACAGGGCTTGCGCGGGCGATGGCCTGGTTTGCGCGGGTCCAAGATGGCAGCGGGCGTTTGGAGAGCGCGGGCCAAAGGCTGCGGGAGGCGATGATCGCCCATCCCGATCTGGTTGCGGGCGAGGGTCGCGCCTGCACGCGGCTGATGCGCGCCTGTCAGGGCCGCGCGGCGATCAAGACGGGGGCCGAAGGGGTTTTTATCGCGATCTTGCCGGAACAGCGTCTGGGCATTGCGCTGAAAATCGAAGACGGCGCCACGCGGGCCGCCGAATGTGCGATTGCGGCTTTGCTGGTACGCTATGGCGCGCTGGACCCGGCCCATCCAGAGGCGCGCGCCTATCTCGACGCGCCGATCCAGAACTGGGACGGGCTGGTCACAGGTGTGATGAAAGCAGGCGCCGCTCTGCGCTGATCACGCGCCCAGCAGCAGGCGCAGCGCCATCGCGGTTGAGGTCAGCACCAAAAGTGGTTTGATCATGCGCGCGCCAAAGCGTTGGGCAAACCCCGCGCCGACCCGCGCGCCCGCAATGGTGCCCAGCGCCATCAGCAGGCCCACGCCCCACCAGACCGAGCCGACCAACAGGAACCCCATCAGTCCGCCAAGGTTTGAGGCAAAATTCAAAAGTTTCGTATGCGCCGTGGCCTTCAGCACACCATAACCCGCAAGCGTGACAAAGCCGATCATGAAGAAACTGCCCGTGCCCGGCCCAACGAGCCCGTCATAGAAGCCGACCAAGGGCACCATGCTCAGCGCGATCACGCGTGGACCCAACCGCGCGCGCCCGTCCCTGTCTGACAGGCCCGGCTTGACCGCGAAAAACACCGCAATCGCGATCAGCACAACGGGCAGCGCCGCGTCGATCCAGTCCACCGGCAGGCGCGATACGGCCACCGCCCCCAATGCCGCCGCGACAAAGGCGATCAGCGCCGGCCCCGCCTGCCGCCGCAGATCGACCAGCCCGGCCTTGGCATAAGACAAAGCCGCCGTGCCCGAGCCAAAGAGCCCCTGCACCTTGTTCGTGCCCAGAGCCGTGACCGGATCGGCGCCTGATAGCAGCAGCGCGGGCACCGTGATCAACCCGCCGCCGCCCGCGATGGAATCAATGAACCCTGCGACAAACCCGGCGGCGATCAGAAGGGCGATGACCTCCCATTCCAGACCGCTCATGCCGCGAAATCTGACCTTGCATAGCCTTGCAGATACAACAGCGCCGTCAGGTCGCCGTGGTTGATGCGGATGTCACATTGCGCCGCCACAGAGGGCTTGGCATGCAGCGCCACGCCTGCACCTGCAAGACCCAGCATGCCCAGATCATTGGCGCCGTCGCCCACGGCCATCACGTCGTCTTCGGACAGGCCTAGCCGGGCGGCGATCTCTTCCAGTGCGCTGACCTTGGCCTCGCGCCCCAGAATGGGTTGCGCCACCTCCCCTGTCAGTACGCCATTTTCGATCATGAGCGTATTGGCGCGGTTTTCATCAAAGCCCAGATGCGCGGCGACCCTGGCAGTGAAGGCGGTGAACCCGCCCGACACCAGCGCCGCATAGGCGCCATTAGCTTTCATCGTGGCCAGCAAGGCCGCCCCGCCTGGCATGAAGCTGATACGTTCGGCCAGCACCTTGTCGATGATGCTGTCTGGCATGCCTTTCAACAGGCCCACGCGTTCGCGCAGCGCGCCGTCAAAATCGAGCTCTCCATTCATCGCGCGGGCGGTGATAGCTTTGACCCGGTCGCCCACGCCTGCCTCGTCGGCCAGCTCGTCGATGCATTCCTGTTCGATCATGGTGCTGTCCATATCAGCCAACAGCATCTTCTTGCGCCGCCCCTGCGCGGGTTGAATGACCAGATCGACACCCATTGCCTGCACATCGTCCCAGACCTGCCATTGCGTGTCGGGCCGCGCGGGCAGGGCAAATTCCGCCGCTTCCTCCGGGGACAACCAGACCGCCTCCTCCCCGCCCCAGGCATCGCGCAGATTGGCGACCAGATCCGCCTGCAAAGGTGCCTTGGCAGGGTTGGCGATCAGCGTGGCGACGAACATGGGCAGATTCCTTGGTGATGCGGTCGCGGGCGGTTTAGCCGCGCACGCGCCCAAGGTCCACCGGGTCAGGATCTTGGTGGAAAGGTCCAGTCATACTGCGGCGCAAAACCCAGCATCTCTTTGGCCTTCGCATTGCTGTACACGCTATCCTGCGCGCCGATCTCGCGGCGCAGCGGGACGCCATCGTAATAGCGCGCGACGATCTCTGGCGTGGTCAGATCGACGGAATGGGTGTTGTTGGCGACGTTAAACACCTGATAGCCCAGCCCGTTGGTGCGCAGGCAGCAGTCCACCATCTGCCCCAGATCGCGCGCGTCGATATAGGCAAAGATGTTACGTCGCCGCATGTCGGGATCGGCAGCATAGGCGGGGAAGTCGCGCGCGTAGTCTTGCGGCTCGATCACGTTATTGATGCGCAGCCCATAGATATCGGCCCGGCTTCGCGCCTGAAAACTGCGCGCGGTGACTTCGTTGACGACCTTTGACATGGCATAGCTGTCTTCCGGCACGGTGGGGTGATCTTCGTCCACGGGCAGATAGTCGGGCTTGCGCTCCCCATCGGCGAAACAGACGCCGTATGTCGTCTCGGACGAGGCGAAGATCACCTTGCGAATCCCGGCCTTCAGTGCCGCGTCGATCACGTTATAGGTGCTGAGCGTGTTGACCCGGAAACATTCATTGTCGCTGTGCAGCAGGATGCGGGGCACAGCAGCAAAATGCACCACGGCATCAAAAGAAGGGACGCCAGTGCCGGGCTCAAGCTCATCAAAGCCGATATAGGATTGCATCACATCAAAGACCTGCCCGGCATCCGTCAGATCGAGCAGACGCGTGGCTACCGTAGGATCGGGCGACGGCACCTGATCCGCGTTCAGCACGCGGTGACCCGCCGCCTGCAGGTAGGAAATGGCGTGGCGACCGGCCTTGCCCGAGCCACCGGTGAACAATATGCGCATTCTGAACCTCTTGGAACGTCGTGATCGTTCAGGCGATCTTATCGAGGGCAAATGCCGCCTTCAGCCGGGGGGTCAAGGGGCGCAGGCGCAGGATCTTGCGCAAGGTGCGCCTGAAGGTCTCGCTTTTGATGAATTTAGTTTCGGTCCAGTTCTCGCCATAGGCCACATTCTTGATCACTGCCGGCAACGCAATGTTTTCAAAGGGCAGCCGCCGTTCTTTGGCCCGATCGACAATGACGTCATGCCCCCAGAGAAAAGGTGTGTCCTCCTCCTGCATCAAGGTCAGCGGCACAAGTTTCACGCTGCCGCAAATCTTGTGGACATCGTCCAGATGCGCCCTGAGGACAGAGGAGCCGTTTTAGATATACCCTTGTCAACGATGTGCAGCAGGTCCTGTTGCTGCGCCATGTAGCCGACCAAATCCGCGTGAACGCGATCATCCGCATCGAGCAACATGCAAAAGCGGGGATCACGCTCCAGCGCCTTTTGCATCCCCGCGGCCAGCTTGGCGCTTTTGTCCTTGTAGAAGCCTGCCCGCTCTGCCGGCACAGGACACTCCATTTCGCAAATTTCGATCCGCTCGTCTTCCGGGCAGCCATCAGGTGTCTTGTGGCACATGACGACACAGCGCCAGTTCGGATCACGCTGACCAAGCAAGGATTGCTGGAGTAGCCCCCCTGAAAGTGTTCCACCTACTGGGATAGATTGTCCCGCGAATTGGAGGATCAGCAATGGCTGGGCAACGAGAGAAGCCCGAAGAGATTGTATCGAAGCTTCGGCAGGTTGAAGTTCTACAGGGACAAGGCGCAACGATTGCCGAGGCAGTGCGCCAGATCGGGGTGACGCAACAGACGTTTTATCGATGGCGTA
>JABSSB010000092.1 GCA_013214715.1 Paracoccaceae bacterium | reverse complement strand
GGCGTTTTCCGCTGTGACCATGTTGAAGCACCGCTTCATCTCCTCCGGCGTGGACATTTGCGCCACGTGAAGACCCATAAATGCGACATCAAGCATGTCCGCGGTTCCGAGCGAATACCATGGATCGCGCACGCAGTCCTGCCCCCAGCCGACGCGAATTCCGGCGGCTTGCATCTCTTTCACCCGAGTGAGCCCGCGGCGCTTTGGAAAGGTGTCGTGCCGACCCTGAAGCATGATGTTGATGAGCGGATTCGGGATCGCGCTGATTTCGGCTTCAGCGATCAGGGGGATCAGTTTGGAAACATAGTAGTTGTCCATCGAGTGCATGGAGGTCAGGTGTGATCCCGCTACGCGACCCTGAAGTCCCAACCGCTTGGTCTCGTAGGCAAGGCTTTCGATATGGCGCGAATGTGGGTCATCCGTTTCGTCACAATGCATGTCGACAGGGAGGCCGCGTTTGGCGGCGATCTCGCAAAGGATGCGTACGCTCTCAGCGCCATCTGCCATTGTCCGTTCGAAATGTGGGATACCGCCAACCACATCGACCCCCATGTCAAGTGCCCGAACGGTATTCGCGTGGGCGGTCGGATCGCGCAGGAGGCCGTCTTGGGGGAAGGCAACGAGTTGCAGGTCAAGATATGGTCGGACAGTTTCGCGAACCTGAAGCATCGCTTCGACGCCTTTCAGGCTGTCATCGCATGTATCGACATGGCTCCGAATGGCGAGAAGGCCCATGGATACCGCCCAGTCGCAATAGCTGAGCGCGCGTTCCACCATCTCGTCTACGGTCGTGATCTCTTTCAACTCGCCCCAAAGGCCGATCCCTTCGAGAAGAGTGCCCGAAGCGTTGATCCGCGGTGTGCCATAGCTGAGCGTGGCGTCGAGGTGGAAGTGTGGGTCGACAAAAGGCGGCGAAACCAGATCGCCGGTTGCGTCGATGAGCGTGCCCGCTTCAGCGCCGTCCAAGTTTCCGATCGCCGCGATCCGATCGCCAGTGATTCCAATATCGGCAACCGTTCCATCCGGAAATGTTCCGCCTTTGACAAGGATATCGAAGCTGGCCATCAGCGTTCTCCACGGTTGTAGGGGACCATCAGAGCGGCAGGCACCTCTGCCCTCCGCGACATCAGGATCAGCGCCAGAATTGACAAGATGTAGGGGATCATCAGGAAGACCTGATAGGGTATAATTGATCCCAAACCGGTCTGTTGCAGACGGATTTGCAGCGCGTCGAAGGCGGCGAAAAGGAGCGCACCAAGCAGCGCCTTGCCCGGGCGCCAAGCGCCAAAAACGACCAGAGCAATGCAGATCCATCCGCGTCCGTTGACCATCTCGAAGAAGAAACTGTCGAAGGCCGACATCGTTAAAAAGGCACCACCGACGGCCATCAGCCCCGATCCGACAATAACGGCTCCCATGCGAAGGGCTGTGACAGATAGGCCTTGCGCCTCTACCGAGGACGGGTTTTCGCCCGCGGCCCGCAGCGCCAATCCCAGAGGCGTACGATAAAGGACAAAAGCCGTGACGCCNACGACGATGAAAGCCAGATAGGTGAGCGNGGTTTGATTGAAAAGCGCTTGCCCCAGAATTGGTATCTTGGAAAGGACCGGTATTTCCAATGGCTGGAAGGGGACGATCCGCGGAGGGCTTGAAACCTCGGGCAAAGCCAGACGGTAGGCGTAGTAGGCCGACGATGTGGCTAGGAGCGTGATGCCGAGGCCTACAACATGCTGCGACAGCCCAAATGGAACTGTCAGCGTCGCGTGCAAAAACCCGAAGAGCATACCCGCTGAAAATGCAACGCAAACACCGATCCAAAGACCGGTCCCGGCATAGACCGCAATCCAACCGGCAAATGCGCCGACCACCATGATCCCTTCGATCCCGAGATTGAGCACTCCTGCGCGCTCGCAGATCAATTCGCCCATGGTCGCAAAAATAAGCGGAGAAGCGATGCGTATGGCGGCGGCCCAAAAGCTGGCAGAGAGGAGGATCTCGAAGATGTCCATCAGCCCCTCACAATCCGAAAGCGCGTCAACAGGATCGCAAGAACCATGAACAAGAGCGCCGTCGCCAAGAGGATATCCGCAATATATGTGGGCACGCCGGCGGCGCGGCTCATGCTGTCGGCACCAACGAACACGCCCGCAACGAAGATTGCAGAAAAGACCACGCCAATCGGATGAAGAAGCGCCAGCATTGCGACGATGATCCCTGTATACCCAAAGCCCGGGCTGAGATCGAGCGTCAGCGAGCCCTTGAGCCCTGCCACCTCAGAGAATCCAGCCAGTGCCGCCAACCCACCAGAAAGCAGTGCCGTTTTGAGAAGGACAAGGTTTACGGGGATCCCGGAAAACCGGGCGGCGCGCGGGTTTTGACCCACCGCGCGGATTTCGTAGCCGAGGGTGGTGCGTGTCTCGATAACCCAGACCACTGCAGCGCAAATAAGTGCCAGCGCAAAGCCCCAGTGCAGGCGCAGGCCATCGATGATCCGGGGCAGGCGCGCATCCGGATCCAACCGGGGCGACTTTGGCCACCCCATGCCCATTGGATCCTTCAAGGGCCCTTCAAGCAGAAGGGAAATGAAGAGCAGCATGATGAAATTGAGCAGGAGCGTCGTCACCACCTCATCAACGCCAAAGCGGGTTTTGAGAATGACCGGACCAAGCAACATCAACCCACCACCAATCATAGCCGCAGTGGCGATCAAGATCAGGGGTTGAGGTCCCGGCAATCCAAGGGCTGACGTACCGAAAATCACCGTGATCAGCGCGCCCATGTAAAGTTGGGCTTCAGCTCCGATGTTCCAAAGCTTTGCACGAAAAGCGACAGCCACGGCCAGACCCGTGAAGATCAAGGGCGTCGCCCGGTTGAGGGTTTCCAGCACAGCGAATTGCGACCCGGCAGCGCCCTTCAATATCAGCCCAAGCGTCGCAAACGGATTTGCGCCGGCAAGAAGCGCAAGGAAAGACGCGACAACGACTGAAAGCCCAAGCGCCGCAACCGGATAGCCCAGGGACCGGGCGAGTGTGGGGCTGGAAATGGGTTCAAGCCGCATGGTCGAACCCTTCGCCGGCCATCCAGCGACCAAGCTCGGTCGCCGTAATGGACCCGCGTGCAAACTCAGGCGACAACCGTCCGTCGGACATGACACGGATGACATCCGCCAACCCCATGATCTCGTCCAAATCTTCTGAAATGAGCAGGATGGCCGCACCAGCATCTCGTGCCGCAATCAGGCGTTCCTGAACATACGTGACAGCGCCAATATCGAGCCCGCGAACGGGTTGGTTGGCAAGAATGATGCGCGGGTTTGATTCAAGGGCGCGGCCAAGAATGAGTTTCTGCATGTTGCCGCCCGATAGCAATCTGATCCGCGCGTCTGGTCCCGGGCAACGCACATCGTATTTCTCGATCACTTTCTCAGCGAATGCCTCTGCCGCCGACCAGCGCATCCAGCCTGCTCGGCTCAGCGAAGGATCTCTGTAGCTTTCAAGGATCGCGTTCTCTGTCAGGGAGAAATCCGCAATACTCCCTGTGCTGTGGCGGTCTTCAGGGATCCGCCCGATATCGGCCTCCAGAGCCNCCCGTGGCGACCAGGGAGGAGCTTTCGAATTCCCGAGCCACATTTCTCCACTCTCGGGTCTGGCCTCGCCAGAGAGCAAATCGGCAAGAGCGCCTTGTCCGTTCCCCGAGACGCCGGCAAGTCCCAGTATCTGGCCTGCGCGCAGATCCAGATCGATGCCCCGGAGACCGGTTCTGTGACCGGGTGGGTGTGCAGAGACGCCACGCAGGCTCAAAAGCGTTGCACCCGGTTTTGCTTTGGACGGCACTGGCTGCTTGATCTCAGTTCCGACCATGAGTTCCGCCAATGCCTGCGGCGTTGTATCAGATGTTGCAGTCTCACCTACGAGCTTGCCATGGCGCAGAACAAGCACCCGGTCGGATATCGCCATGACTTCGTGAAGTTTGTGAGAAATGAAGATGACCGAAAGCCCCTGATCGACCGCTTTCCGCAATGTCTCGAAAAGCGCATCCGACTCCTGCGGCGTTAGGACCGCGGTCGGTTCATCTAGAATCAAGATACGGGCATCTCGATAGAGTGCCTTCAGAATTTCGACGCGCTGCCTCTCCCCCACAGAAAGCCTAGCAATCTTTGCATCCGGGTGGACGGCCAGTCCAAAGTCCTCGGAAAGCTTCAGAATGCGCGCCTGCGCCTCGCGCCGCCCGCGCCCAAAGGTCCAGAGCGGTTCTGTTCCCAAGAGAATATTGTCAAGAACAGTGAGGTTATTGGCCAGAGTAAAGTGCTGGTGAACCATGCCAACACCAGCTTTCAAGGCGGCTCCCGTTGCCCCGGGAGGCAAGGTTTCGCCAAATACCTCTACGGTTCCTTCATCGGCCGAGTAGTGGCCGAACAAAATGTTCATTAGCGTTGTCTTGCCAGCGCCGTTCTCGCCCAAAAGCGCGATGACCTCGCCCTGGTGCAGTGTCACATTCACCGCATCGTTTGCGGTAAGACCGCCAAATCTTTTGGTGATGCCGTCTAGGCGCAGGACAACGTCCCGCGCCTCTGCAGTTTTTGTCATTACGAGGACACGGGCTCGGAATCGTCCACTTCCACAACAAAGCTGCCTGCCCGAATGGCGGCCTCGCGCTCGGCCACCAGCGCCAAGGCGTCCGCTGGGATCTTGCCTTCAAAGGTGCCCAGAGGTGCAAGAGAGCAGCCACCCTCTTTCATGTAGGAATAGACACCGTAGTTGGCCGCTTTGAAGCTGCCGTCAACCACGGCTGCAAGGGCGGCCTGCATGGTTGGTTCGAAATGCCACAGTGCCGAAGCAACGACCGTATCTGGATAATCCGCCTGCGTGTCGATGACATTGCCAATGGCAAGCACGCCACGCTCTTGCGCTGCGTCCGATACGCCGAAGCGTTCGGCATACATCATATCCGCTCCATTTTCG
This sequence comes from Paracoccaceae bacterium, assembly GCA_013214715.1. Classification (GTDB taxonomy): domain Bacteria; phylum Pseudomonadota; class Alphaproteobacteria; order Rhodobacterales; family Rhodobacteraceae; genus JABSSB01. The sequence continues at coordinate 5,935 of JABSSB010000092.1, read as the reverse complement.
ATCATCGCAAACGCTGTTTCCTTGGCCTTCGGCGGATCGAACCACGAGCCGATGAAGGAGACCTGGAAGGTCGCGTCCGACTTCATCTCGCGAACCCCAGCCATAAAGGCATGCATCAGGCGGTTAACCTCTGGGATCGGGAAGCCGCCGACCATGCCGACATTGCCATTGTCACTCATCGCACCAGCAATGATACCGGTCAGATACGCTGCGTCCTGGATATAGTTGTCGAAAACGGCGAGGTTCGGATAGGCCGGATCATCGAGGAAAGACGAGCCAAGCAGGAAAGCGGTGTCCGGATAATCCAAAATCACTTCGCGTGCTTCGGCCTCGACGCCAAAGATTTCACCCACGATCAACTTGGCGCCGCCTTCGGCGTACTCGCGCATGACGCGGGTGTAGTCCGTGTTGGCCGTGTTCTCAGTGAATTGATAGGTTATTTGACCCGCTGCCTGCGCGGCCTCTGCCGCGTTGTGAATCCTGCTGACCCATTGTTGTTCTACTGGAACCGTGTAGATGCCAGCAACGCTCAGCGGTTCCTGTGCCAGAAGCCGTGTCGGTAGTGTTGCGATACCAGCAGCAGCGCCGGCGCCCATAAGCAAGGTCCGACGACCGATCGCAGTTTTGAGAAGTTCGGCGCGGTTCATGATGTATCCCCCCATCGTCATTGATGCCAGTTGAGAGTAGCAAGTAAGCGCAAGAGCGCAACGTCGCGAGGCGTAATTTATTGGCAAGTGATTGTAGTTTGGGCAAATCCAAATTGTGCTGCCTCTTTGCTTCGCGGTCCTTGGAAGCACCAAGACGATTACCGGGGTCGCGTTGCTGGGTCGAACAAATTTGGGAGCTTTCTGCACTACCGCACACAGATGCGGACATTTGCTGCGAAAGTAACCGACGAGAACGTGTTGAAGAAACTCAAACAAAAGCCTGCTTGAGTTGGAGAATGGTGGTTGAGCCGCGGCAGCCCCTTTGTCCCCATTTGACAAATCGATAGCCAGTACCGTGGACGGCCAGTTTGGTTTTTTTGGGTCTTCAGTTTCTTTGAACGCCCGGTTTCGGAAAATTGCACTGCTCGGCAGTGATGAGGTGTCTGTCAGTTGGCAATCCAGCCGGCAATTTACGCTCTAAGTTTGCCAGCCTGGAAAGTCCGCAAGCAGGCATTGGTCCGTATCAAGGTAAAGGTCGCCTGTCCGCCCTTACAAGTTGTGTTGCGAACGGCCCAAAACCTGCCCTTCGCTCATCGGTGAAGATGCTGCATTGGCAGTCCGCATTCCAGACATTCGCTGCTACAGCGAGATGCTGGCCGCATTCCATGACCGCGCCGAGAGACCAAGCTGTCGCTAGGTTCTACGCTGTTAACTCTCAGGTTTGGTTTTGCATGTTACGAACCAGAAACGATATCGTCCGCCGTAACGCTTTGAATGCCCGACGCCCCTGTGGGAAACACTATTCTTTCATTTGCAAAGATGGGTGAATCCTTGGGGTCATCTTGTATTCTCGCATCTACGCAAAGCGACGAGTGGCTGTGGCATCTGACAACACACAGAGCAGTTCAAAGATCAGGCTTACCCCAACCCAAGCCGTCCCGCCAGATGGGTCAAAAGGCGGAGAGACTTCAACCATATCTGCGCCGACGAGATTAAGCCCGCGAAGGGCGCGGATGACCTGCTGGCATTCAAACGTGTTCGGTCCACCGATTTCAGGCGTGCCTGTGCCCGGGGCGAAAGACGGGTCAACATAGTCGATGTCAAACGAGACATAGGTTGGCGCGTCCCCCACGATCGCGCGGGCTTCGGCCATCACGTCGGCATATCCCCGGGCAAAGTATTCCTCGATCGTGATGATCCGAACACCCTGCGCCTTGCCCCATGCGATATCTTCCAGCCCTTCGTAATTGGTGCCGCGAATGCCGATTTGCACGACCTTCTGCGGATCGATCAGACCTTCTTCGATCGCGCGCCGGAACGGGGTGCCGTGGGTGTATTTGTCGCCGTTGAAATACGTGTCATTCAGATCGGTATGGCTGTCAAAATGGATCATCGCCACCGGGCCATTCTGGGCGACCCCGCGCAGAACAGGCAAGCTGATGAGATGATCGCCACCTGCAGTCAAAGGCACAATCCCGTTTAGGACCAAAGATTTATAGACCAGTTCGACGCGCCCCAGCGTATCGGCCGTGTCGGTTGGGTTCACGGATACATCGCCAAGATCCGCCACGTTGGTCTGCGCGAAGGGGCTGATTTCGCTGACCGCGTGGGTCGAGCGGATCATTGTCGACAGATCACGCAGCTGGCGCGGCCCATGCCGGGCGCCGGGGCGGTTGGTCGTGCCGCTGTCCCACGGCACACCAAGGATGCCAATATCAACCCCGGCTTTTGCGGCATCTTCAGGTGCGATCAGCGGCAACCTCATGAAGCTCGGCACACCGGAGAACCGTGGATAGTCCATCGCAGAGGGAGGCTGAAACCGTGGGTCGGGATACTGTTTCATGTTACTCGCTTACTTGGCTAAGGCGTTGCATTTTCATGCTGAGGCCTGCTGCGCGTCCTGGTGTCGTCGCAAGATAGCAATTTCGCACATGATCTGACACGCCAAGACGACGTATTATTGAGTGAGCTTCCGCCCGGACGGCAGATTTGGAACCTCGTAATGAGTTCCGCCGTTACACAGCGCGGTTTCTTGCGCCCTTGAATATCTAAAAGTAAATTTCGGGTCTTACGAGGCGTGAGCTAGGCAAAAGAAGCGTCAGGCGACTCCAAGATCATAAATTTACCCTTCTAAAACAAAAGCTTGCAGAGTTTTGGCCCCGCAAGCTTTCGTTTCATGCTCTACAGCGCGGAATACGTTATGATTGCCCACCGCGCTTTTTTGAACGTGTCTGTTACCCTCAGCCGGTCGGTTCCGGCTCCATCCCGCCGTCTGTTTCCGGCGGAGATTTCTTGGCCTTGGTCTTGGGCAGACCGCCAATGCCTGGAATACCGCCAGATGTGCTGTCTGCATCATCGGCATCGTCATCCCCGGCCTGCGGAGGCTCACCCTTGATCACACGCTGGATCTCTTCACCTGTTAGGGTCTCATATTCCAGCAGGCCCTGCGCCAGGCGCTCCCATTCCTCTTTGCGCTCGGTCAGGATTTGCAACGCGCGGTCATACCCGTTCTGGATAAAGCGCTTCACCTCATCCTCGATCAGTTCCTTGGTATGGGCCGAGACCGAGAAGCCAGCCGTGTTGCCCTGATAGCCTTCATGGGCCTCAGCATAATCGATATTACCGACTTTATCGGACATGCCCCAGCGCAGCACCATCGCACGAGCCAGTTGGCTGGCTTGCTGGATGTCACCGGCAGGGCCATTTGATACATGATCTTCACCGTATTTGATGACCTCAGCCGCTTTGCCCGCCATGGTCATAGCCAGCTTCTGCTCACATTCGTCGCGATGCCAGTTCAGGCGATCAATCTCCGGCAGAGATACAACCATACCCAAAGCGCCGCCGCGCGGGATGATCGTCGCCTTGTAGACCGGATCACATTCCGGCAGAGCCAAGCCAACCACAGCATGGCCCGCCTCATGATAGGCAGTCTTTTCCTTCTGCTCCGGCGTCAGCACCATCGACCGGCGCTCCGCCCCCATCATCACCTTGTCCTTCGCGTTTTCGAAGTCCTCCATGGTGACAAAACGGCGGCCCACACGTGCGGCCATCAGCGCAGCCTCGTTCACAAGATTCGCCAGATCCGCGCCGGAGAACCCCGGCGTGCCGCGCGCAATGATGCGCAGATCGACATCCGGACCCAACGGCGTCTTGCGGGCATGCACGCCCAGGATCTTTTCGCGCCCTTTGATGTCGGGATTGCCGACCGTCACGTTGCGATCAAACCGGCCCGGACGCAGCAGAGCAGGGTCGAGCACGTCCTTGCGGTTTGTGGCCGCGAGGATGATCACGCCTTCATTGGCCTCAAACCCGTCCATCTCAACGAGCAACTGGTTGAGCGTCTGTTCACGCTCATCATTGCCGCCACCATAGCCCGCGCCACGATGGCGACCCACGGCGTCGATCTCGTCGATGAACACGATACAGGGCGCGTTCTTCTTGGCCTGTTCAAACATGTCACGAACGCGGCTGGCGCCGACCCCCACGAACATCTCAACAAAGTCAGAGCCCGAAATGGTGAAGAAGGGCACACCCGCCTCTCCTGCAATGGCGCGGGCCAGAAGCGTCTTACCGGTGCCCGGAGGGCCCACCAGCAACGCGCCTTTGGGGATCTTGCCGCCCAAACGGCTGAATTTCTGCGGGTTGCGCAGGAATTCGACGATCTCTTCCAGCTCTTCCTTGGCTTCGTCGATGCCCGCGACATCGTCAAAGGTCACGCGGCCATGCTTTTCCGTCAGCATCTTGGCCTTGGACTTACCAAAGCCCATGGCGCCGCCTTTGCCGCCGCCCTGCATCCGGTTCATGAAGTAGACCCAGACGCCGATCAGCAGCAGGAAGGGCAGCAGGGTCACAAGGAAGCTCTGCAGCCCCGATTGCTGCTGTTTTTCGGCGCGCACCGGCACGTCATTATCGATCAGAAGTGTCGTGACCTCGGCATCACCGGGGCGGATCGTGACATAATCCTGCCCGTCCGCGCCGCGGAAGCGCACCTGCTCCCCATCCAGCGTGACCGAGCTGACCTCACCGCTTTCAACCGAAGTGACAAAGTCGGAATAGCTGATCTCGCGGCTTTGCAACGTGCTGCCGGACCCGCCGAACAGGTTGAAAAGCGCCAGGATCAGGAGGAACAGCACCACCCAGAAGGCGACATTGCGTGCATTACCCAAAGGAACTCTCCCATAGCGAAGGGCGCGCAACATAACGCAACCCAGTTGTTCCTTAAGATAAGGATCATGGCGGCGGGTTCAATGCGATTAATGCGTCGCAGTCCAGTCTCGATCGGGCAAAAGCATAGCTGGGCGCCCATTTTCCCACCCTGCGAGGGGTGCAGCGACCAAATCGTCCCTCCGCCAAACCGCGGGCGACACAATCAATGAAGCCCGCGGGGCACCCGCTTTGCGCCAGTCGGGCAGATGCGTCAGGCCACCTTCTCCCAATGCTGCGATCTCTTCATCCACAGCCAAATCCGTGATCCGCCAACGGTCCCAGATGGGGCCCAGAGTGCGCAGATCAGCGATGGCGGCAAACTCACGCGTGACGCGCATCCTTGATCCATCCTGGAACAGGCGACAGCCGGCCAGTGTTCCGCCCTGCCCCGCCCGAATATCGTGAAGCAAACGCATCACCGGCCCGCTGCGCGGCGCATATCCCCCTCCGCCCACGCAAGACAACGCGCGCAGCAGCAATCGTCGGGCGATCTCCTCTGGTAATTTGGCCAGTTCCACAGGGTCCAGCAGCACATCCCCCAGATGAGATTGTCCAATGCGGCCCGCAGTTTGCTCGGTCTGATGATGCAGGGCATCTTCGGCTCGGGCCATATGACAGGCGACCTCTGCCAGACGGGAAGTGGGCAGATCAAGATTGGCCATAAGCTGGCGGGTCTGCACTCTCTCAAAGCGGCTATCTTCATTGCTTGGGTCGTCACACCATGTGACGCCGAGTTCGCCAAGATAGGCGCGCAACTCCGCCCTCGAGACACCAAGCAGCGGACGCAGCCAGGTGACCCCGCGATCTTCACGAAAAGGCCGCATACCGGCCAGCCCGGTCACCCCGGCCCCGCGCATCAAGCGCATCAAAACCGTTTCGGCCTGGTCATCTTGCGTATGGCCCAGGACGAGTGTCGTGACGCCATGCGACTGCGCCCAGTCCGCCATCAAGTCATACCGTGCCTCCCGCGCCTCTGCCTGCAAGTTCCCGCCCTTGGGCCCCGCTGACCAGTGCAGGACATCATGTGGCAGTTTCAGTTTTGCACAAATATGTGACACAAACTCCGCTTCGGCGGCGGC
>JABSSB010000091.1 GCA_013214715.1 Paracoccaceae bacterium | reverse complement strand
CCCCAATGGAATTGTGGTTGTGTAAACTGCAGTGCTGCGCGCACAGGCGTCATCCCAGCCAGCACGCAGTCATCTGTGGCTGTGTCAGCCAACGGACGTGATTGGGTTATCCTGAACGCATCGCCTGACATCCGACAACAAACGCATGCAAACCCCGCGCTGCACCCAAAGGAGATGCGGGGGACGCCGATTAAGGCTGTACTGCTTACAAACGGAGATGTGGATCATATCGCAGGGCTGCTCGTCCTGCGGGAAAAGACTGCTTTTGAGATCTTTGCAACGCCAGACATCACCCGCACTTTAGCGCAGAACCCAATCTTCGGCGTGCTGGACCCGGACTTCGTGCGTTGGAACCCGATGGAATTGGGGCAAAAATTCAGGGTTGCCGGGCTGGAAGTGGAGGTCTTTTCCGTTCCTGGCAAGGTGCCGCTTTACCTAGAGGGGGACGAGGTAATCACCGATGCCGAAACGGAAACCACGATCGGATTGATGGTGTCAGATGGCAGGGCGTCGCTGGCTTATGTCCCGGGGTGCGCGCGCGTTACAACCGCCCTGAAGGAGCGCTTTGCGTCCGCTGACCTCACGCTTTTCGACGGCACAGTCTGGCAAAATGCCGAGATGCCCAAAATGGGTGCTGGAATGAAAACTGGCCTGCGTATGGGGCACCTGCCGATCTCTGGCCCTGATGGAAGTTTGGCCCAGCTGGAAGGCCTGTCAGGCCGCAGGGCCTATATTCATATCAACAACACAAACCCGATCCTTCAACCAGACAGCCCCGAGCGGCAATCCGTAATCGAGGCAGGTTGGGAGATCTGTGCAGATGGCATGGAGTTCATAGTGTGACCGCGCAATCCAGAGACGCATTTGAAGCCCGACTGCGCCAGATTGGAGCCGATCGGTATCATGACAAGCACCCGTTCCATCAACAACTCCACTCCGGTGCCTGCACGCCCGAGCAGGTGCAGGCATGGGTGATCAACCGGTACTACTACCAATGCAGTATTCCTATGAAGGATGCGGCTTTCCTGTCACGCTGCTCAGACCCTGACCTGCGTCGCGCGTGGCGCAGACGCATTGAAGACCACGATGGAGACCCAGATCCTGAAAACGGTCGGGAAGGTGGGATACGACGTTGGCTCAGGCTGGCAGAAGCCGTTGGTCTTGATCCGCAGTATGTCGCCTCATGTGAAGGTGTCATGCCAGCGACGCGTTTTGCGGTCGATGCCTATGTCAGGTTCGTCCGCGAAGCGCCTTTTGTTGCAGCCGTGGCTTCGTCTCTGACGGAACTGTTTGCCTCGGGCATTCACCGTCAACGGATCGCGGGGCTGTTAGAGCACTATGATTTTGCGACAGAAGAGACATTGGCTTACTTCAGGCGCCGTTTGAATGAAGCTCCAAAGGATGTGGCTTTCGGTCTGAGCTATGTGCTGGACGAGTCCGTCACCAAAGCGCAACAAGACGAAGCAGCTGCAGCCCTGACGTTTAAAACAGACGTTTTGTGGGCCCAGCTTGACGCATTGTACAGCGCATATGTTGCACCCGGTCGCATACCACCCGGCGCATGGAAGCCGGGTGACGGCGGCGCACGAGCTGAAGTGTGACACCTTACTTGCTCTCCGGCGTTCGGCTGCACTTTGATAAGGTGCGGAACACGAACGTTTTGTTGGCGCCGGAGCGTGCGTTAATGCTGGACGGGGTGTCCTATGAAATTCTGAGGCGTGTAGACGGCACAAAGTCCGTTGTTGAAATTGTAGGGGATCTAGCGCGCGCATTTGATGCGCCAGCCGAAGTCATCCGGGGCGACGTCGACGCATTTCTGAACGATTTGAAGACGCAGCTATTGGTGGGAGATCGCGATGCCTGAGCCAAATCCTCCGATTGCCCTGCTGGCGGAGCTGACACATCGGTGCCCGCTGATGTGCCCGTACTGTTCCAATCCACTCGAGCTGGTACAGAAGCAACAGGAATTAACCACAGACACCTGGACGCGGGTGTTTCGCGAAGCGGCCGATATTGGCGTTCTCCAGCTGCACCTTTCTGGCGGAGAGCCGGCATCGCGCCGCGACATCGTGGAATTAACCGCGGCTGCCCATGCGGCTGGGCTCTATACCAATCTGATCACGTCCGGGATCGGGCTCACGCAGGCGCGGCTTGCCGATTTGGTCAATGCCGGGCTGGACCATGTACAACTGTCTTTGCAAGGGGCACGCCCCGAAATGGCCGATCGCATTGGCGGCTACAAAGGGGGGTACGACCGGAAGATGCGCGTGGCAGAACTGGTGACGGATGCTGGCCTTCCGCTGACATTGAACGCCGTGATGCACCGACAGAACTTAGCTGATTTGGGGCAGACGCTGGACTTGGCTCTGTCCATGGGCGCCCGGCGTATCGAGGTGGCTTGCGTGCAGTTTCACGGCTGGGCCACGCGCAATCGGGCGAGCCTTTTGCCCACGGAAAGTCAGGTCGAGCAACTCAAGAAAGACATTGCCATTGCGCGCGATACCTATCGCAACCGAATGGCCATCGATTTCGTGCCCCCCGACTATTATTCCGATTTTCCAAAGGCGTGCATGGGGGGGTGGGGATCCACCGGGCTGGTCGTGTCTCCGGCGGGGCAAGTGATGCCCTGTCACGCGGCAGATAGCATTCCTGGATTGGCATTCGAGTCCGTGGCCGATCGGCATTTGGGTGAAATCTGGCGCAGTAGCCATGCGTTTAACGCCTACCGGGGAACGGACTGGTTGCCCCAACCGTGCCAGTCCTGTGAGCGCCGCGATGTTGATTTTGGCGGATGCCGGTGCCAGGCGGCAGCGCTCGCTGCCGATCCCGGAGCGACAGACCCTGTTTGCCGAAAGTCACCCTATCGGCCTAAGGTTGATGCCATGATCGAAGACATGACAAACGGGGCGCGCGCGTCAGACCTCACGTATCGGAAGTTCGGTTGAGGCGCACTTTCAGCCCGAATTATCAAGCTGTGCAGGCGGGTGTGATCCGGGTTTCCCGTTGATGAGATTTCTGTTCTCAAATCACTGCAAGGCGCATTCTTTTAATCTTCTGACCACCGCCAACGCTCTGATTTCCCTCCGGTAATATCGTCGAGTTGGCGGTTATATTCCTCGCGTACTTTACGCTCACCTATCTCGCAATCTGCCTGGGGGGCATCATTGGCGCGGTAAACTCTTTCAGGTCCAATGCCCGCGATTTCTGCAATCAGTTTGCGTTTCAAGGTTGGGGCGAAATGATCAAACTCGCTTACGGCGATGTTGAAGTGCCCTGGTCCACCGGAGACGCAATCACGGAAGTAGGCTTCCAGGTCCGGCGCGTCATCATTGACGATTGGCAGGCCGTTAATCGTGATCCCGAACCAAAGATTGCGCGCACGGGCTGCTTCGACCAGATCCCCTGAGTTGTTGTACCCATCGGCTGACAGGTCAATGATAAGCCGATCTGCCGGGGGCGCCGTTGCAAACAATATGCGGGCCGTGTCCAAAGCGCCTGAAATCGATGTTTCTCCGCTGCGCTGCAAGGGCGCTTTGGTCAGAGCTTCGGCAACGCCATAGGAGCTTTCGAACCCGTCAATGATCGTCCACGGCAACACCAGAGTTTGACTATTTTCCCCCGCCCACTCCAGATAGGAGACCGCGATGCGGCCACGTCGACCGCTGGTGATGGTTTTTATGACATCTGTCGACCGAAAGGCCCGGATGTAGCCGCGGCGTTGTAAGTCCAACTCGTAAGGACCGATCGAGTAGGAAATGTCTGCGGCAAGGACAAGTGCAACATCCACGCGCTCTTGCGCCGCGACAGGCGGGCTCCAGAACAAAAAGCAAAGCCATGTGGAGACAATCGCTCGGATCATGTTTGACTTGGCCCCCGTCCTCTCTGGCCGGCACGGGCCGGGGTGTACGCGATAACTGAAAACCCGAAAAATAAGATGCCGGTGATCACCACAACCAGCAGCGACATGGACGAGAACGCTGAATAAGCGCTGAACCGGATCAACTCGACGGCATAGGTGAACGGGTTTACTGCGCAAACATAGTATAGAAATTCCGAACTCTCCCGCATGCGCCAAAGGGGATAAAGCGCGCTGGACAGGAAAAAGACCGGGAATATGACGAAATTCATCACCGTGGCGAAGTTTTCGAGTTGCTGAACCAAACTCGAAATCAGCAGGCCAAGTGCGCCAAGCATGAAGCCTGCAATGATGAGGGCAGGCAAAATCAGGAGGTAGCCGGCAGGCGGGAGGTCTACGCCAAAGAGGGCGGCAAGCAGTAAAAAGGCATAGACCTGCAACACACCAACGAACACGCCCGCACAAAGCTTGGAAAGCAAAAGCCACCATCGGGGCAAGGGCGCTGTCAGCAAAAGACGCATCGAGCCCATTTCGCGGTCATAAACTAGAGACAGCGAAGACTGCATACCATTAAACAGCAAGATCATCGCGCACAGACCGGGCAGAATATAGACCTCGTAGGTTATGTAGGTGAGGTAAGGGGGGATAATTGAAATCCCCAATGCCGCCCGAAANCCNGCTGCAAAGATCAGCAACCAGACCAAAGGNCGCACGAGCGCAGACAGAAAGCGGCCCCGTTGCGATGTAAAACGCAACAATTCGCGCGCCACGATCGCTTGGAAGGCAACAAGGTACCGCGTCACAATGATGTCTCCGCCGCGCCTGTAAGCTCCAGATAGGCGTCGACCAAGGAGCGGTTGCCCGCAAGATCTGCGGCCGTTGCGTCCGCCCTGACATGGCCTTCGTGCAGAACGATCACACGGTCGCCGTCATCGACTTCATCGACCAAATGTGTCGCCCAAAGAACGCTCAGGCCAGAAGCGGCAAGATTGTGCACATGGTCCGTTATTGCCCTGCGTGTTTCCGCATCGAGGCCCACTGTAGGCTCGTCCAGCAAAAGCAGCTTTGGCTCGTGAATGAGGGCGCGCGCAATTTCCATCCTGCGCCGATGACCGCCATTCAATGTGCGGACCTTTTCGGTGGAGCGCTCAGCCATCCCAAGCAGAGACAGTGCCTGCTCGATTTTACGGCGGGCCCGCGCCCCGTGAAGGCCATGAAGGGCGGCAAAGTACATCATGTTTCGCTGGACAGTCATATCCAGATCGAGGGTTGGTTGTTGGAAAACAATCCCCACCTGTGCCAGTGCCTTGAGCGGCTGCGCGGCCAGATCGCAATCAGCAATAGTCACCCGACCGGCTTGGATATCGTTGAGCCGTGCGAGTATGGAAAAGAGCGTTGATTTCCCAGCGCCATTCGGGCCCAAAAGAGCGCAAAACTGACCCGCTTCAAGGCGAAAGGACACCTCGCTCAGGGCGGTGCGCGCACCGTAGCGAAAACCAACATTCTCCACTTCCAATGCGGTCACGGCGCTTCTTTCCTTACGGCGGATGCGGGTATCCCGCTAGCCTTCTACTGGATCTGAATTTTGATCCTTTGCGACTCTCCAACTGAGCCTGGGATTTTCAGTTCATAAGCGCCCGGCTTAATCGCGATGAATGAAAGCTCTGCCGTCCCCGCATCATCGAATTCGAAGCTGTCGATCGCCATGGGGCGGATCTCGATGTCATTTATGACGATCTCATCCATCCAAATTGCGCGGAAAAAGCCCGGGCCCGACAAGGCAAGCTCGGCGCTGCCGTCGGACGTGATCATCATCTCGTAATAGGCACCGGATTGCAAAACAACATCCTCGCCCAAGGGTTTGCCTGAAGCGAGGGTGATTTCAATCTCTTCGCCGCGATTGCAAGCGGCCAGAAGCCCCGCAAAGCCGAAGTTGTCGCACAGTGGCGCGGCAAGAGCGGGCCCTGCAAGCAGCGCAGCAATGATAGCCGATACAGAACGATGCATTTTCCCTCCTAATTGATACCTGGCGCAACAATCACGCCCCAAGGCTGCTGTCCCACAGGGATTGAGCGTACCGCCTCCTGGCTGGCCACGTCGATCACTGTGATATCATTTGTGTTGCCATTCGTTGTCAGCAGGTACTCTTCGCCCGGCGTGAATGCCAATTGCCAAACCCGCTCGCCGACAAGGATGTATTTCTCCACCTCCAATGTCTTCGCGTCGACCACAGCAACGCGATTGGAGGGGCCAAGCGCCACGAACAGCCATTGCCCGTCCGACGTTACCTTGGCGCCGACTGGCTGCAACCATTCTGGCTGCACGCCGGCAACTTGAAACGAGATTTTACCAACCTCTGTTGGGGCGCCATCACCATCAATGTCGAAAACGGAAACCGTGCCTCCGATTTCAGCGGTCACAAACAGGCGTGTTCCGTCAGACGTATACTCGGCATAGCGGGGGCGCTGATCGACAAGCATGTTGTACTTGATGGTGTTGGTCTCGGTGTCGATGAAATGCGCCATGTTCGTTGTTTCCGAGGTATTGACCACAATGCGTGCATTGGGGCTTATCGCCATGCCCTCGGGCTCCACGCCCACTGGGACTTCGGCGAGAACCTCTTTGGTCTGCGTATCCACGACGGTGACCAAATTATCGTCTTCATTGGCAATGTAGAGACGACGGCCATTTGGTTCGAGCACGAACAATTCCGGGTCCGGGCCTGAAGGCAATGTGAAAAGCTCTTCATAGCTGCTGGTATCAAACACGCGGACGAGATTGTCGTCCGAAGCGCAGACATAGAGTTTGCTCCCATCTGGGCTGACGGTGATCCCGCGCGGGCGCAAACCGGCCGGGAATTCTGTCAAAACTTCCCAAGTGCTGCCGTCGATGACTGTAACCGTGTTGCTGCGTTCATTGCTGACAAAAATTCGATCGGCATGGGCTACGGATGCGAGCAGAAAGGTGAAGAAAAGAACCAATAGGCGCATACTACTCTCCAAAAGCTTTGCAGTCAGTTTCAGGTTCATCTGCTCCCAGCGTATCCAGGGGCGAAACGGGATGGAGGAAGCCTTCCTGAGGGGAAACACTGGCATTGATCCGCCCGTCATAGAGCAAAATGGGTTGACGCATCTGGCCGTTCCATTTTCGGAAAGTCACCGGCTGGCCCTTGAAAGCCGCCAACTCGAAATCGTCGCTCAACATAAAGGTGCGCAGGTCACTTGGGTCTGCGCTACCTGTGCGTACCACGGCCTCGCCAACCGCGCGCAGGGCAAGCCACGCGTCGTAGTCCGCCTCTGTTACATATCGGCCAGAGAGCTTTTCAAAGCGGGTCTGAAACTGGGTGCCCCCCCAACTCTCTGTGGCGGGATTGAAGCTTACGGGACGCAGGCCCGCCGATCCCAAAACAGGGCGGGGGTCCCACAGATGAAACGGCAAATAGGGCGCAAAGACATCTGAGGCATCGGCTGCGATGACCACGTCGTGCCTTTTGGGGTTCTGCACAAGCACTGGGATCTGTTTTTGAACAAGAACATGCCCAGTGTCAGCGCGGCGCGATCCGCCCGTATCCAGAATTTCCCGCTCTTCTACAACATTCACCCCAAATTTCTTGGCGGCGCGTTTGTACTCTTCGGCCAGTTGGATATCGGCGGGGTTTGACCCGCGCACCAGAAACCACCGCGTCCACTTCTTCCAGACTGAGAATTGCGCGACCGCATCTGCCCGCATCGCATCACTCGGGGTTAAATGCAGGACATTTGCGCGGCACTCAGCCCCGCGCAACGCCGTATCAGCGGCCCCCGCATTGAGGATCAAAGCGTCCTGTGCTGCGTCAGCAATGGCCAAGAGTTCGTCTGCGCGGGCGGACACCACAATGATCTCAATTCCTTCTGCCCGCAACTCAGCCGCAGCAGACACAACGTCAGCCGGCTCAGCAGCCACATGTATTGTCTTGAAATTATGACCCAGAAATTGGCCTGTTGTTTGATTGTCCTGCGTTGCCAAGTCTGCACCGGCGAAGGCAAGATCCGCGGTTTTTTCCTCGAACCGCGAAATCGGCGCCAATTGTGGGTACTCGACCCTGATAATGGCCGTGTTCACGTCTGCCGCGCCCGCAATTGAAGCGACACAGGCCAAGATCACGCTGAGAACCGAGCGCATCATCGCATTGACCTCAAAGTGGCAAGTGTGAGGACGGGCATCAGGTGGGCGCTTTGGGGCGCTGCATAGGTCAGTCCTTCAGCGGCGGCTACGTCCGGCAAATCGCCACTGATCAAAAGTTCCTTGATCGCGCTGTTTAACGAAAGCTGTAAGGGCGCGTTATCTGCCAAGACCGCGATGCCAATATCCATTCCAATCGGATGTCGCCAGTTTGCCAGTTGCAATGTGGTTGCCGGAAAGGCTTTTCGATGCGCGTCAAAAGCTGCGACATCAACCAAAGCCAAAGGATATCCACTGGTTTCCACGTCCCAAAGAAACCCTGCACCGGGGTTGAGTGTTACGATGTCTGCGCGCTCGGACGGGGCGACCTGAACCGTCGCAATTGCGCCAGACAGCGTGCCTTGCTGGACGGCCACCTGCCGCCCGTTCCGGTCCTGCAAGCCTTCCGGCTCTGTGCCTCCCTTGCGGTACAGCATGCCGATCTCTGACCGCATGTAGCCTTCTGTCACCGCAACTGGAAACACATCGACAAATCCGGCAAGCGTATCCTTGAGCAAGCCGGTGTCCGGATCGATTTCCTGAGGCATATCCAGCCAACGGGGCAGCGACGCGCGCGCAAAATCGGGGGCACCCACCGAGCTTTCATAGCGCGGATGCCCCGGCACCGCATCGCACAGCCCATACGCCAGAAGTGCGTAGGTTTCCCGGATCGGGTCACTCTCTTCGTCAAGTTCATTTTCGATCCAGACCACCGAAAGGGAAAGCCCCATATGTTCAGCAAGTGCCGTGCTGACAGCGTAGTCGAAGCCACTGCCACCGGTCAGTCGCCTGCCGGACATGACCCCGCCATTGCGTGGCAAACACACTGTCAGGGTTTTCGGTGTGAGGGTCTGAAGTTCTGCACTGGACGCGTTTACCGGCTCTGCTTGATGGCAAAATCCGACAAGCAGACTTAAAAGCGTGACGCCTTTCCACATAATGTGCTGCAGCTCCTTTGGGGGTTACTCTTCGGGCAGCGGCTCTGTGCCGGCGCGCGTTGCGACATAGACCCAAAGCGCCTCCAATTCGCCGGGTAAAAGGATGTCGCCCCATGCGGGCATGTCACCCTTGCCGTTAGCGACTGCATGCAGAAAGTCGGGTTTGTTATCCCGCGGCCATTTCCTCAAATCGTATGAGGATGTACCGGGATTGACCATGTTCAGACCATGGCAGTGCGAACAAAAATCCTTGTAGGTTTTTGTGCCAAACTCCAGGTCTGGAACAGTACCCTCAGCGAATATTGGCGCTCCGGAGAGCGCCAATATTGCGGCCAAAACAGTGTTTGACGTTTTCAAGAGCTCTACTCCGGCAGCGCAAATGTCCAGATCGAGCCACCCGCAGGTGCGCTCGCCAGCCGTTCGTCGCCAGAGAACAGCGTGTAAACCGCACCGCTGCCGACAGCGAGGCTGACATACTGCCGACCATCCATGTCCCAAGTCATGGGCTGGCCCACGATGCCCGTACCAACATTGAACTCATAGAGCTTTTCTCCGGTTTCCGCATGGAAGCCTTCGAACATGCCGGTTTGCGTGCCGGTAAAGACGAGATCACCACCGGTGGACAAGATGCCGGCAAAGCGCGGAATTCCAGTTCCGTCCTGCCATTTGACATCGCCTGTCATTGGATCAATCGCCCGCAGGTAACCACGGTTTTGCTCCGGCCAATCCCAACTGAACTCGGCACCAAAGTAAAACACACCTGCGCGATAGGTGGGTTCGACTGCCTTGTAATTCATGCCGATATTGAGCGTGTTGATGAAGGCCGTATTGCGATCGGGATTATACGAGATAGGCGACCAGTTCTTGCCGCCAAACGCGCTTGGCCAGAAGGTGACTTGCTCGCCCGACCTCGCACCCAGTGCTACCGGCGTTTCGACGGGGCGGCCGGTATTCAGATCGATACTGTCAGCCCAATCCACCCGATCTACGAACTTGTTGGCCGCCAACAGCTTGCCGTTCGTTCGGTCCAGAACATAAAAGAAGCCGTTCCGGTTGGCCTGCATGACCACTTTTTGACCGTCGATTTCAGCCAGCACCAGTTCGTTTGTGGCATCGTAATCAAACGGATCGTTCGGCGTGGTCTGATAGTGCCACTGGATCTCGCCAGATTTCGGATCCAGCGCAAGGATCGACGTGGTGTAGAGGTTGTCGCCAGGACGGACACCGGCATTCCACGGTCCTGCATTGCCAGTTCCCCAATAGACCAGGTTCAACTCTGGATCATAGGTACCTGTCAGCCATGCAGGGCCACCACCGCGTTCCCATGCATCGCCCTCAGGCCATGTTTCAGAACCGGGATCACCGGGCTCGGGAACCGTGTAGGTGCGCCAGAGCTGTTCGCCCGTGTCTGCGTCATAGGCTTCGATGTAGCCACGAATGCCGTACTCACCGCCAGAGATGCCAACGATCACAACGCCGTCGACAACCAAAGGCGCCACAGTGAACGAATACCCTGCTTTGAAATCAATCGAGTTGGATTTCCAAAGC
>JABSSB010000090.1 GCA_013214715.1 Paracoccaceae bacterium | reverse complement strand
TGGATTGTTCCGGCGGAGCGAATGCGCTTTTCGGCAGCATCCAAGATCGAACAGATCATATCGAACGAGAGCGTCAACTGAACCAGGCTCAGAAGATGGAAGCTTTTGGACAACTTGCCGGGGGTGTTGCGCACGATTTCAACAACCTTATGGCAGTTATTATGGGTAACATCGAACTGCTGCAGGAAGAAAACGATCCGTTCGTCCGATCTGAACTAACAGGCGCCGCACTAGATGCGGTACTTCGGGGAAAGGACCTAACAGGCAGCCTGCTGAATTTCGCTCGTAAAGCGCCTCTGCGTCCTCGGCATATTTTATTGAAGGAGATGTTTGCCAATTTGGAGAAGATCATCCATCGAACACTTCCAGCACACCAAGACGTAGTATTTGACATCCCCGATACTCTGTGGCCCATCGAAGCCGATCCATCTATGCTTGAGAGTTGCATTCTAAATCTCGTCCTAAACGCCCGCGATGCGATGCCAAACGGCGGGATACTTAAGATATCAGCACGACAGATCAATTGTAGAAACGCCGCTACGCAAGAGCACAAGGACTTGCGCCCAGGCGTTTACGTAGTGATCGAAGTCTCAGATACCGGAGAAGGCATCGCGGAAAAAGACTTGCCTCGGGTGTTCGAGCCGTTCTTTACCACGAAACCCGTTGGAAAGGGCTCCGGTCTTGGGTTGGCAAGGGTTCGCGGTTTTGCAAAGCAATCTGGCGGAGACGTCCAAATCAAAAGTAAAGCATCACGTGGCACCAGTATTAAAATGGCCCTGCCAGCATCTGTTATGGACGTTAACCCTACCGAACGCAGCGGTCAAAAATCCGACACTTCAATGGCGCGTATCCTGTTAGTAGAAGATATGGAAGATGTTCGAAAAGTCATGGAAAGGCGCTTGAAAGCTGACGGATACGAGGTCGTGAGCGCAAGGTTAGGCGATGAGGCTCTTGAAATTTTTCATCATGATAAAAACTTTGACGTAATGATTACGGATATCGTTATGCCCGGCAAGCTTCAAGGTGCAGAGCTTGCGTTAAAAATAAAAGCAGCAAAACCCGAAATTGGTATCATTCACATGTCCGGTTACACCAGAGGTGGCCTGGAGAATTTAGGTATTGCAACCTCCGAAATCCTTTTGAAAAAACCAGTCGCAAAGTCTGATTTGTACGCCGCGCTTAATCAGGTGCTGAACAGACGTAATTTTTAGGATAAATGCACTTTCGGGATGATTATCCCACATTTCACAGGTAATTAAGTGATTTAGCTACGTGAACGCGTCTCACCCGTTCAACCATATCGCCCATATTGGGCGGTTAGTTCGATGATGTCATCGGTCAGCCGCTCCTCATCGGCCCGGCCTTGCGGAACCTTTCTCTGTGTCGAACGATGCTGCCCCAAGGCGCGGCAGGCACGACGCTCAGACATGTCGAGTTCCTGTCGCACATGGTCGATGCACTTTCGGCGACGCGAAGGGCTCAGAAGTTTCCCTGCGCTGCTTCAGTCAATATGAGCTTGTCCAATGTCAGATCGGAAACCGCACGCCGTAGCCGCTGGTTCTCTTTCTCAAGCTCCTTCAGACGCTTGAGCTGAGATCGGCCCATGCCGCCATACAGCTTGCGCCATCGATAGAACGTCTGCTGCGTTACGCCGATTTGGCGCACCGCCTCAGCAATCGTCATTCCTTGCCCTTGCAGAACTTCAACCTGCCGAAGCTTTGATACTAAATCTGCCGGCTTTTCTCGCTTTCCAGCCATCGCTGATCCTCCAAATTGTGGGACAAATCTACCCCAGTTGGTGGACCACTTTCAGGGGGCTACTCCAGTGGGGCCAAAATAGTGGCCACCACATCGCGTGTAAGCTACTTGTTAGCCACCAAAATGTGACCTTAATTATTGTTTTTATTATATAAATATATTATAGTTTAGTAGAACTTTTAATCAGTGGGTCGCAGGTTTGAATCCTGTACGGCTCACCACTCTTTCCAACACAAACCAATGCATAAAACGCACCCTCACACAGTGAAGGTGGGTGCAAAGCACAGTTTGAGGACCGACCGTCCGTTTGGCGCCGCAAATCCGAATTAGTAACCGTTGGGGTTTTGGGACTGCCAGCGCCATGTGCTCGCGCAGATATCGTCGAGCGTATGCTCAGCCCGCCAGTTCAGCTCGGCCTGCGCGCGAGAGCTGTCGGCGTAATAGGCGGGCAGATCGCCGGGGCGGCGGGCGCTGATTTCCAACGGGATCGGGCGACCGCTGGCGGCTTCGAACCCTTTGACCATATCCATCACGGAATAGCCGGTGCCGGTGCCAACATTATAGACCGACGCGCCAGAGGCTGCATCCAGTGCCGCCAGATGCGCCCGTGCGAGATCGACGACATGGATATAGTCGCGCACACCGGTGCCGTCGGGCGTGTCATAATCATCGCCAAAGACTTGCAGCGTTTCGCGCCGACCCACAGCCACCTGCGCCACGAAAGGCATCAGATTGCCGGGCACGCCACGCGGGTCTTCGCCAATCTGGGCCGAGGCATGCGCGCCGACCGGATTGAAATAACGCAACAGCACAACGGAACTGCCGGGCTGGGTAGCCTGCCAATCGGTCAGGGCCTGTTCGGCCATCAGCTTGGTCCGGCCATAGACATTCACCGGCGCGCAGGGATGCTTTTCGTCATAGGGCAGATATTGCGGCGCGCCATAGACCGTAGCCGAGGACGAAAAGATGATGCGGCCACAGCCCACGGCCTCCATCGCCTTGACCAACCGCAGCGTGCCCGTGACGTTCACGTCGTAATAGCGCAGCGGGTTGGTCCCGGATTCGGGCACCGATTTCAGCCCCGCAAAATGCACCACCGCCTCGGGTCGGAAATCCTGCATGACCTGCGCCAGCCTGTCGCTGTCGCGGATATCGGCTTCGACATGGCTCAGCTCTCCATTGCTGAGCTCGCGCAGACGCACCAGAACCTCGGGCGAGGCGTTTTCAAAATTNTCGAGAACCTGGACGTCATGCCCGGCGGCCATCAATTCCAGAACCGTATGGCTGCCAATGTATCCAGCCCCACCCGTTACCAAAACACGCATTCTCAAAAACCTCTTTGCAAATCGGGGGTCACAGACACCTAAGCCGGAATGCCCCCCTCCATCAAGTCGCAGGAGCCCTGTCAGAGCCGCAGATCACTTTCGGACGTGTCATAGACCGATTTCATGTCGAAAATCACGGCACCAGGGCGGCCCAGCGCCTGCAGCCATGCCGCGCCGCGTGCGACAAAACCGCGATGCGGCACGGCCAGCAGAACCGCGTCATAGATGCCGGTTTGCGGGTCCTCTGTCAGCGTCAGGCCGAAACTGTCGCGGGCCAGAACGGCATCGGCTTCGGGGTCATGCACATCGACCGTGGCACCGTAATCCTGCAACTCGCGGATCACATCAATCACGCGGGTGTTGCGCAGATCGGGGCAGTTTTCCTTGAAGGTCAGACCCAGGACCAGAATTCGCGCTTCGGCCAGATCCTGCCCGGCGCGCATCATCGCCTTGACCAGACGACTGGCGACATAAGCGCCCATCGCGCTGTTCAACCGCCGACCGGCAAGGATAATTTCAGGGTGATAGCCGACCACTTCGGCCTTATGTGCCAGATAATAAGGGTCCACCCCGATGCAGTGCCCGCCGACAAGGCCGGGGCGGAAGGGTAGGAAATTCCATTTCGTTCCGGCGGCTTCCAGCACCTCTCCGGTATCAATGTCGAGCTTGTTGAACAGGATCGCCATTTCATTGATCAGCGCGATGTTGATATCACGCTGGGTGTTTTCGATGACCTTCGCGGCCTCGGCCACCTTGATCGACGGGGCCAAATAAGTGCCCGCCGTGACGATCTGCGCATAAAGCGCGTCAATCTCGGCCGCGATCTCGGGCGTCGATCCAGACGTGACTTTCAGAATATCNGCCAGCCGGTGCGTCTTGTCGCCGGGGTTGATCCGTTCGGGCGAATAGCCGGCAAAGAAATCNGTGTTGAAGCGCAGGCCTGACGCCTGTTCAAGGATCGGGACACAATCCTCTTCGGTCGCGCCGGGATAGACGGTGGATTCGTAAATCACGATATCGCCGCGCTTGAGCACCCGACCAACCGTTTCCGACGCTGCCCGCAGCGGCCCAAGGTCGGGCCGGTTATGAGCGTCAATCGGTGTCGGCACCGTGATGATGTAAATCTGCGCCGGGGCAAGATCGGCGATGTCATCGGTCAGGGTCAGGTAACGGGCAGAGGCCAGCTCTGCAGCCTCGATCTCGCGGGTGGCATCATGGCCTGCGCGCAACGCGTCAATGCGGGCGCGGTTGATGTCAAAGCCGATCACCGGACGCTGCGCGCCAAAGGCCACGGCCAGCGGCAGGCCCACATAGCCCAGCCCGATCACGGCGATTGTCTTTGTCATGGCGGCCCGCTCCGATTGGTTCCCAGCGAGTTAAGCCTGAAACCGCCGCGCCGCAATGGGTCAGCTGCGGGAATAGATGTCTTCGTAGCGCATGATATCGTCTTCACCCAGATAGGTGCCGGTCTGCACTTCGATCAGGACCATCGGCACTTTGCCCGGGTTTTCCATGCGATGCACCGCGCCCAGAGGGATATAAACAGACTGGTTCTCGCTCACCAGTTTGACGTCGTCATCCACGGTGACCTTGGCGGTGCCTTCGACAACGATCCAATGTTCCGAGCGGTGGTGATGCGATTGCAGCGACAGTGCCGCACCGGGATGAACATGGATGCGTTTGACCTGAAACCTGTCACCGATCACAAGGCTTTCAAACCAGCCCCAAGGGCGGTGATCCTTGGGAAAATGCGTGGCCTGCTGCGCGCCTTTGTCCTTCAGCGCACTGACCGCCAGTTTCACATCCTGCGCGCGCGACGCATCCGCCACCAGAACAGCGTCCGGCATGGCCACAGCCACGATATCCTTCAGCCCGATCCCCACCAGTTGCACCCGGTCATCTTCCGAACGCAGAAGCGTGCTGTCGCAATCAATCGCCGTGGCCTGCCCGGCGGTGGCAACGCCACGATCATCCTGCGCGCTTTCGCGCCAAACCGCATCCCAGCCGCCCAGATCAGACCAACCGGCGGCAAAGGGCACGACCGACAGATTATCTGCACGCTCCATCACCGCGTAATCGATCGAGATGTCTTCCAGCTCTGACCACGGCTCGGGCGCGAGGCGGAAAAAGCCCAGATCGGGTTTGCCCTCCTCGATGGCGCGGCGGGCCGGGCCGATCAGCTGTGGCGCGTGGGTTTCAAAGGCGGCGATCATCGCCTTGACGGAAAACAAGAAAATCCCCGCATTCCACAGATAGGTGCCAGCGGCCAGCATCTCTTGCGCGCGGGCTTCATTGGGTTTTTCTTCAAAGCCGCGCAGTTTCAGCGGGCGCGGGGCGAAATCGCCCGGATCTTCATCCAGCGAGAGATAGCCATAGCCGGTTTCGGGATGCGACGGCTTGATGCCAAAGGTCACCAAACGGCCAGAACGGGCGGTGTCGGCCCCGGCCTCGACTGCTTGGCGAAAGGCCTCACTATCCGGAACGACATGATCTGACGGCGCCACCAGCATCAGCGCTTCGGGGTCGATCTTTTCCTGCCAAAGCGCTGCGGCCAGAACCGCAGGCGCTGTGTTGCGGCCCTGCGGTTCGATCAGAACGGCTTCGGGATCTTGCCCGATCTCCAATAGCTGCTCGGTCACGATGAAGCGGAAATCGGAATTCGTCACCACGATGGGCGGCGCATAGCCGGGCCCAGACAGGCGCAGCGCCGAGGATTGGAACAAGGTGGTGTCCCCGACAAGTGGCACGAATTGCTTGGGATAGGATTTGCGGGATTTCGGCCAAAGACGCGTCCCCGAACCACCGGAGAGCAAAACGGGAACAATCATTGGGCCACCTACGTCAGATCACTACGCTGCCCAACCGCTAGCGCATGTCTTTGGGCAACGCAACGCCAGAGCCATGCACAGGATGCAGGGCGGCTGACGCATTGAATTCGGCTTCGCGCCTGATAAAGAGGACGGGATTGACTGGCTGCGGAGACCGATGTGACCAAGACAGCGCTGATCACCGGGGTGACCGGGCAGGACGGATCGTACCTTGCGGAATTCCTTCTAAGCAAAGGCTATGAGGTGCATGGCATCAAACGCCGAGCGTCGTCGTTCAACACGCAGCGCGTCGATCACATCTATGAAGGTCCGCAGACCGACAGCGCGCGGTTCAAGCTGCATTATGGCGACCTGTCGGACACGTCGAACCTGACCCGCATCATGCGCGAGGTTGAGCCTGACGAGGTCTATAATTTGGGCGCGCAAAGCCATGTGGCGGTCAGTTTCGAGGCGCCAGAATACACCGCCGATGTCGACGGGATCGGCACGTTGCGGCTGTTGGAGGCGATCCGCTTTCTGGGGCTGGAGAGCAAGACGCGGTTTTATCAGGCTTCGACATCCGAGCTTTACGGGCTGGTGCAGGAGACGCCTCAGCGCGAAACCACACCGTTCCATCCGCGTTCTCCTTACGCGGTGGCAAAGCTCTATTCCTATTGGATCACGGTGAATTACCGCGAAGCCTATGGGATGTATGCCTGCAATGGCATCCTGTTCAATCACGAAAGCCCGCGGCGCGGCGAAACCTTTGTGACGCGCAAGATCACACGCGGGCTAGCCAATATCGCGCAGGGTCTCGAAGACTGCCTTTATATGGGCAATATCGACAGCCTTCGCGATTGGGGCCACGCCAAGGATTATGTCCGGATGCAGTGGATGATGCTGCAACAGGACGTGCCCGAGGATTTCGTCATCGCCACCGGCGTGCAGTATTCCGTGCGCCAGTTCATCGTCTGGTCGGCGGCGGAACTTGGCGTGACGCTGCGCTTTGAAGGGGAAGGCATCGACGAGGTGGCGATTGTCGATGCGGTTGATGGTGACAACGCTCCGGCGGTGAATCCGGGCGACGTGGTGATGCGAATCGATCCGCGCTATTTCCGTCCGGCCGAAGTTGAGACGCTGTTGGGCGATCCGGCCAAGGCCAAGCAGAAGCTGGGCTGGGTGCCAGAGATCACCGTGCAGGAGATGTGTGCCGAGATGGTGCGCGAGGACCTGAAAACCGCCCAGCGCCACGCCCTGCTGAAAGCGCATGGGATGGATGTGCCGGTGAGTGTCGAGAACTGAACAAAGAGGCGATCATGCGACGCATCTATGTGGCAGGCCATCGCGGCATGGTCGGGGGCGCAATCCTGCGAAAGCTGGAGGCCCGGCGCGCAGCGGGTGAGGCGATTGAGCTGATCACGCGGCGGTCGTCCGAACTGGACCTGACCGATCAGGCAGCAGTGGCGGCGTTTTTTCAGACCGCGCAACCCGATGAGGTCATTCTGGCAGCTGCCAAGGTGGGCGGGATTGTCGCCAATAACAGCTATCCGGCGCAATTCATCTATGAAAACATGATGATCCAGTGCAACGTCATCCATCAGGCCTATGCTGCCGGGGTGACGCGCCTTTTGCAGTTGGGCTCATCCTGCATCTATCCCAAACTCGCAGAGCAGCCGATGCGCGAAGACGCATTGCTGACCGGCACGCTGGAGCCGACAAATGAGCCCTATGCCGTGGCCAAGATCGCCGGGATCAAGATCTGCGAAAGCTATAATCGGCAATATGGGGTTGATTACCGCTCGGTCATGCCGACCAATCTTTATGGGCCGGGCGACAATTTTCATCCCAAAAACAGCCATGTCCTGCCCGCCCTGATCCGCCGATTTCACGAAGCGGCACGGGATGGGGCCGACACGGTCACGGTCTGGGGTTCAGGCAAGCCGATGCGCGAATTCCTATTCGTGGATGACATGGCCGAAGCGTCGCTTTTTGTGCATGAGTTGGATGCAGGCACTTACCAAAGCGAAACCCAGCCGATGCTGAGCCATATCAATGTCGGCACCGGTACGGATATCACCATCCGGGAGCTCGCCGAAACCGTGGCCGAGGTGGCAGGCTTTGGCGGTCAGATCGCCTTTGACGCCTCAAAACCCGACGGCACGCCGCGCAAGCTGATGGATGTCAGCCGTCTGGCGCGGCTGGGATGGACGGCAAAAATACCACTGCGGCAGGGGATAGAACGCACCTATGCGTGGTTTCTTGACCAATCCGAAAGCGATTTGCGGTCAAAGTGAAGCCGCGGCCGCGTTGCAGGCCGGAGCTGAGTGTGGAAATCTGGACAGATGACGGCGCCCATTGATGACCCAGAGTTGCGTCTGCTGTGTGCCCTGATCACGGCGGCGCCTGACGGCCCGACCTTGCGTGCGGCCGCACGCGGGGCGGATTGGGCGCGGCTGCAATCGGTCTCGGCCCGGCACCGGGTCGATGGGCTGGTGCACGCCACGCTGACACGCTGGCCCGGACTGGCCCCGGACGCCGTGGCGCAGAGCTTTGCCGCCCGTGCCCAGCGCCAAACGATGCGGGCCTTGCATCAGGTCAAGCTGCTGACCGAGCTTTTGCCCCTGTTTGACGCGGCAGGGATCGAGGTGATGGTTCTTAAAGGTCCCGTTCTGGCCCGGCGGTTTTATGACAGTCTGGGACAGCGGCAGACCTTTGATCTTGATCTGCTGATCCGGCCCGAGGACGTGGATGCAGCGCATGCGCAGATGCAAGGGGCCAGATTTGAGCTGCCAGATGAAGATGATCTGCCCGAAAACGGGCGGGACATGCGTCTGCATCTGAAGGCCGATTTCCAATATACCCGCGTCGCAGACGGCGCGGTTGTCGATCTGCAGGTCCGACCCAGCGGCAATGCCCGCCTACTTAGCTGGAGAGCCGATCAGATGTTTGCAGTGAGCGATCAGGACCAAAGTTTTCCTGTGCCGGTAACCACGCTGCGCGATGTCGAGCATCTGTTTTACGTCATCGTGCACGGCGCCAAACATGGTTGGTTCCGGCTGAAATGGCTGATGGATATGGATCATATGCTGCGCCGATGCGCTCTGCAGGATCTTGATCGCCTGCCAGAACTGGCACGCCTGTCCGGAACCACCCGTATGCTGGCCACCAGCCTGCGCCTGCGTCGGATGCTGATGGGACCGGGTCCGGGCGATGACCTGATGCATGAGCGGGAGGTTGACCCCGTGCTGCTGCGGTTGATGCTGCGATGTATCATCGATGATCCCGCGCCCGTGGTGGCGAGGCCAGGGGATTTGCCCGGCGTTTTGATGCGTTTTCGCATGGGGATGCGGTTGCGGCCCGGTCTGGGATATAAATTGCAAGCCTTTGAACAGCGGGTGGTGCAACGCAGCGATATTGCCGCGCTGGGCCTGTCGCTGCGCTGGCGCTGGGTTTATTGGATGATGGCGCCGTTCCGGCGCATGCGCGGCTTGTTCCGTCCACGCGATCGCAGCGTCTAATCCACCGCCAGACAGCCCGGCGCGCTGTCGGGTGCGATCCAGCGTCCAGTGCGCCCATAGGCGATCATGCCCACATGTTCGCGGATTGCCCGGTTGAGCAAGTCAAGATTGCTGCGAAACTGCCAGCGACCGATCAGGGGCCAGTCTGTGCGCGCGGTGCGGAAATCGGTGGGCCAGGGGATCAGCCCGGTCCAGCCCGCCGCGCAGAACGCCCCAACGCTGCGCGGCATGTGAAAGCCGCTGGTCACCAGAATGAAGCGGTCCTGCGCGGTGGGACGCACCAACTGTCGGGAGAAATCCGCATTCTGGGCCGTGTTCCGCGCGTTTTCTTCCAAGGTGATCCGTGCCGGCACGATGCCCAATTCCATCAATAGCGCCGCGGACAGGCTGGCCTGGCTGGTGTCTCCAGCCCATCCGCGATGCCCTGCGCCGCCGGTGATGATCACCTCTGTTTGCGGCAAGGCGCGCGCCAGCCGCGCCGTAGCGATCACGCGGTCTCCGGCTTCGTTCAATTGTGGATCATCCCAGCGAAGCGACGGCCCGCGCTGTTCGCTGCCAGACAAAAGAATGATCCCGCTGACATCATCGGGCAAGGTCTTGGGAGGGTCATAAACTGATTCAAGGGCCGCAACGCGGGGTTCGCCCAGCGGCACAAAGCCCAGCAC
>JABSSB010000009.1 GCA_013214715.1 Paracoccaceae bacterium | reverse complement strand
GGGGGGGGGTTGTGGGTGGGGCCATGTTGATCCGCGGTCTGACACCCCCTTTGACCGGTGGGTTGGTGGCTGTGGGTCTTGGCATGTTAGGCGCCATCGGCATCGGGCCGGTGGCCGCTGATACTGGCATGATGGCCGCGGCTCTGGTCAATGCGGCCACCGGGCTTGCCACGGGCTGGTCACTGGCCGTGATCCTGGCCCCGCTGCCCGGACACTCAAAGCTGACCAAGCACGAGTTTGAGGAGGCGTTGATCCGCTTCCTGACGGGCTTTGGCTATATCTTCTTCACGGCGATTGTTGCGATCCCGTTCTACGTGATGGTCATGACCAGCCTGAAAAACCAGTCAGAGCTGATCCAAAATCCGCTCGATTTCTCGATTGACCTGTCCAGGGGCTGGGATCTGTTCCGGTCTTATTCCGAGCTCTTCAACGATTTCAACTTTGGCACATATATGGTGAATTCGCTGCTGATCTCGGTGCTGACGGTTTTCATCACCCTCGCCTTTTCGATCCCAGGCGCATATGCGGTTGCGCGGCTGCGGTTCAAAGGCCAGGCGCTGTTTTCCCGGTCGATCCTGTTGATCTACATGGTGCCTGTGATCGTTCTGGCCCTGCCGATCTATATCGCCTTTTCAATGACAGGGCTGCGCAACACGATTGTGGGCATCCTTTTGATCTACCCCGTCACGACGATCCCTGTTGCGCTGTATATGCTGCAGGGATATTTCCGTGGCCTTCCGCATGAGGTGGAGGAGGCCGGGCTGATGGACGGGCTGTCGCGGCTGGCCGTGATCTGGAAGATCACCCTGCCGCTGTCGCTGCCAGCGATTGCTTCGGTATCGCTTTATGTCTTCATGATCGCCTGGAATGAGTTCCTGCTGGCCTTCATGTTGCTGGATGATCCCACGAAATTCACCCTGACGCGCGGGATTGCCAGCCTCAACTCCTCGGAAATACCGCGCCAGCATCTGATGGCGGGCGCTGTCGTGGCTACTGTGCCGATCATGGCGCTGTTTCTGGGTCTCGAACGGTTCATGACCAAAGGCCTCACGGCCGGATCAGTGAAAGGATGACGGATATGGATGCCATCTCTCTGGACAAACAGGCCCGCGACATTCTCACGCTGAATGATCGGGGCGGATATACCGTGCCTACGGAAGGGCTTTATCCCTATCAATGGAACTGGGACAGCGCCTTTGCCGCCTGGGGATTTGCGAGTTTCGACATCACCCGCGCCTGGCAAGAGCTTGAGACGCTGTTATCCGGCCAATGGCCGTCTGGCATGGTGCCGCATATCCTGTTTCACGCCGATGACCCCGGTTATTTCCCGGGACCGGGTGTCTGGGGCACCGAAGACATCGGTCCGGTGCGCAGTTCAGGGATCAGCCAGCCCCCGGTCGCGGCAAGTTTTGCCAAAGCGGTCCACGACCGCGCGCCTGACCAGGGACTGCCGCATATCCGAACACTGTATCCGAAACTGCTGA
Organism: Paracoccaceae bacterium; assembly: GCA_013214715.1. Lineage (GTDB taxonomy): Bacteria > Pseudomonadota > Alphaproteobacteria > Rhodobacterales > Rhodobacteraceae > JABSSB01. The sequence goes on along the minus strand of JABSSB010000009.1, from coordinate 24,091 downwards.
AATGGCATCGCTGGTTCATGACTTGGCGGTTGGACCAAGGGATGATCTTTATCACCCACCCATGGGAGGCCGGGCGAGACAATGCGCCCGATTGGGACGCGGCCATGGCGGCGATCGATCCGGTTGGGGTGGGCGAATACACGCGCAGGGACACCGGGCATGTCGATCCGTCCATGCGGCCCACCAAAGCGGATTATGACCGCTATATCTGGCTGGTTCAGCGTGGCAAACGGCTGGGATGGGTGGATGCGGACATGGATCGCGACCCCCCTTTCCGCGTCGCCGACCCGACGATAACATTCATCCTGCTGCGCGCGCATCGCGATCTGGGAGCAATCGCCGATCTTCTGGGCGAGTCGCGTGACGAGATCGACAGCTGGATTACCACGCTGGAGGCCGGGGCAGAAAACCATCGCGGTCCGGGCGGGCATTTCTGCGGTGTCAATCTGTTGACCAGCACCCATACCGGACATCTGTCTTCGGCCAGTTTCCTCAACTGGTATGCCGGAATCGACTGCGATGTGATGCTGAAGGCGTTGGACGCCAGCTTTGACACGGCCACCTATCCAGTGCCCAGCCATGCGGTCACCTCGCAAGGCTTTGACGGCATGCGCTATTGGCGCGGGCCGACCTGGGCGATCATGAACACGCTCATTGGCCGCGGGCTTAGCGATATGGGTCATGACACGCATGGCGAACGCCTACGCCGCCAGACCGCCGCTCTGATCGCCGAGCATGGCTTTGCCGAATATTTCCACCCACTAACCGGCGCGCCCGCAGGCGGCGGCACCTTTACCTGGACAGCAGCCATATGGCTGGCCTGGGCCTCACCCAATGCAGGAGACGTCTGATGGGGTCGATTTCACTCAACGGTGTCGAAAAATGGTTCGGCGATCTTCAGGTCATCAAAGGGATCGATCTTGAGATTGAAGCCGGCGAATTCATCGTCTTTGTCGGCCCGTCCGGCTGCGGAAAGTCCACCTTGCTGCGGATGATTGGTGGGTTGGAGGATATTTCGCGCGGGACGCTGACCATCAATGACCGTGACGTCACCGCCGAACCGCCGTCCAAACGCGGGCTGGCGATGGTGTTTCAATCCTACGCGCTCTACCCACACATGACCGTGCGCGACAATATGGGGTTCAGCCTGAAAACATCCGGCGCGCCCAAGGCCGAGATTGTCGAGAAGGTGAACAAGGCCGCCGAGGTTCTGAAGCTGGAGCCCTATCTGGATCGCAGACCCAAGGATCTGTCCGGCGGGCAGCGCCAGCGCGTCGCCATCGGGCGCTGCATTGTGCGCGACCCGACTGCGTTTTTGTTTGACGAACCGCTCTCAAATCTCGACGCGGCGCTGCGCGTGGATATGCGGCTTGAAATTGCCAAGCTGCATCAACGGCTCAGCGCCACAATGATCTATGTGACCCATGATCAGGTCGAGGCGATGACGCTGGCCGATCGGATCGTCGTGTTGGAATTCGGCAAGATCGCGCAGGTCGGCACCCCGCGAGAGCTGTATGAAAACCCCGCCAACCTGTTTGTGGCCCAGTTCATCGGCAGCCCGAAAATGAACATTCTGCCCTGCACAACGCAAGACGGGCAATACAGTCTGCAAGGCGGGCGCGGCGGGGCCTTTTCCGGCACCAGCCAAGCCGTGAGCCTGGGCATTCGGCCAGAGCACATCACCCTCGCCACGCCGGGCACGGGCCAATGTGACGGAGAGGTGGACGTGGTCGAATATCTCGGCGCAGAAAGCTATGTGGTGGTGCAAGCGAACGGTTTAGGACAGATCACCATTCGCGTGGCAGGGGATGCGGGCGTGAAACCCGGAGAGGCGGTTGGTCTGTCCTTTGACGAAAGCCAAATGAGCTTCTTTGACACGGACGGGCAAAGCATTCTGCAAAGCCGCTGATATCCGCTTTTTTATCCGTCAAGCTCTGCTGAAACAGCCCCGGCCAGCGCGCGCACTTCGTCGGACACCGTGGCGCTACGTTTGGCTTCCAACACGCCTATGCCGTGGCCCAGCGCCTCGGCGTAGATCACGCGATGCGACAGGGTTGCGTCCAGGGTTCTGGCGCCAAGCTCAGCGACAGACTGGGCCACATCATCCCCCACCCGCGTGCCAGCCCGCGTGCGGTTCAATACGATGCGCGTGGCCGTGCCTGCCCTTTCGGCGAGATCCAACACATCATTCGTGGCCCAGACATCTGCTTTGCTGGCTGAAACCGGGACCAGAACCAGATCGGCCTCCTTCAGGATCCAGCGCACATCGCTGTCCACCTTGGGTGGCGTATCGATCAAAACAACATCCGCATCCTTGCGAATGGAGCGGATCGCCCGAGAAATGCCATAGGCCGTCGCCGTGGCGAAGTGCAGCATGTCATCTTCTCCGAATGTCTCTTCGCGGATATCCATCCAACGTCCAAGACTGCCTTGAGGGTCTGTATCCAGAAGCGCTACACGCTTTCCTTCGGCCAAATAAGCGACGGCAAGGTTCGACACGATGGTTGTCTTGCCCGCACCACCCTTCTGCTGCGCCACACAAATAACTTTCACACTCACATCCTGTCCCCTTCACAACCGATTCTGCGCTGCAGCATAGATCAAAAGACGAGACAATAACCCACCAAGATCACCGCAAAACCGCGGTTTTGACGGTGCATACACCGTAAATCTAGCCTGAGACTGCGTAGTTTTGAGGCATTCGTAGCAGCTTGCGCCGCAAAAAACGGCAAAGCGCCCAGCGGATGCAACACAGCACCGGGAATCAAGCGATCTGGCGGAGCTTGCGTCGTTAACCTAATGGTGCAGGGCGTCTAGGGTTCCGTCTGCATCGCGCAGAGCTGGTCCGAGAGATGCCGCCGCTCCGGCAAACTCCGGAACGGTACACGGCGGGAAAAAATCCCGGGAGAACACTGCAAGCGTTCGGCCGTGTCTATTTCCTTTTGATGTTTCAGGTCGGGCAAAACAATCGACTTGGAGGTCAAGATGAAACGCTCACTTATCGCTGCCGCATTGGCTTTGTCACTCACACCTATTGGGGCCATGGCTCAGGAAAAAGACAGTTTCCGGGTCGCATGGTCAATCTATGTCGGCTGGATGCCCTGGGGCTATCTGGAAGACAGCGGCATCATGGACAAATGGGCCGAGAAGTATGAAATCGACGTCGAGATCGTGCAGATCAACGATTATGTCGAATCCATCATCCAATACGCTGCAGGCGAATTTGACGGCGTGACTGCGACGAATATGGACACGCTGTCCATCTCGTCTGGTGGTGGCGTGGACACAACCGCCCTGATCGTGGGCGATTATTCGAACGGGAATGACGCGGTCATCATGAAGGGCGAAGGCGGTCTGGCTGATCTGGCGGGCAAGCCCGTCAATCTGGTGGAGCTTTCGGTCTCACACTACCTACTGGCGCGTGGCCTTGACAGCGTCGGGCTGGCGGAACGCGATCTGGCGGGCGTGATCAACACGTCTGACGCCGACATGATCGCCGCCTATTCCACCGATGATGTCGAAGCGGTTGTCACCTGGAACCCGCTTGTCTCGACCATCATGGAAGAACCCGGCGCCAACAAACTTTACGACAGCTCGGATATTCCCGGCGAAATAATCGACATCATGTGGGTGAATACCCAGACGCTGGCCGACAATCCCGCCTTTGGCAAAGCCCTGACCGGCGCATGGTATGAGCTGATGTCGCTGATGGAGGCGGGTGACGAGGAAGCTCTGACCGCCATGGCCGAAGCTTCGGGAACTGATCTAGACGGCTATAAGGCGCAGCTGGCTTCGACCGAAATGTTCTGGAAGCCGGCGGACGCAGTGGCTTTCACGTCGGGTGACGCGCTGAAAACCACGATGGTCAACGTGGCCGAGTTCCTCTTTGACAAAGGCATTCTGGGTGAAGGCGCGCCCAGTGCTGATTTCGTGGGTGTTGAGTATCCCGACGGCTCTACCACCGGGGACGCAGGCAACGTCAAGATGCGCTACGACACGACCTATATGCAAATGGCCGCCGACGGCGCCCTGTAAGGACAAGGTGGCCCGGGCGCGTCCCGGGCCGCCACAGGATCTGCCATGCGCTGGATAAACCGATTTCCCGGACGCCCATTTGCGGTGTTTCTGATGGCCCTGCCTTTTGTGCTGGTCTTCATCGCCTATTCCCTGGGCTCCGAAGCGCGGCTGGCCGTCAACCCGGCAGACAAGCTGTTGCCCGCGCCATCCCAGATCTTGGACACAGTCATACGGTCTGTGACCACGCCGGACCGTCGGTCGGGGGATATCCTGTTCTGGAAAGATACGTTTGCCAGCTTGCAGCGTCTGGCTTTGGGTGTCGGGCTTGGCGCCGCGATTGGGCTGGCGGTTGGACTGTGCATCGGGTTGCTGCCAATGGTGCAATCGCTTCTCAGCAATTTCGTCGCCGTTTTGTCGATGATCCCACCTTTGGCGATCCTGCCGATCCTGTTCATCATCTTCGGGCTGGGAGAGGTGGCAAAAGTGGCGCTGATTGCCATTGGCGTCACACCTTTCCTGATCCGCGATCTGGCCGCACGTACGGCCGAGTTGCCATCCGAACAAATCGTCAAAGCGCAAACGCTTGGCGCGTCCTCGTTTGTGATCGGCCTTCGCGTCGCCTTGCCCCAGATCATGCCGCGCCTGATCCAGGCCGTGCGGCTGGCGCTTGGCCCGGCATGGCTNTTTCTGATCGCCGCAGAAGCCATCGCCAGTGAAGACGGGCTGGGCTATCGGATTTTTCTGGTGCGCCGCTATCTCGCGATGGACATCATCCTGACCTATGTCATCTGGATAACCTTCCTGGCCTTCTTGATCGACTGGCTGCTCCGCGCCGCCTCGCGCCGGTTCTTCCCTTGGGCGAAGGACGGGCTGTGAGTTTCGTGTCAGTCTCCAACGTGTTTCAAAGCTACGACAACCGCCCGATCCTGCAACGTGTGAATGTCGAGGTTGCAGAAGGTGAGTTCATTTCGATCGTCGGTGCGTCGGGCTGCGGGAAATCGACCTTTCTGCGGATGCTTCTGGCACAGGAACGGCCCGAGCGCGGGGAAATCCGCATCGCAGGTGCCGAACCAGCCCGCGAACCCGGCCTGGATCGCGGCGTGGTCTTTCAGAAATATTCGGTCTTCCCGCATATGACTGTGCGCGACAATGTCATCGCCGGAGAATGCCTGCGCACGCGCTGGGGCCGGTTCTTCGGGGCCGAGGCCAAGGCCGCACGCGACCGCGCCGATGAAACACTGGCCCGGATCGGGCTGGATCATGTGGCCGACAACTACCCGGCAACTCTGTCGGGCGGGATGCAGCAGCGACTGGCCATTGGGCAGGCTTTGGCGGCGAAACCACGCGTTCTGCTGCTGGACGAACCTTTTGGCGCGCTTGATCCCGGCACGCGGTTGGCGATGCATGATTTCCTGCAGGATCTCCGGGCCGAAACCGGCATGACAGTCTTCATGGTCACCCATGATCTGGAAGAAGCGTTCAAGCTTGGCGACCGCGTTCTGGTTTTCGACAAACCGCGCTGGGATCCGACGGATCCGTCCCGCTATGGCGCGACCATCACCTATGATTTCGATGCCCGCGATGGCGGCATCCCGTTCCAACGTCTTGAGGAGGAAACCCATGTTCTTGAGGAACATTGATCGTTCACGATCCCATCACCCGCGCCACCAGCATCGCAGCGACGTGCGGCACCACCACCCAGATCTGACCAAGCTGCAAGGCTGGAGATCGATGAAGGCCGAAGCCGATATCCCAGGCAGCGGATGGGAGCAGGAAAAGAAATGGGCCCTGCGCATGGGCCTGACGGGTGCTGACAGCATCGAAGATAAATCAATCCCCACCTTCGCGCGGGGAGAGTTGCCGCATTACGCAGGCATCAACACCTTTCTCAAGGCGCCCTATGCCGAAGATGTCACCGAGGTAAAGGATTACGATGCCACCGTTCTGGGTATTCCCTTCGACGGCGGCACGACCTACCGGTCAGGAACACGGTTCGGGCCGCAGGGCGTGCGCAAGATCAGCGCGCTTTACACCCCGTACAACTATGAAATGGCTGTCGATTTGCGGGAGCAAATGACGCTGTGCGATGCGGGCGACGTGTTCACCATCCCGGCCAATATCGAAAAAACCTTTGACCAGATCAGCCGCGCGGTCAGTCATGTGGCCTCTTCCGGCTCTCTGCCGATCATGATTGGCGGCGACCATTCCATCGGTTTTCCTTGCGTGCGCGGCATCGCCGAATGCACGTCGAAGAAAATTGGCATCGTCCATTTTGACCGTCATGCCGATATTCAGGAAAAAGACCTCGATGAACGGATGCACACCACGCCGTGGTTCCATTCGACCAATCTGCCCAATGTCCCGGCCAAGAACCTCGTGCAAGTTGGCATCGGCGGCTGGCAGGTCCCCCGCGAGGCCGTCGCCGTCGCGCGCGAGCGGGAAACCAACATCATCACCATGTCCGACATGGAAAAGATGGGCATCGACAAGACGGCGGAAATGGCGCTCGAAATGGCGTGGGACGGCGTGGACATGGTCTATATGTCCTTTGACATCGACAGTATTGATTGCGGTTTTGTGCCCGGTACCGGCTGGCCCGAACCGGGCGGGTTCCTACCGCGCGAAGCCTTGGCGCTCGCCTCCAAAGTCGCAGCCGAAGGCATTTGTGGCATGGAACTGGTCGAGGTGGCGCCACCGTATGATCAATCCGAAATCACGGCCCTGATGGGCACGCGCGTCATTGTAGATGTGTTGGGATCGCTTGTGGCATCCGGCAAGCTTGGCGCGCATAAACGGCATATCGACAAGCCGGTGACCATTCCCCATGGCGAGTTTGAAGGCAAGAGGTGGTCCAATGCCACATGACATCATCAACGGCACAATCGGGCACAATCACAGCCATGGCGACCATCTGCACAGCCATATGCCCGATGCCGACAAAGCCGAAGAGCTGCAGGTTCTGACAACGCAATTCATCGACGGTTTTGTCGCGGCAAAAGACAAGATGTCCTATCTGCGGCTGGCCGGCGTACCATTGGAAATCGCCGCGCCGGATGGCGGCCCGTCGATGAAACTTGTGGATGTCCAGCTGACGACCGAATGGCAGGTGGGCACAGCCTCCCCATCCTTTGGATCGCGAGAGCTGTCCTACCTGCCCTATCCCGGCGATATGGTGACCGAGCGCACGAATATGAGTTTCATCTATGTGTCTCTCGATGCCAAGCAGACCACCGATCTGCGCAGCTTCCTGCAAACCCACCCTGCCGCGAAAGACGTCACATGAGGTACTTTATCCCGCTTGCACCCATCATGGCCGCAACCCCGGCCGCGGCGCATCATGAAGTCGTCGCAGTCGCGGCAACCGTGCCTGTGGCGGCTGGGTTGGCTGTGATCGGTCTGACCGCCTTGGCGGCCTTGCGACGTGGCTGGACACCGTGGGATTGGTGGCGCAAATAGCTTGGCTCCGCGCCGAAGAACTGATCAATCCTGTTGCGCTTGCCCGGACCCCGGTCCGGGCGAATGTCGTTCAACGGCCCGTGACAGAATGTCGGCATCGGCAAACCATGCCTCTGCGGCGGCGATATCACGCGCATGACATTCCGCGATCAGAGCCATGTCCTCGGATGATCGTAAGAACATTTTCACAATGACCGTAGTGCCAAACTGGTCTTCCATATCACATGGACGCAAGATGTGTTTTGTGCTGGCCAGATCCAGCTTTGCCATGCACTGATCGCACGCCGAATGATCTGAGCGACCCTGTTCGGCCAACATCCTTTTTCACAACAAGGTCGAACAACAGATCCGCCCCGCCAGCATCCGACGCATCGGCAAGGTTCGGCACCTTTGCCTCGCTTTCAAGCAGCGCAAGTCCCGTGATCACGGCCGCCGTTGGACTGGCGTTTTGGACTACGATGGCCACGTTGCTATCTCTGATCGAAGCGCGGATGCTTCATACCTTCGACATGATCGCAAGCTGGAGCCTGACAAATAGCCTTGCGGGGCTCATTCTGCCGGTGCTGCCATTTGCCCTCGGGACATCTTACCTTCGACAAGATTTCAGACCCTCGCCACGCGACGTGTTTGACGCAGCCCACCTCGACGGCGTTGGCCCGATGAAATGCAATTGTCGAAAACTGCTTTGTCCACAGTGACCTTGGTGTCGCTTTGCTTAGGGCCAAATTGCAGCGCAGGGATCATGCAACCTGATGCCTTTGGCATCAGGTCAGCTGATTTTGAGCCCCTGCCGCCAGACACCAAGAAGCAGCGGCGTCTGGCCGACCTGCCGCACACGCAACACATCACCTCGCTTCCCCGGCGCCAATACACCCCGATCGTCCAGGCGCGCTGCCTGTGCAGGGTTTTGCGTCACGGTGGCTATCGCGCGTGGCATGTCACCCCAAATCTCTGCGAGATGAAAGGCTGACAAAAGCAAGGCGGAGGGCACATAATCCGACGACACAATGTCCAACAGGTCCAATCGGGCCAATTCTTCGGCCGCCACATTGCCAGAATGCGACCCTCCACGGATCAGATTGGGAGCGCCCATCATCACCGCAATGCCGTGTTCGCGGCAGGCTTTGGCGGCTTCGACCGTTGTCGGAAATTCGGCAAAACCTACGCCGTGGCGCGCCGATGTTGCCACATGATCGGCGGTCGTGTCGTCATGGCTCGCCAGCACGGCCCCCAGACGTTTCGCCTCAGCTACGCTGCCAGTTTCATGCTGCGCCCCGAACCGCTCTTGCAACCCCAAGAGGTTCTGCACATGGTCGATGAATTCCTGATCGTTCATCCCGCGCTTCTTGGCGACATAAGTCTTAAGCGCTTTCAGATCGCGAAACTGCCTTTGTCCCGGCGTGTGATCCATCAGGCTGACAATGCCCACACGATCTTCGGTCGTGAAAGCTGCAAGCTCTTGCAGCAACGTCTCGGAACAGATCTCGGCCCTAAGATGCAAAAAGTGGCTGATCTTGAACAAACCCTGCGACCGGGCCGCGAGCAACTCATCGGCCAGTTTGCGAGCATAATCGGTGTAATGCCCTTTGCCACTGTGAATGGAGCCGACACGCATCGCATCAAAAACGGTTGTGATCCCGGTTGACGCAAGTTCCGCGTCATGCGCCAAAAGGGCCGCGAGATGTGGCCAGTCGACCTTGGGCCTGGGTTCGATATGGCGTTCAAGATTGTCGGTATGAAGCTCCACCAGGCCCGGCACCACATAATCTCCGGCGCAATCCACTGCCCCTTGAGGAATATCGTCGCCTTCAGAGATCTCGGTGATCACACCGTCTTCAACCCGTATTGCGCCATGCAAAACGCGATCTTTCAAAACGATGTGGGCATTCGCCAGACACAGATGTCCCGTGCTGGCGCCGTCTCCGGGTTGCGTCAAACCAGCGGCAGAAACGGGCGAATTCATATCTGTCTCTCGCTTTTCGTATAGGGCAGTATTCACGCCGTCAGTTTGCAACATTACTCCACAGCCTCCGGACGCAACAAGGTCAGGGCGCAGGCGACGGTCTGTTCCAACGGGCGGTCATTGGCCAGGTGGATGACCTCAAGTCCGGCGGGCAAGGGTTTGTCCGCTTGCGCCAAGCGCTTTGCGATATCACCTTCGGTTTCGCGGCCGCGGGCGGCCAGGCGATCCGCAAGCGTCGCAGGGTTCGCAGTGATGTTCAAAACCACAAGACGCGGAAACAACTCGGACACCTGCCCAAGGGCAGATCGGGAGAAATTAGCCATGCAATCTGTCCCCTTGTTCAGGTGATATTTCACGATCTGCGGAATTCCGTAATGCAATCCATGTGCCTGCCAATGCACAGCAAAGGCACCGTTATCGACCAGGTCCTGAAATTCTGACAGGCTGACCGTATCATGGGCTTCGCCGTCAGGTTCTGCAGCGCGGGTGATGACACGACGCACAAGGTGCAGCTTGGGCATGGCGCTGTGAATGCCGCGCATGACACTGTCTTTGCCAACGCCGGACGGGCCCACAACAGCGATCAGCCGACCGAGTGTCATGCTGCCACCTTGGGGGCAAAAAGGCTCACATCGATTTCCCGGTCGCATATTCGGGCGCGCGCGGCTTCGTCATGGAAAATCCCAATGATCGCCGCGCCACGTGCCTTGGCGGTTTCGATCAGTTGCAGAACGATGTCGCGATTGGCCGCGTCCAAGCTGGCGGTCGGCTCGTCCAGCAACAATGCGGGATAGCTATGCGCGAAGCCCCGCGCGATATTCACCCGCTGCTGTTCGCCGCCGGAAAAGGTCGTGGGGGACAGGGTCCACAGGTGTTCCGGAATGTTCAGCAAGGTCAGCAGGTCCATCGCTCGACGATGCGCGTCCTCAGCGGGCACGCCAAGCGCACGCAAAGGATCGGCAACAACCTCAAGGGTGGGAACGCGCGGGACAACCCGTAAAAACTGACTGACATAGCCAAGCACTTCGCGGCGCAGGGCAATGATGTCACGCGGTTGCGCGGTCACGACATCCAGATCACCGATTCGGATGGCTCCGGATTGCGTCAGGTAGTTGCCGTAGATCATACGCATCAATGTGGATTTCCCAGCACCCGAAGCGCCGGTCAGCGCCACGCATTCGCCCGCGGCCACCGAAAAAGACACATTGCTGATCACTTCGATGACGGCACTGCCCTGATTGTGCAGCGTGAAGGTCTTGGACACATCTTTGAGGTCAATCATTTCTCACACCTGCAAAACGGAGCTGACAAGAAGCTGGCTATAAGCATGTTGCGGATCGTCCAGCACCTGATCTGTCAGGCCGGCCTCGACAACATGACCGGATTTCATGACCATCAGTCGATCCGCCAGCAAGCGCACAACCGCAAGATCATGGGTGACGATGATGGCCGACAGGCCCATGTCGCGCACCAGTCCGCGCAGCAGATCCAAAAGTCGCGCCTGCACCGACACATCAAGACCGCCCGTGGGTTCATCCATGAAAACCAAACGCGGCCCGGTCACAAGGTTGCGCGCAATCTGAAGCCGCTGCTGCATCCCGCCTGAAAAGGTGGTGGGGCGATCATCGATGCGGTCGGTGTCAATCTCGACCCGATCCAGCCAGTCGGCCGCCTTGTGTCGGATATCGCCGTAATGCCGCTCTCCCACAGCCATCAGGCGTTCCCCCACATTGCCCCCTGCTGACACGCCCATCCGTAGCCCGTCACGCGCATGCTGATGCACAAAGGCCCAATCTGTCCGGCCCAGCATGCGACGTTCCGGTTCGGACATGGTTACAGTGTCCTTCGGGCCGTCGATGCGAGTGTCAAACACCACACGGCCAAAATCTGGCGCGATGTGCCCGGCGAGGCAGTTCAGCAAAGTGGATTTGCCCGACCCGCTTTCGCCCACGATGCCCATGACCTCGCCCGGATACAGGTCAAAGGAGACATCCGCGCAACCGATATGGGTGCCATAGGATTTGCTGATCTCTTGAACTGACAAAAGCGGTGTCATGCCGCCACCTCACTGCCCGGAAAGGCAGGGCCTTGATGTCCCGCCGCGCGGCGGCGGCTACAATAATCTGTGTCTGAGCAGCAGAACATCCGCCCGCCCGCATCATCGACAATCACCTCGTCCAGATAGCTGTCTGCGGCCCCGCAAAGCCCACAGATCTGATCCGCCTTTGACGCCTCAAAGGGATGATCATCAAAATCGAGGCTCACCACCTGCGTATAGGGCGGCAGCGCATAGATGCGCTGTTCACGACCGGCGCCAAACAGTTGGATCGCGGCCATGTCGTCCAGTTTTGGATTGTCGAATTTCGGGATCGGGGACGGGTCCATGACATAGCGGCCTTCGACCTTGACCGGATAGGCGTATGAAGTCGCGATATGGCCATGGCGGCTGATATCCTCGTAAAGCTTCACATGCATCAGGCCGTATTCTTCGAGGCTGTGCATCTTCCGGGTTTCGCTTTCACGCGGCTCCAAGAACCGCAGCGGCTCGGGGATGGGCACTTGATACACAAGTACCTGATCCTCGGTCAGCGTATCTTCGGGGATGCGATGGCGCGTCTGGATGACGCTGGCATCTTCGGTCGCGGTTGTGGTGGCGACATTGGCCGTGCGTTCAAAAAAGCTCCGGATCGAGACAGCGTTTGTGGTGTCATCCGCGCCCTGATCGATGACCTTGAACCTGTCATCCGGGGTCAGGATCGCGGCCGAGACCTGCACACCGCCCGTCCCCCAGCCATAGGGCATCGGCATCTCGCGGCTGGCAAATGGCACCTGATAGCCGGGAATGGCCAACCCTTTGAGAATGGCGCGCCGGATCATCCGTTTGGTCTGCTCATCCAGATAGGCAAAGTTATACTCGCTCATTCCGCAGCCTCCTGCATCTGGGATACGCCCGCCTCGCGTCGCAGCTTGCGGACCAGTTCCAGTTCGGACTGAAAATCGACGTAATGTGGCAGTTTGATATGTTCGAGGAACCCTGTCGCCTGAATATTGTCGGCGTGATACAGGACAAATTCGGTATCCTGGGCCGGCGCGCCGACATTGTCTTCCCCCAGTTCTTCCCAGCGTAGCGCGCGATCCACCAGAGCCATTGAAATCGCCTTGCGTTCCGACTGACCAAACACCAGCCCATATCCGCGGGTGAATTGTGGTGGTTCGGTTTTGGAGCCTTTGAACTGGTTGACGGTTTCGCATTCGGTTACGGTGACTTCTCCGATCTCGACCGAAAACCCAAGTTCGGGGATGTCCATTTCGACCGACACAGTACCGATCCGCAATTCCCCTACAAAAGCATGATTGCGGGCATAGCCACGCTGCGTCGAATAGGCGAGGCCAAGGGTGAAACCTTCATCCGACCGGGTCAGAGCCTGCAGCCGCAATGCGCGGTTGGCGGGCATTTCCAAAGGCTCGCGCGTCAAATCCGGAGGGGGAGTGTCCTCAGGCTGAGCCTCTTCGATCAGCCCTTCGCGATTGAGAAACTCGGTCACATGCGGAACCTCACCCGACATGGGCGGGCGCGATGCCGCTTCGGGCACCTCACCATCGGCGGCGAGTTTGAAGTCCAGCAAGCGATGGGTGTAGTCAAAGGTCGGACCCAGAACCTGACCACCGGGCAAGTCTTTGAAGGTCGCCGAAATACGACGGTCACAGGCCATCGCACCGGTGTCGATTGGCTTGGACGTGCCAAAGCGTGGCAAAGTCGTGCGATAGGCACGGATCAGGAAGATCGCCTCGATCAGGTCGCCGCGCGATTGTTTGATCGCCAAGGCGGCCAAATCCGGATCATACAATGACCCCTCAGCCATGACGCGATCCACCGCCAGTTTCATTTGCTCGCGGATCTGCGCAACGCTCAATTCGGCGATGTTGCTGTCACCGCGCCGTTCTTCGGCCAGCCAGGCATGCGCGTTTTCAATCGCCCGTTCACCACCCTTTACTGCGACATACATTCCGACACCTCCGTCGTTCTGGGTAGCGCCGCGAGCCGGTTTGCGCAGGTAAAGATGAAATCAAGGCCCAATGGAAACAGCGCATGATTGTCTTGGAACGCGGCAATGTCAGGCAAAGAGAGCTGCGCGCTGTCCTTGATACCCGGTCCGGTGAGCATTGGGCCGTTTGGCGTCAGCTCAGCACTTTCCACGATCAATGTCGCGGACCGATCCGGATATTGGGACGTGCCAATCGGATAAGACGACAGCGGTGCCAAATCCCGCCAGCTGCCCAGCGCAAACATGCATTCGGACCGCCCAACCAACGGCGCGCCGGTATGAAAGGCCAGCCAGGCCCGTATCGCGGGTGTATCCGCAGCACCGGCGAGATAGACCGGCGTGTCTGTATCACACAGCGTCAGCAATACGCATCCCGCGGCTGCGGACAGCGGCGCAGGCGGTTCCGCCCCTTCAATGTCGAAGATTTTGCCCGGGCGGGCCATGGCCTGCATGATACCCCGAAAGGCATGGGCCGATTGAATGGCCGGGGCCTCAAATCCACCTAAAAGTGTTTTCGCTTGCAAACTTGAGTGTTCCATCAGTCATCCCCCCGCACGAGAGTGAAGAAATCCACCTTGGTCGCTGCCGCTTTACCAGCGCGAGCTGCTTTGGCAGCAGCCAGGTCAGCCTCAAGCGGCACCAAGACAGATTTGCGCAAGCTTTCTGCCAACGGGCTCTGCATCAAGGCATCAACAAGAGCGGCAGCTTCCGCATCCGCTTTGCGGCGGCCTTTGATGTAAGCATGACCCACCTCACCACTGCTCAACACCAGTGCGCAGCGGGTGATCGTCATCTCGCCCAAGTTAAAGGGTGCGCCAGTCGCCCCTGTACGCGCGCGCACCATCGTGCTGCCGATCTCGGGCGCGCGCAACCAGTCGAACTCTGGCCGGGCCATTGAAGCGTCCAGCAATTCGGCCACGCGTCCTTCAGGTGCCTTGGCCAGCACGCTCATCCACGCTTTTCGAGACCTGCGTTCGTCAAGAGTATCTTCCATCTCGACAACTTCTCTTGTTTCTATACAACTATACATATATTACCATTTTGCAGGTCAGAGGACAGAGGAGTTTTGTGAAACTTGCGTGACACCCGGAAAAAGACCCCGATGTGGAAAGCGATAGCCGAGGCTTTGCGCAGTGATCTGGCCGAAGGGCGCTATGACCCTGGCGACAAGCTCCCGACCGAGGCCGCTCTGGCCGAAAGGTTTGGGGTCAACCGGCACACTGTTCGGCACGGATTGTCAGCCTTGGTAGATGAAGGCTTGATCCGGACACGACGCGGCGCAGGGGCCTTTGTGGCGGCCACACCCACGGACTATCCGATCGGGCGCCGCGTGCGGTTCCACGAAAACCTGATCGCTGCAGGCAGGCGACCCGAAAAACGGGTGCTTCAGATCGAAGGGCGATCCTCCACCGAAGGGGAGGCCAAGGCCCTGCAGATCGCAACCCGCCGGCCGGTTTGCGCCTATCAAGGCCTATCTCTGGCAGATGGGCAGCCCATCGCTATCTTTGAAAGCCTGTTTCCCTTGGACCGGCTGCCTGAGATCACAGATGCGTTGTCGGAAATCAGCAGCGTGACCGAAGCGCTGCAGGTGGTGGGCATCCATGATTACACCCGCGCGTCTACGCGCCTGACCGCCGTCCGGGCCACGGCGACCCAGGCCCTGCATCTGCACCTGTCCGAAGGCGATCCGTTGCTGAGGTCTTCAGGCGTCAATGTCGACAATACTGGCGCACCGATTGAATATGGACGCACTTGGTTTGCAGGTGACAGGGTGACGCTGACACTGGAGACCTGAGCGCAGGCTATTCGTATTTTTCCAGAAACGCCTCAGCCTCAAGGCCGCGAAAATCATCCAGCGCCCTGCGCAACGCATCATGTGGCCAATCCCACCACGCCAAAGCGATCAACCTGTCTGCAATCTTCACCGGCTGCCTTGGACGCAAGGGCCTAGCGGGTGTGCCGGCCACAATGGTGTAGGGCGCCACGTCTTTGGTCACCATTGCGCCCGCTGCAACAACAGCACCATCGCCCAACTTGACCTCGGGTTTGACCATGGCACCGGCCCCGATCCAGGTATCATGCCCAATCTTGGCCACGCGGGACCTGCGATGCGCAAAAAATGCCTCATCCCGCTCAGCATCGTCCCAATATTCATGAGAGCGATAGAGGAAATGATGGCACGACGCCGTGTGCAACGGGTGATCCGTGGCTCCGATCCGGGCAAAGGCCGCAATATTGGCGAATTTACCGATCTGCGCGTTCGCAATATCGGCAAACCGGTCGCAATAGCTGTAATCATCTAGGCTTGAATGCGCGACGCGGCTGCCCCTGCCGATTTCGACAAAGGCGCCGAATGTGCTGTCTGTTATTTCGCAATCATCATGAATGAAGGGCGCGTCGGCCGATAAACGTGCCATCAGTCCTTCCGCCCAATCAACTTGCCGCGCAACCAGCCCGAAAACCAATCCATGAACATCACCATAACGACGATGAGAACGATGTAATAGGCAACCTCTTCCCAATCTTTCTGGGTTTGGATCGCCTGGGTCAGCATCAGACCGATACCACCGCCTGTAATCGCCCCGATGATTGTGGCCGACCGTGTGTTGGATTCAAGGAAATACAGGATCTGTGCCAGCAGCACAGGCACGACCTGCGGGATCACACCAAAGCGATAGCGTTGCAGGGGCTTCGCCCCGGTCGAGGCAATACCTTCGATCTGCTTGCTGTCGACATTCTCCAACGCTTCCGAGAAGATTTTGCCAAAGGTGCCAGTATCGGTGATCAGGATCGCCAGTGTTCCAGTCAATGGACCCGGTCCAAAAGCCCGCGCCAAAACCACCGTCCAGATCAATGCATCCACACCGCGGACAAAATCAAACAAGCGCCGGGTCGCCGCGCGCAGGATCATAAAGGGTGAAAACCGCTTGGCGGCCATGAACGCCAAAGGCAGGGCGATCATCGCGGCACCCATCGTGCCCAGAAACGCCATCAGGATCGTTTCGCCAATCGCCCAGGCGACATCCTTATGCCGCCACATGGCATTGTTCCACCAATCAGACACAGCGCCGGCAACGTTACTGCGCGTGGGGTCCAGCTGCTCTCCGAACAGGATCTTTGGCAGGCTATGCCCGAAATACGGACTGTCGAGGGTGAACCAGAACAACTCCCACCCGGGGAAATAATTGAACACCTCGGTACGCGCACCTGTCAGGGTGATGCGCCCTTCGGGTGTGGTAATGCCAATGCGCCGGGATGAGGCTGAAATCCAACTTGGCAAATCATCAGGCAGGTTGCTGGTCACGGCGCGACCTTCGGCTTGCACTTTGATCAGAGGGAAGTCCGGCACCTGGATCTCGGTACGGTTGTCGGGCAGGTAGCGGACCACATGACCCTCGCCCAAATCAATGGTGATCACCTCATCGCCGCTGACCCAATCGGGGCGTTCGCCATCGGGATATCTGCCTTTGCGCTCGCCTTCGACGGCGTAGATGATTTCGCCACTGCGATTGTCCCGCGTCACATGCACCTTGTGGGACCAGCTGTCCGAGGCCAGCGTGACCGCATTGTCAAAATTAGCCCGCTGCGCGAGACCGGGAATGTCAAAGACAAAGAAAATATAGACCAGGTAGACCGCGATCACGGTGGGAATTCCAAACCCGATCAGACGCTTGCGCCGAAACAATTTGTCGGCGTCCAATTTGGCAAAACTCAGATCGGCGGTGTTCATTGACCCTGCCCCTCTGTCAGTCGGTTGCGATAACGGCTCGAGACCTGGTCAAAAAACACGATCGTGGCGAACAGAAGGATGAAAATCGCTCCGGCTTCATCAAACCGTCCGGGGCCCCATGCCATCGCGTTGCGCAGCTCATAGCCGATGCCGCCCGCCCCGACGAAGCCCAGAATGGCCGAGGCGCGGATGTTGATTTCAAACCGCAGCAAAGTGTAGCTGACGTAATTCGGCAGAACTTGCGGCAAGACGCCCAGCAGCATCCGCTGCGACCAGGTCGCGCCGGTCGACGCAAGACCCTCAACCGGTTTCAAATCGGCATTCTCAGCCACTTCGGAAAACATCTTGCCCAAGGCCCCAGCTGTGTGAATGGCGATGGCAATCATGGCAGGCACGGGACCACCGCCCATCACGAAAATAAGCATCAGAGCAATGACAATCTCTGGCACGGCCCGCATGATGTCCGAAATGCGGCGGAACAGCGGGATCAAACGCGGCCATTTGGCAAGACCGCGCGTTCCCAGAAAGGATAAAAGCAACCCACCGATAGCCCCAATCAAAGTCGAGACAGCGGCGATATTGATCGTTTCAACGAGGGCCGGGAAATACTTGGCCATCAGACCGGGCAGATCGGCCCGCTTTTCCCAGGCTTCCGACAGCACATCCGCCGGATAGTCAAAGACGCGCCCGATACCATCCCAAAACCCACCGGCATTGCGCGCATCGGCAATGTTGAAGCCCGAAACCATCAGCACGATGAAAATCAAAAGCGTCAGGCCGCCATAAAGCCTGCGCCGCTGCACCTGAGCCATATAGCTGGCTTGTATGCTCTCAACGTTCTGAGAGGCTGCGCTGAGTGAAATGTCTGCCATTGGGCCCTCGGACAAAAGAGAATCCGGCAGCCTGATGAGGCCGCCGGAAAGGTCTTGCGATCAGATTATCCGCCGATCTTGGCTTTGCGCGCTTCGATGACCGAGATGTAGGTCTCGTGAGTCACCGGGCGGGCGCCGAGGTTGTCACCGGCGAACACGCCGTAAGAACACTCCGGATCGTTCTCATAGAGGTTGTCCACCAGCTCGACGATGGTCGCTTTGACATCTGCCGGCAAAGCCTTGCGCAGAACAACGGGACCTTCCGGGATCACTTCGGATTTCCAGATCTGCACCAGATCGTTCATGTCGACCAGGCCTGCATCCACGGCCTTGCGCAGCGCGCCCGAGTTGTAGCCGTCTTCCCAGTTGCCCTGACCGTCAGCCCAGGTCACGCCACCGTCGATATCACCGTTGTTTACGGCAACGATGGTCTGCTCATGGCCGCCGGTGAATTTCACTTCACCGAAATACTCACCCGATTCCATGGTGATGCCGTCTTTGTATTGCGGGATCTCGATCGACGGGATCAGATAGCCCGAGGTTGAGTTCGGATCGCCGAAGCCAAACACTTTGCCTTCCATATCGTCCAAGGACGCGATGTTGCTGTCTTTGCGGGCAAACCCGATCGAATGGTAGCCGATCGACCCGTCGAGGTTCACCTTGACCAGCACGGGCTCAACCGCTTCGGGATCCTGCAGATAGGTCGCCGCATAGGACGACGCGCCCAGCCAGGACATGTCCAGCGATCCACCCAGCAGGCCCTGGATCACGCCGTTATAGTCGGCGGGGGTGAAAATCTTGACCGGCACGCCCAGCGCTTCGGTGGCGTAATCTGACAGGCACTGATAGCTGTTCACGCGGTCCTGTGCATTTTCTCCGCCCAGCAGGCCGATGCGGAATTCAGTGATTTCTTCGGCAAATGCGCTGGTGCCGAGAATGGTTGTGGCGGCAAGCGCCAGAGCGAGGGTCTTTTTCATCATTTTCTCCGTTAGGTTGATGAAGGTGGCCCGCGTCATGGCGCGGGAGAAAACTGGCTCAGACGTAGGCTTCGGCCTCGCGAACTTCGGGTCTGTCCAGTGTTTCGATTTCGGTCGATGTCGCCGCCTCGGAAAAACCGATGCCGGCCCCATAGATGTCACGCGCAACACCTGTCGTCAGTTGGGCTGGCGTGCCGTCAAACACCACGCGCCCATCACGCATCCCGATCACGCGGTCACAATAACGCCTTGCAGTATCCAGCGTGTGCAGGTTGGCGATCACCATGCGTCCATCCTCTTCATGGATACGGCGCAGCGCCTGCATGACGACTTGGGCGTTCATTGGATCCAAGGATGCAATCGGTTCATCCGCAAGGATGATCTTTGGGTCCTGCATCAAAGCCCGCGCAATCGCGACGCGCTGTTGCTGGCCACCCGAAAGGGCTTCTGAACGCTTTGGTGCCTGCTCAGCGATGCCAAGCCGATCAAGGATTTCGATGGCCTTATGAATGTCGGCCTGGGGAAACAGATTGAACATGGTCGCCAGCGTCGACCGTTTGTTCAATGTGCCATGCAACACGTTCGACACCACATCCATGCGTGGCACCAAATTGAATTGCTGGAAAATCATGGCACAGCGCGATTGCCAGTCGCGTTTCGCTGCGCCCCGCAACGAGGTGATCTCCTCCCCGTTGAAGGTGATGCTGCCTTCGGTCGCGTCACTCAGGCGATTGATCATTCTAAGAAGCGTGGATTTCCCTGCACCAGACCGACCGATAATCCCAATCATCGTCGGCTTTTCGACAGTGACCGTCACAGAATCCACGGCTGTCTTGTCGCCAAACCGCTTCGTCAGCGTATCAAATACCAGCATATCGCCCCCAATCGTTAAGCGGCGAATAATCCGGTCACACGACATATACGCAAAGAATTTGCGTCGGTTTTGTTACTGTTTGGAAAAGGATTTGTGACACGAACCCGCATACTCGCGGTCTGAGCAGGACAGGAGCGCGAGGCAGCTCATCTTTAACCATCCGAAAGCTGCACGCTCAGACTATGCCGGCCTCCTTCCCGATCATGGCGGCGTGAGTGCGGTTGTTTGCGTCTATTTTGCGGCACAATGTCGTGACATAAAGCTTGATCGTGGTTTCCTTCAGTTCCAACTTAAGCGCGATTTCTTTGTTGGACTTGCCTTTGCACAACTCTTTTAGAACTTCCATTTCGCGGTCCGACAACAGCTTGTTAAGTGCATTGTCCGGCTCTTCTTCCGCCGCGTTAATGAAATCCAGCGGGATGTAAGTTTCTCCCATTGCCATAAACCGTATTGCATTCACCATGGAGTTGGCCGCCATCGTCTTGGGCAGGAACCCAATCGCACCAGCATCTATTGAAGCCTGAGCAACGGACTTGATCGCGGTACCTGACAAAATAGCGATGGGGCAGCCTTTGGCTACGCTCTTGGCCTTCGCCAAACCATTCAGATCGTTCATGCCCGGCATCGAGTAATCGAGCAATATGAGATCATATGGTTCATTTTTTTCCATGATCTGACATGCGGCATCCAACGAAGTGCAGGTGTCAACTTTAAACCCGGCTTGTTGGCTCAGGAAGGATTCCGCCATTTCGAGGAAAAGATCGTGATCGTCTGATAGCAAGATTCGCATGGGTACCTTTCACAATGAAACCTTTGACGCCTCAAGCGTTTTTGCAAGTTTGGTCAGTTCAAGGGGCTTGGGAAGAACGGCTTTGAGGTTCGCTCCTTCAAGCCTTGGGTCAGTCAGTCTTCGTGCAAGAGCGGTGACAACAACGATTGGCAAGTCGGGAGCCACTTTTCCAATCCGCTCGACCAACTCGCCACCTGTCATGATCGGCATGTCGTAATCTGTGACAAGGGCCGACCATTCCTGCGGAGCATCTTCGATTGCGGCAATTGCATCACGAGCATCGGTCACAGGGACGACTTCTGCGCCCTTGGCTTCGAGGAATTGGGAGACGACCTCCCCTACAGCCTTGTCATCATCCACGACGATGATTGACATCCCCGCAAGGTCCATATCCGGACCCGACGTGTAATCCTCAATACTGTTTTCAACACGGGCCACGGGCCAGAACACGGTGATTTGTGTGCCAGACCCAAGCTGAGAGGAAATGCTGATACCACCGCCCACAGATTGAACCTGCATCGCCACCATGCTGAGCCCCAAACCAGTGCCTTTTCGACCTTTCGTAGAAAACGTCGGATCAAAAACATTGCCCAGATGCGCTGCATCGATACCCGACCCGGTATCCGCGACTTCTATGGCCATATAGCGAACGTTTGGACGTTTCCTGCCGATGATCATCTGATCCAAAAGATCCGCGGGTGCTGGATAGGTAGTGATCTTCAATTCTCCTTGCTCGGACCCGATCGCGTCGCATCCATTCAAAGCCAGGTTTAGAACAACCTGCGACAGCGCATTGGGCGTGCCACTTAGGCTTAGCGGGTCCGAGGCATCCTCGATGCACAGGGTCACGGAGCTTGGCAGGCTTGGTAGCAAAAGGTCCTCTACGTCCTTCAAAGCCGATGACACAGCAAACACGCCGTCACTGTCGCTTTCCAACCCCAGATCAAGCATCCGGTTGACCATTTTGGCGGCTTGGGCCCCGGCGGTCTTGATCCTGTCCACATGTGGCTGAAGAGCCGCGTGCATTCTGGGCTCGATCTGCATCAAGGTCGCCGATCCATTGATCGTCGCCAGGAGATTGTTAAAATCATGCGCCAAACCAGCAGTAAGCTGAGCCGCGGTTTCCTGCCCCTGTAAACGAAACAGGTCGCGTTGAAGGGTCTTGGCCATATGCTCGATTTCCAGCTTTTCGGTCAGATCACGGATCACTAGAACCGAGCCGCCATCTTCAAGAGGTGAGCCGGAAACTTCATGAGTAAACACCGCCCCCTCTGAAGATCTGCTCAGCATCATTTCAAACGCCTGACCGGCTTCAACCTCGGGGGCCGGACCATAATAGCTTGTCCAGCGTTGCCCAAGTCCCGAGGTTGCGTCATGCAAGCCAAGCTGTTTGGCCGCGGTCGAGTTCATATAGACAAATTGGCTCAAGTCATTGGTGACAGCTATGCCATCCGTTGCGGCCTCGATCGCCGCCAAGCGTTGTGACAACAAGCGCTGGGCAGATTTCATGCGGGTCACATCGGTTGCCGTAACCACGATGCCACCTTCATCCATCGGGGATGCGCGGAAAATCAGGCTGCGCCCGTCAGGGAGGTCGTATTCAAGGCCTGATCGGTCTTGAGCAATTTGTAGGAGGTCATCAAGAGACAGGGGGTTGGGTGATTGTCCCGTATTGGCGAATGCATGGGACACAAACCCAGCCCAGTTCTCGGCAAAGTGGCTGCCCGGCTGCCAGATATACTCGGGAGACGGAAAAAACTCGCGCACTGCGGCGTTTGAAACCGAAACCTTGTGCTCTTTATCCAAGACCAAAAAAGCATCATACGTTGCCTGTAAAGCCTGCCTGATACGTGCGCGCAGTCTGTCGCGCTCTTTTTCGGCCTCCACACGTTCAGTCACGTCGTTATGTGTCGCTACGAGATGGCGGATGTTGCCTTGGCCGTCTTCGACCGGGAACAACACCAATTCGTTCCAGAAGAAATCTCCGGATTCTCGTCGATCCCTAATGAGAAACTGTCCTGCTGCATTGGTACGCGTGGCTTCGCGAAGCCTGTCGCTTTCTGGATCGTCCTTTGCCAGCGCTGACAAGAAGCGACAGTTCTGCCCCAATACCTTGTCGGCCGTGTAACCCGAGATCTCTTCAAATGCGCGGTTGACATAGACCAGAGGTTTTTCAGGTTGTTGCGCGTCAGCAATGGCAAACCCGGAAGAAGACCCTGCGATTGCAGCGGCAAGCAGGTCTTTCTCCGCGGCGATTTCGGAAGCAGTCAACGCTTGAACAGACAATCCCGACAATCGGTCCATAAGATCCATCGTCTCGCGACCAAACCCGGATCGGCGGGAGTGAAAGCCAACCAGCACCGTGTCCGGCTGATTCGGGGATGCAATCATCCCAGTGTGTTCGTGGATGGGCAAACATCCTTCCCAGTCCCCAAGTATCGTGAGATCGATGACGTTGCGCGTTCTGGAGAAAAGATCGACAGGCGCCTTGAAGGCCTGACCCGTCAATCGAGGGTCATTGCAGGCGACAATCTCAGCGCGACCGTTCGGGAGCGCACGAGCCACGAGCGACGTTGTAAAGCCGAGCTGGTCACCAAGGCTTTGAAACAGAGCCGCCAGGGCCCCTTCAGGTGTTGTGGCCGCCGAAAATGCTTCAACGCAGTAGAGCAAGATACGCGTTTCTTCGGCCCGGCGGGCTTCACGGTCCCGTAGGCTTTTGAGCTCAAGCAGAGCTTCGCGCAGTTGTTCGACGCTTGACACCTAGAGCATCCTCAACGGTTCGGATCATCCAAAAACGATACAGGAAATCATCAGGTTGCCATGCCGATTTCCGGATCCGACCAGCGGGCCCTGTTCACCAAAGGTAAACGCTCCAAGAAACGGCGCGTCTCCGACCGCCTCGACCATGTTGGCGACCACATTCTCCAACTCATCCTGCACACTCAGCATGCATCCACCGCAATAGATCATC
Source organism: Paracoccaceae bacterium (assembly GCA_013214715.1). Classification (GTDB taxonomy): domain Bacteria; phylum Pseudomonadota; class Alphaproteobacteria; order Rhodobacterales; family Rhodobacteraceae; genus JABSSB01. Next base: position 395 of record JABSSB010000009.1, on the reverse strand, counting down.
AAGGCACCACGAATATCTTTACGCTCAATAAATCCTGTGTCCGCTGCAAGTTTTGCGACCCTGCCGGCCCGATCAACCAGGCTCTGTTTGGTGCCTGACATCAGGGTGATCTTCTCGCCTTCGGCAACTGATGCAAACAACTCGAGCTCCCCATTCGCATGGGCAGTTGCTGGATGCGCCAGCAGGTAGAACGGAATTTCACCCACGGATGTAATTGGGCGACCGATAGGCCACAAAGTGGCGTCAGAAAGAATGGCCTTGGGCGTATCGCCTTCGGTGTCACAAGAAACACCGCCTTGGGTCCAAGCGCTATAAATCTGACCGGCTGGCTGGTCATCGATCTCGTGCACCACGCGCCCCGTTGCAGATGTCACCACCCCTTCACGTTCGGTCGG
>JABSSB010000089.1 GCA_013214715.1 Paracoccaceae bacterium | reverse complement strand
GCAAACGTCCAATCAATCGATCCGATCAGACCAAACCGCCCACATATCTCTTCAGTGTTCCATCAATGTCAAACAGCGTAGAGAGCAAAATTTGCAAGACTGCGCCACTCTTTTTGCAGCACGCCCTGCTTTCTTAATTCTCTGGTGACCGGAGCACGTCACAGTGCCGCCGGTGAGGGGTGGTTTATGCCTGTGGTTCGGGAGCCGCAAGCGCTTTTTTTACGGAAACCGCCTATTTTTTATCAAGCCATTGAAATTGCTAATCTTTAACCGGCGACAGCGGTAACATTTGATGCCTTGAGCTTTGAAAAACCACATGACCAACCAAGAAAGTCTTGACGCCAAACTGATTTGTCCACGAGTCACCACAAGGTCTAGTGGCCCCACTGCCGATGCACACAAGAGCACGACTCGCGGCTTCAGCCAAGTCGCGTAACACGGACAGTCATATTACGTCATCCCGCATCCTGCTCGCCATAGATTCAGGCGTTTAAACTGTCAGCGATTGCTCCGGATTACGGGTCCAAAAGGTTGGTCGATAAACAACCTGTCCTATCAAGAAAACAAATTTTGGAAGTTTATTATACCAATCCTGCCCTCCTGCTCTAGGTCGCGACCTGCGGGATGCTTTTGATCTTGGGTGAGATCGCATGCCGCCGACTTTGGGAGGAAAGACATGACACATCCATCAACAACCCGCCGCAATGCGTTGCGGGCGCTGGCCGGCGCGTCGGCTGCGGCTTTGGCCGCACCGCATATCGCATCGGCTGACGGCCATGCCACAACCTGGAAAATCCAAACCAGCCATACCGGCGGTATCGGTTTGCAGACTTTCAAGGACTGGTGCGCCACGATCGAGGAAAAGACCGGCGGAGAACTGGCGTTTCAGGCCTTTGGTGCCAATGACGTTGTGGGCGATTTCCAGCTGTATGACGCGGTGAAGAATGGTGTTCTGGACGCTGTGAACCCCTTTACAATCTACGCGCAGGGCATCATCCCCGCTGCGACCTTTCTGACCAGCTATCCGCTGGGCCTGCGTCAGCCGGGCGAATGGGATGTGTTCTTCTACGCACTGGGTGGTCTGGATATCGCGCGCGAGCTCTATGCAGCGCAAGACATGCATTATGTCGGCCCGGTCCATCACGGCCCCAACATCATCCACTCCAAAGTGCCGATCCGGTCGCTGGATGATTTCGCCGGTCTGAAAATGCGTATGCCCGGCGGCATGGTTGCGGAAGTCTTCAGCGAAATTGGCGCCGAAACCACGGTTCTGCCCGGCTCGGAAATTTTCCCGGCGCTGGAAAAAGGCACCATTGACGCGGCCGACTATGTGGGTCCGGCGGTGAACTATGCGCTCGGCTTCAGCCAGGTGACCAATTATATCTCGATGGGCCCTCCGGGCTTCATGTCGCTCTATCAGCCGGTTGACCTGATGGACATCACCGTCGGCAAGGCGGCCTGGGAGGCGCTGTCGCCGCAGATGAAGCAATTCGTGGAAATGGAGACCCATGTCTATTCCGACATGCACCATGCCGCGATCCAGAAGGCCGACCAGGAAGCTTGGGTGAAGTTCGAAGAGGACGGAACCGAAGTCACCCGCCTGACGCAGGACGATGTCGAGCTGATGACAGAAGTGGCCGTGCCGGTCTGGTATAAATACGCCAATCGCGACAAGGACGCGGCGCGCATCTTCAAGATCCAGCTCGATTACATGATGTCCGGCTCGCTCGGCTATGTCCGGCCCGAGCAGATCGAAGGCCAAGAGCTGAACCTCTGATCCGCATCCCCGTGATGCCATTACCCCGCGCGAGCGTCTCGCGCGGGGTTTCTGCCCTATTGGGACACGACGAGGGACTTGCGCAACAATGCCAAGCATAGACTTTACCCTGCCACATTGGATGTATTGGCTCGGGCTGATCCTGTTTCCACTGCTGGCCATGATCCTGTCGCGCCGCGCGCGACCGGAAAAACGCACCTACGGATTGGGGCTGGGTTACCTGATCCTGATCACCGGCGGCATTCTCGGTCTGCATCGCTTTTACCTGAAAAGCATGCTGGGCCTGATCTATCTGCCGATCTTCCTGTTCATCCTCTTTGCCAACGGGCAGGAGCGCGAGGCCCGCAGCGCCTTTTCCGATGCGCAGAACATCGTACGCAGCGCAGACCGTATCCTGACGCGCGAGCTTGAGCGGGTCGAGACCGCCCGCACCGAATTGCCCGAGCTGCGCGCCGCCGTGGAGGCTGCTGAAGCCGGCAGTTTTGCCGAACGCCGCGCCACACGCCAACTGACCCGCGCAGAAGACGCATTGGTCACAGGAGAAGAGCGGATTGCACAGGCGCAGGCCGACTTGGCACAGGCTCAACCGCTTGCGGATGCAGCCGGAGCGTCGCGGGCCTTTTGGTCGAATATGGCAGGCTATGCGTTCTATCTGATCCTTGCGCTGATGGCGATTGATGCGCTGCTTTTACCGGGTCTGGTCAAACGGGCGCAGGCCATCGCGGATCGCGAAGGCGATGAAGACGGGATAGAGATCGACGAAGAAACCGCCCGCAAAGCGGCCGAAGCCGATCCCGACGCGCGCAAGCCGGATCAGGATTATGCCGAAAACTGGATCGACCGACTGGCGCTCTATGGCGGGGAATTCGTGTCTTACTGGGCCGTGATCGCGGTCTTTGTCTATTATTACGAAGTGATCGTTCGCTATGTCTTCAACGCGCCGACGAACTGGGCGCATGAGGCGATGTATCTGATGTTCGGGATGCAGTACCTGATCGCCGGATCCTATGCGATGCTGACGGAATCGCATGTGAAGGTCGACATCTTCTATGCCCCGCTGAAACGGCCGCAAAAGGCCTGGGCCGATCTCGCGACCTCGATCTTCTTCTTCATCTTTGCCGGAACGATGCTGGTGACCTGCTACATCTTCGCGATGGATGCCATCGCCGTGCCGACGGGCAATTCCGTGGTCTCGGACTGGGCGCGCGGAGAGCTGGGCTTTTTCCAGATGCTGGGGATGCTCACGCTGGGTGACTGGACCGACCCAAGCATTCGCTGGGGCGAAATCAGCTTTAACGAATGGGAAGTGCCGCTTTGGCCAATGAAATGGATGATGGTCGTGGGGGCTGTGATGCTGATCCTTCAGGGTGTCTCGAAACTTGGCAAGGATATCCGCGCCATTCGCCGGGGTTATTGATCGATGGGACTTGATATTTCAATCGAGCTTCTGACGCTCATCATGTTCGGCTCGCTGCTGGTGCTGCTGATGGCGGGCCTGCCGCTGGCCTTTGTGACCGGCGGTCTGGCTTGTGTGTTCCTGTTCATCCTCGGTGATGCGCGCGCTCTGAACATCGTNCCCAGCCGGATCTTCCCACTGATGACCAATTATCAGCTCTCCGCCATCCCCTTGTTCATATTCATGGCCGCCATGCTCGAGAGGGCGGGGATCATCAACGACATGTTCGATGTGATCTACAAGGTGCTGGGTGGGGTCAAAGGCGGTCTGGCCGCGGCCACGATCATCGCCTCGACCGTATTGGCAGCGATGGTGGGCGTGATCGGGGCGGCCGTGGTGACGATGGGTATCATCGCCCTGCCCGCCATGCTCAAGCGTCATTATGATCCCAAGATCGCAATGGGCTCGATCATGGCGGGCGGCACGCTGGGCATCCTGATCCCGCCGTCGATCCTTGCGATCATCTATGCGGTGGTGGCCGAGCAATCGGTGGGTGAATTGTTCATCGGCGCGGTCATTCCCGGCCTGATGCTGTCTGGCATGTATATCGCCTATGTGATCATGCGCGCCTATCTCAACCCCGACCTCGGCCCGCCGATCCCGGTGGATGAGCGTGTGTCAAACCGCGAGAAACTGCGCCTGATGGGCAAGATGTCCGCGCCCATTGCGCTGATCGTGATCGTTCTGGGCGTGATCTTTTCGGGCGTGGCCACCCCGGTCGAGGCTGCCGGCATCGGCACGTTCGGTGCCTTCATCGTGGCCGCCATCCACCGCAAGCTGGACTGGCAGACCGTGCGCGAAGCTTGCCTGACCACGCTCAAAGCCTCGGCCATGGTGATCTGGATCATGTTTGGAGCCACGATCTTTGTGGGGCTTTATGTCCTCGAAGGCGGTCAGCAATTCGTGCAGGAAACCATGCAGGGCGCTGGTCTGGGGCCGTGGGGCATCCTGATCGTGATGCAGATCATGCTGGTGGTGCTGGGCATGTTCCTGGATTGGGTTGGCATCTTGCTTCTTTGCGTGCCCATCTTCGTGCCGATCATCAAGGCGCTGGGGGCCGCGGCTTTTGGGTTCGATGATCCTAATGACCTCGTGCTGTGGTTCGGCGTGCTTTATCTGGTGAATATGCAGATGAGCTTCCTGTCACCGCCTTTTGGCTATGCGCTGTTCTACCTGCGCGGGGTGGCGCCGGATTGGATACCCATGACGGATATCTTCAAATCCGCCCTGCCCTTCCTGTTTCTGCAAATTGTAGGACTGGCGATCTGTATGCTATTTCCGGACGTCATAACCTGGCTGCCCAACATCGTGTATGGCCAGCCATGATCCTGGTGACCGGCCCGTGCCTTTGGCGCGGGCCGGTTGCGTTACAGCAACCCCCGCATCATCGCCATGGCCACAGCCTGTTCGCGCGTGGACGCGCCAAGACGCTTCTTGGCCGATTGGATATGCAGGCTCACCGTCGGGTTTGACAGCATCATGCGATCTGCGATCCGATCCACCTGCAACCCCGCCGCCAGCCATTGCAGCACTTCGCGTTCGCGCGGCGTCAACTGAGGTTGGGACGGGGTCAGGTCGATCCAAAGCGGCCCCCCTCCGCCCCGCGCCACGTCATCCAACATCGGCAGTTGCGCCAGTGAAATCGCCATGTCGATCTCAAATTGCCGCTGCTCGATCAACCGGCCCAGCTTGTCGATCTCAAGATCCGAGATCAGATTGACGCCAACGATCTTGTTCAAGGCCGGGCTGCGGGTCACATACGCCCGGTTCGAGGCAAAACCCGTGTCACTGATTTCGTCGAACATAGTATCGGTTAACGCCTTGCTGCTGGACGGCAACGCTTTACACAGATCCGCATTGAACAAGCGCCCCCCTTCCAGATGGGCCATCAGCGCGACCAAAGGGTCATGCTTGGCGTAGTCAGCCTGCACGTAATGCTCCAGCCAGTCCGCCTCCATGTTTGATAAAAGACCAAGGGGCGTGAAATCCTTCAACTCCGCAAATCCCACATTCACATTATGGAACCCGAAATTAGACAGGAAATCAGCAAGATGCCTATAGGCCGGGCTCTGCCCTTCGGCAGATATCATCGCATCCAGCAAATCAATCAGATCGTTCTGCATTCTTGCCTTGGTCTTCTTGGCCCTGAATTCGGCTCTATGGGTTGTATCAAAGTAACGCAGCCATATCGCTACGACCAGCTTTTTGACCCTGACCCCTTGGGATTTGTACTTTATGCGTCGTCAATTGTCGAAGATGCGCGGAAGGCCTGTAAGCCGGATTCTGTCCGGGACACCGCTGGCATCCCTGGATGACCATTCCTCTGCGATACCCGTTACCGGATATCTCTAGCTGCCAACCCGCCCCCTCTCGGCAAAAGCGAACCTAGCGGCGGTCTCCGGTTGCCCGGACCCGACCCGCGCGGGGGGCCTATTCGGCATTGCTCCCGGTGGGGCTTGCCATGCCGCCCCCGTTGCCGGGGGCGCGGTGGGCTCTTACCCCACCGTTTCACCCTTGCCATGACCTGCATGGCGGTCTGTTCTCTGTGGCGCTGTCCGTCGGGTTGCCCCGCCCGGGCGTTACCCGGCACCGTTGCTTTTGGGAGTCCGGACTTTCCTCGCACGGGGTCGTCCCCGCACGCGGTCATCCAGCCTTCCGCGCATATGCCCCGCTATCGCCTGTCTGGCACAGGGTCAAGACGATGTGCAGAGCCAGGCACCAGATCAGAAATCGAAATCGCGCCCTGAGAAATCATCCACAGACTGGTTTAGAACAAGCACCTCGATCGCGTCGAAGGGAATCAGCACGTTCTGCCCCTTTTGGTCCAACGTGAGATCCCGGAACCGACCAGCCCCTTTGATCGAAATGGAATCAATGCCCTGCTGGAAATCCAGAATACGGTCGCAGGCATCGCCAAGGTTGAAGATGAACTCATCGCGCCCGGCCCCGCCGGTCAGCCGGTCAAGCCCCTGGCCCCCATTGAGCTTGTCAGCGCCGGCTTCTCCAAACAGCCGGTCGTTGCGCGCCTCGCCCAAAAGCAGATCCGCGCCCTTGCCGCCATTCATTGTGTCACGGCCGCCATTTCCACACGGCTCGTCTGCGCTGCGCCCGCCGCGCATCACATCTTTGCCCAGCCCGCCGCGCAGGTCATCCACGCCGCCTAAAAGCGTGTCATCACCGGCCCCGCCATTTATCCGGTCACTGCCGCCTGTATCGATCGTACGCGTCGCGTCCGACAGATCGCCCATCGGGTAATCGTTTCCGCTCCCGCCAGAGACGGTATCGTCCCCCAACCCGCCTTTCAGGTAATCGTTGCCTACCAGTCCCCGAACACTGTCATTGCCATTGCCTCCGGCGATCATGTCGTCACCAGAGCTGCCATCCAGCACGTCGGTCCCGCCGACACTTGTCAAAATGATCGGGATGGACCCATTGCCCGAGAGGGTCTGATCCGCCGTATCAAGGCTGCACACAAGCTCGTAATCAGTGCCTTCGGTCACTCCCGCGAGGGTGTAAAGATTGTCTCAAAGGTTCAGCGACAGTCGCTCGATGCTCGCCCCGTTGTAATTCCCCGAGCTACCGGGCTGTTTGAACACCTGATCAAACAGGTCATCGGTGATGCCGCTGTTGCAGAGCGGATCCCACCAGAAGATTCCGGTGAAAAACGCCTCATAGCGTTTTGCCCCGTCAACCTCGCTAATGGTCATCGCCACCCTTTACACTCTTCGGCGCCTAATCCCCCGCGCCCTGTGCCACCCCGTAGCAGCCTTACCCCATGACAGCACGCCTTTTAGCGACGCAGCCTCAGTAACGGGCAAATCCCTGGCGATGCTGCCAGTATCTAAAGCAAGCTTGCGGCGGTTTCAAACACAGCCGCCCGCGCGGATACAACAGCTAGGCCTTCAGCAGGCCCAATACCACTGCCAGATCAGCCTTGGACAAAGGCCCCTGATGGGTCGTCGCATGCCGGTCCCGGACCGCCTTGAGCAAAGCCTCCTCCGAGGCCGAAGCCGTATAGCCCAGACGCGCTGCCAGATCACGAAACGCGGCCGTGTCAGGCACCTGTGACATGCCGTCGGGTGTCGGAGTTTCGCGGGCCAGCCCCGCCGCTGCAAGCCGCGCCCAGTCAAATCGCGGTCCGGGGTCAATCTTGCGCCCAGGCGCCATATCCGAATGGCCGATCACCCCCTCGGCCGGGATCGCCCAGCGCGTCATGATCTGTTGTAGCAGGCGATCCAACGCATCCATCAGCGGCGCGGCAAAGGGATGCGTGCCGCGATTGTCCAACTCGATCCCGATCGAGCGTGAATTCACATCCCCGCGCCCCTGCCATTCTCCGGCCCCGGCATGCCAGGCTCGCGCGCGCTCATCGACCATCTGCCAGATGTGGCCGTCAGCCGCGATGAGGTAATGCGCCGACACCTCCGATGCCGGGTTACACAGCCAATCCCGCGCCGCCTCGGCCGTCTCCATTGCCGTGTAATGCAGCACGATCAGCTCAGGCGTGGCGCCATCGCGGCGGTCCCCGAAATTGGGCGAGGGATGCCAGATCACCGCCTCGCCCATGAGCTCAGCCCTGCCCAGCCAAAGCGGCGCGCAGCGCCAAGGGTGACCACGCGCAGGCAAAGCCGTCCCCATCCGGGTCAAGCCCCAAGGGGTCAGCGGCAGGCCCGCCTTTGTTCAAAAAGGCAATCTGCGCAAAATCGGCCGTGCCGTAGGCGTCGCAACGGCCAGAGCCACCACCCTGACGGGGATAAAGCCTTTCGCCGGGCGCATGTGTCGTGCTGAGCGCATACGCCACCACGCTGGGCCCGTCGCCCGATTGCAGCGCAGGCGGCAGCGGTGCCAGCGCCACCGGGTCTGCAACGGCTTGCCCATCAGCCTCCGCCGGTGCGGGCGTCGCCGCAAGCGCGGCCAGCGCGGCGGAGCCAATTTCCGCCTCATCGCTGGCTGGCTCCGGATCGGCGGCCTGCGTAACGGGGGTAGGCGCCGGATCAGGTGAGGCCAGTTTGGCAGCCCCGAACAGGCTGAAGCCACCTGTTGATGTCGCCGCCTTTGGCGCGGGCGTCGGCTCTGCAGCCTCAGCCGAAGCCACGACCGTCGGCTCCGGCGCGGCCGAAGGTTTGGCCGCCGCCCCGCCAAATAAGCTAAAGCGCGGCTTGCTTTGCGAAACAGGGGCGGTCTGTGCCCCTGTCACCGTCGCGGCCGGAACGATCGCAGGCGCGGCTACGGGCTTGGGTGCACCCGCGGATGCGGCCTGCGGGACAGCTGGCGCGGGCGGCGTATTGCGCGTGGCCCATGCGGCCTCACTCCGGGCCAACGCGCCGGGATCAGTCGAAAAGCCGACCCCACGCGGTTGGGAAGATGTGGGAGTTTCGGCGCAGCCCACCAAAAGGGTCAGCACCGCAATGGGTCCTGCTGCTCGCATATGTTTTGCCTCGCTCAGCGTCAGTTTTTTATCGCTGAGAAAAGCTTACCACCACTTGTCCGGCTTGGCCACAAAACCCGCCGCGCGTTCCAGCGCATAGGCTGTGTTCAGCAGATCGCCTTCATCCCATGGCTTTCCGATCAGCTGCAACCCCAAAGGCAGCCCCTGCCCGTCCAGCCCGGTGGGCACAGAAATGCCCGGCAACCCGGCCAGGTTCACCGTCACGGTGAACACGTCATTGAGATACATCTGCACCGGATCGGCATCCGTCATCTCACCCAGCCCGAAAGCCGCTGACGGCGTGGCCGGGGTCAGGATCGCATCCACACCGGCGGCAAAGACGTCGTCAAAGTCTTTCTTGATCAATGCGCGCACGCGCCGGGCGCGGTTGTAATAGGCATCATAGAACCCCGCCGACAGAACATAGGTGCCGACCATAACGCGGCGCTGCACTTCGTCTCCGAAGCCTTCCGCGCGGGTCTTTTCATACATCTCGGTGATGCCGTCTCCCTGCGCCAGCTTCGCGCGGTGGCCATAGCGCACCCCGTCATAGCGGGCGAGGTTCGACGACGCCTCTGCCGGGGCGATCACGTAATAAGCGGGCAGCGCGTATTTCGTGTGCGGCAGCGTGATATCGACGATCTCCGCCCCCGCCTCGCGCAACATCTTTGTGCCCTGCGCCCAAAGCGCTTCGATCTCATCGGGCATGCCATCCATGCGATATTCCGCCGGAATGCCGATTTTCTTGCCTTTGATATCGCCGGTCAGCATCGCCTCAAAGTCCGGCACGGCCAGATCAGCCGAGGTGCTGTCCTTGGGATCATGACCCGCCATGGCTTCCATCATGATCGCGGCATCGCGCACCGATTTCGTCATCGGCCCCGCCTGATCCAAAGAGGAGGCAAAGGCGATGATCCCCCAGCGCGAGCAGCGCCCATAGGTCGGCTTCAGCCCGACAATCCCGGTGAAGGCCGCCGGCTGGCGGATCGACCCGCCCGTATCGGTGCCCGTCGCCGCCAGGCACAGATCGGCGGCCACGGCCGAGGCCGACCCGCCCGACGAGCCGCCGGGCGTCAGCTTGGTGTCTTCGCCCAAACGCCGCCAGGGGCTGACAACATCGCCATAAACCGAGGTTTCATTGGACGAGCCCATGGCGAATTCGTCCATGTTCAGCTTGCCCAACATGACAGCCCCCGCATCGCGCAGCTGCCCCGAGACGGTGGATTCATATTCAGGTTTAAAGCCTTCCAGAATGCCCGAGGCCGCCTGAGAGGCCACGCCCTGCGTGCAAAAGAGATCCTTGATGCCAATCGGCAGCCCGCACATTTTGGGCGCGTCGCCCTCTTTGATCCGCGTGTCAGCCGCCCCCGCACGCGCCATCGCGATCTCAGGCGTGTTGTGCACGAAGGCGTTCAGCGCGCCCGCGCTCTCGATTTCGCTCAGACAGGCTTGCGTCAGCTCCGATGAGGTCACGTCCCCTTTGCGCAGCGCATCGCGGGCCTCGGCCAAACCCAGTTTGGTCAGTTCGCTCATGTCTTACTCCACCACTTTGGGGACCGCGAAAAAGCCTTCGCGCGCGTCGGGGGCGTTGGACAGCACCTTGTCCTGCTGGTTGCCGTCAGTCACGACATCCTCGCGGCGCTTCAACCGCATGGGCGTGACCGACACCATCGGCTCAACGCCCTCGATATCAACCTCGTTGAGTTGCTCGATAAAGCCGAGGATGGTGTTGAACTCTTCGGCCAGCGCGGGCAGGCGGTCGTCCTCGACCTTGATCCGGGCGAGCTTGGCCACCTTGGCGGCAGTGCGTGCGTCGATCGACATGGAACCCTCTTGATGCGTCAAACCGGGCAATAGCGGCGGATCGCCCGGCCTTCAAGTGTCCGGCGCGTTTGACGCGCTCGGATACGGGTATTTTTAAAGCAAAGAAGGACGGGGCGGGCTAGTTTTGCGGAACCTTGCGCTTTTCGGCGGCAAGCTGCGCAATCTGCGCGGCGCGTCTGGCGCGGGTTTCGGGCTTTTTGGCGCGCGATAGCCAACGCAACACATTGCGCCGATAGGACGGCGCCATATCGGGGAAAATCACATCGGCGGGCGCATGGGCCTTGAGCGCCTCGGCCAGATCGGGCGGGATGACGAGCGCATCCACCTGAGGCGTGGCCCGCCACTGTCCGCCTGCCTTCGCCCGCACGACCGCAGCCTGCCCGGACGGGTGCATCCGGCCTTCGGCCTCCAACCGCTCGGCCCGGCGACAATAGCTTTCCGCCCAGCCCGGTTGCTTGCGTGGGGCGATCAGCTGTTTGGTGCGCAGATCATCCACCACCATGCGCCGCCCATCGACCCAACCATGCGCCACCAGCGCATCCAGCACCTCATCGCGCGAGACATATTTGTCCGGCACTGCTTTTTTGAAAGTCACGAGCCAGATCGACGCCGCTTGCGCGTGATTATCCCCCAGCCAATCCCACAAGCCCTGTGCATCAGCGATGTCCAGATGATCACTCATGGCTCGCTCACATGGCGCCGCCAGACCTCGATCATCCAGGCCAGCATGATGCCATTCAGAACGTGCCACATGAAATGCGTGCCAAAGGGCACTGCGCCGCAAACCGGCAGATCAATCGTGCGGAACATCAGCGACAGCAGAAGGATCGCGGCCCCGATCGCCAACCCGCGCGCCGTGCCAGGCGCGCGATGGCGCAGCAGCACTGCATAGGCCAGGATCATCACAGGCAGCGGCATATATTGCGCCGACCCGCCCAGACCTGGGATCCTCGCAAAAAGCGGGATTGTGGCGGCCGCATAGGGGATGAAGCCCGTGGTCGCGACAAAGGCCCAGCCCGGACGCATCCCCCAGAAATCCCGGTTCGCCAGATAGATGTAGGTGAGCGCATAGACCACAATCGACAGCACATCCGCCGCCCCTGCCCAGCCTTGGGCAAAGGTGTGAAACAGCCCCGATGCCACGCCAATACTGCCCAGCATCACACACAGCACCTGACCCGAGGCCAGCCCGCGCACCCGCGGCCACATGATCAGCGCAGCCACCACAAAGGCCAGATTGGTCACGGCATTCAGCGGCTCTGCCCAAAAGCTCGGGTCCAGCCTCTCGCAATAGATATCCACCTGTTCGGTCATCCAAGACATGGACTTGCAGATAAAGCCCGCTACTCTGCTGCCAAGACGGGAGAGAGGAGAAACCCATGAATATCATCTGGCTGGGCCATGGCAGTTTCCGCATTGAATCAGGCGATGCNGTNCTGCTTGTTGATCCGTGGNTTTCGGGCAATCCGATGCTGCCCGAAGACCAGCACGAGNCNGCCGTGGCCGGCGCTACCCATATCCTGCTGACCCATGTGCATTTCGATCATGTGGTCGATGTGCTGCCTCTGGCCAAACAGCTCGGCATCCCGGTCGCCGGCCAATATGACATCATGGCCCATTGGAGCGAGGCCGAAGGTATTGAGACCATTGGCTTCAACAAAGGCGGCACGGTCGATCTGAACGGGGTCAAGGTGTCGATGGTACCTGCCTCGCACAGCTCAACCTTTGCCACCGAGACCGGACCGCGCACCGGCGGGTCCGAGGTCGGCTATATCATCGCCGCTGAAGATCAGGTGATCTATGCCTCAGGCGACACGGCGATCATGGCCGATATGGATTGGATCGCGGATTACTACAAACCCACGGTGGGCATCCTGTCGGCGGGGGGGCATTTCACGATGGACATGGCAGGCGCGGCCTATGCCGCGAAACGCTATTTCAATTTCCAGACCGTGATCCCGTGCCACTACAAGACCTTTGACCTGCTCGAGCAATCCGCGCAGGTGCTCATCGACCGTCTTCACGGCGTCACTGTAATCGAACCTCAGGTGATGCAACCGATCACGCTTTGAAGGCGCGTCATGCTCCAGCTTTCAGCCGAAATCGCAGCCATCGTCCGCCGCTATATGCTGACCTAGTCGACCCATGACGGCGCGACGATGCTGAACCTGCTGGGACCGGCCTCGGGCCTGCCGATTGCCGGAACCTCCGAGGATGAGGTCTGGGATGGCACCACGCTGCGGCAGGTGCTGTCCCAATATCATGATGACAAACCGCAGGTCCTGCCGCGTGGGGATCGTGCAGGCCAAGGTCATCCTGCCCCATGCGGGCAAGGAAACCGCCGCTCTGCGCCATCCATCTGCTGACTTTGCGCAACGGGATTTGGAATATCGACCATTTCCACCATTCCAGCCCCCAGCCCTACATGGAAAACATGGGGTTGCGGCGCGCGGCGTCGAAGACCTGATAGAGGCCGCATCGGTCCTCCCCCTCGATCTCGGCCAAACGGGCATGGCTTCGGTCATGGTCACCGATATCGTCGACAGCAGCATTCTGGCGCAGGCAATGGGCGGTGCAGGGTGGAGCGGGACGGTGCAACCCCATCTCGGCGATGTGCAGCGCCTGATCGAACGCCATGGCGGGCGGCTGGTCAAATCGCTGGGCGATGGCACCATGTCGACATGGCCCAGCGCCGGGCAGGCACTGGAAGCCGCACAGGTTATTCAGCGCGTGGTGTCCGACAGCAGGTCTGAGCCTCGCTTTACCATGCGCATCGGCGTGCATACCGGCGATCTGGTCGATGCCGGCGATGATTTCTTCGGCTCGGGGTGAACAAGGCCGCACGGGTTGCGGGCGCGCCAGGGCCGCGAGAGAGTCTGGTCTCCGACGCGACACGCGCAATGGTGGGTGTGACTGCGGGCTTTGCTTTTTCCGACCTGCTCACCGTGACGCTCAAAGGGATTGACGGTGATCAAACTGTCCTGAAACTCAACTGGGCCGCAAAAGGAACCGCCTGACATGCCCGCCTCCGAT
>JABSSB010000088.1 GCA_013214715.1 Paracoccaceae bacterium | reverse complement strand
CTTCGACCAGCAAGCCGGTCCCGGTATCATCGGCCAGCCCATAGAAATACTTCAGCGGCGTGTTGGCATTTGTGCGGATGTCTGGTGGGGCGTGTTGCCCGATGAGAGAAGATTTACGGTGTGACCTGCCTGAAAAATTGAACAGGGCTGCTTGGTTTTTAAAGATCGCCTGTCAGGCGGCGCGATATTGGCGCGGGGTCTGGCCGGTGACCTCTGTGAAGCTGCGCTAAAAATGCGCCTGGTCGGCAAAGCCGCAGGCCAGCGCGATATCGCCCAGCGGGCGGGCGGGGTCTTTCATCATGGCCACGGCCTGTTCGATCCGGTTGGCCAGCACATATTGCATCGGCGTCTCGCCCACGGTTTCGCGAAACACGCGGCTCGTCGCCGCAAACATCACGCCAGAGCTCAGATCGTCATTTTCCAGCGCATCGCGCAGGATCACGCCCGCATTTCACAGATCGGCATCGCTGAATTGCGGCAGATCGACCAACTGCTGCCGATCGAGGATCAGACCCAGCTCGCGCCGCGCAAACGCTTTAGCCCGCGCGGGATCGAGCGTCATGACGATCACGTCCGAGCGGCCAAACCAGCGCCAGCCCGAGCGCCTTCCAGCGGGGGGTGACGATGATGTCATGTTTGCGGATGGTGCAATCCAGCATCTCGCCATCGCGACGGTTTTGCACGCGATGCGGCATGTCGCAGAGGTTCAGTAAGATGTGATGTTCGGCAAAGACCTCTTCCGGCATTGTGTCGGGCTCGGCCTGAAAATAGCGCACCGACATCAGCGCCGCCGCCGAGACATGTTGCATCTCTGCGCTGTTGAGCAGCGGCAGCGATGGGTAAATCTCGGCATAGCGGCGTGGCACTTGGGCGCTCCGCCGGAGGGTGATGCGTCCAACATATGATCCATGCGGTGCAGTGGAACCCGTGGGTCAGGATTTGCGCGGCTTGGCGCGTGTGGTGGGGTCGGCTTCGGTCGGGTCTTCGGGCCAGGGATGTTTTGGATAGCGGGCGCGCATGTCCTTGCGCACATCGGCATAAGACCCGGCCCAGAAGCCCGGCAGATCGCGGGTGACTTGCACCGGGCGCTGGGCCGGCGATAACAGGGTCAGCTTCAGCGGCACCCCGGCAGAGCTCGGATGGCGTGTTTCGCCAAACAATTCCTGTAGGCGCAGCGCGATTTCCGGCACATCCCCGGCATAGTCAATCGGGACCTTGCGGCCCAAGGGCGTGCGGTAATGCGGCGGTGCCACACGATCCAGCGCCTGTTGCTGGTCCCAATCCAGCCGCGCCTGCAAGGCGGGCAACAGGTCGAACCGTTTCCAATCTTCGGCGCTGCGCACGTTTGTCAGCATCGGCTCCAACCAGTCTTCAAGACTGTCCATCAGACCGGTTTCCGAGAAATCGGGTAGATCCAGCCCATCGGCGCGAGCCAACTCGACCCGCGCGGCCAGCCGGGCCGCCGCGCCGCCAAGGCGCAGGCCCAGATCGCGCACGCCGTCCAGCATGGCATGGGCCACGGCCTCATCCGGCGCGTCTTTCCAGATACGGTCGTCCAGCGTGATCGCGCCAAAACGCTCCTGCCGCCGGGCCACCACGCGGCGGTCCCGTTTGGACCAGTCGCAGATATCGTGCCATCCGATCTGATCGACAAAGAGATCGCGCAATTCCCCTTCAGTGATCTGGATCGCTTGCCGGATGCGGGCCTCACGCGGGTTGCCGTCGAGATCGGTGGCAACCAGAAACCGCGCACCCGCGAGCGCATCGCCTGCCTCCAACATCGCGCCTTTGCCGCCCGAGAGCAGAAAGCGCGGCGCATCCCCCTTGCGCCGCCGTCCGATCCGGTCGGGATAGGCCAGCGCGGCCATGGCTGCCGGAGATAGGTCGGAGGTGTCACCATTCGGGGCCTGTGCGCGCAGGCGTTTGGCTTCGGACCGGACCTGCTCCAGCGCGCTTTGATTGATCTGATAGGGGCGGCTGTCGCGAAACCGCCGGGGGTCGCTCAGGGCCTCCAGCCGGAGGGTCAGGTCGCTGGGCGCCCCGCGCATCAGCACGTCACGCCCGGCCATCAGTGCCGCCAGCGGGGCCGCCGCGGCCCCGGCTCGCGCGAGCATATGTGCCAGACGCGGATGTAGCGGTAGCGCGGCCAAAACCCGGCCATGTTCGGTGATCCGCCCGAACGTGTCCAAAGCATCCAGCATCTGCAACAGCCCACGCGCTTCAGCCAAGGCCGGGGCCGGGGGTGGGGTCAAAAATGGCAGATCATCCCCGCCCCATTGCGCCAGCTCCAGCGCCAGCCCGGCCAGATCGGCGGCTTCGATTTCCGCGGGGGGATAGGCGGCCAAAGCGCCTTCCTCGCCGCGGGTCCAGAGCCTGTAGGCAACGCCTTCGGCGACCCGCCCGGCACGACCCGCGCGTTGGGTGGCTTCGGCGCGGGTGACTTTGTCGGTGACCAGCCGCGACATGCCCGAGCCGGGGTCGAACCGGGCACGCCGCGCCTCTCCCATATCCACAACGACACGGATATCGGGCAGGGTGAGAGAGGTTTCGGCAATCGACGTGGCCAAAACCAGTTTGCGGCCTGTTTTGGCTGGTGCGATCGCCTTTTGCTGCTCGGCAAAGGGGAGGGCGCCATACAGGGCGCGGATCTCGACATCGCCGGGCAAACGACCTTGCAAGGCGCGGTCTACCTGCCGGATTTCGCCTTCGCCGGGCAGGAAGGCCAACAACCCGCCGCCCATAGCGCGCGTCTCTTTTTCGGCCTGCTGGATCAGAGCGGCCATCGCATCGGTCCGCCTTGTGCGGGTGGGCAGGGGCGTGTCGCGCCAGCGGATATCGACCGGAAAAGCCCGCCCTTCCGATGTGATGCGCGGGGCCTGCATCAGATCCGCCACCGGACCGGCATCCAGGGTGGCCGACATGGCCAGCAGGACCAGATCCTCGCGCAGCGCATCCGCGACTTCGAGGCACAGGGCCAGTCCCAGATCGGCGTTCAAAGAGCGTTCGTGGAATTCGTCGAAGATCACCGCGCCGATGCCAGTCAGTTCCGGGTCGCGTTGCAGCAGACGGGTCAGGATACCTTCGGTAACGACCTCGATGCGTGTGGATTTTGAGACCTGCGATGCCCCCCGCATCCGGTAGCCCACCGTCTGCCCAACGGGCTCGCCCAAGGTCTGCGCCATGCGCTCGGCGGCGGCCCGCGCGGCCAGACGGCGCGGCTCCAGCATCAGAATGCGGCCTTGGGTCAGCCCGGCCTGAAGCATGGCCAGCGGCACGCGGGTGGTCTTGCCCGCGCCGGGTGGGGCTTCAAGAACCGCGCGGCTCTTGCGGTTCAACGCCGCCAGTAAGTCCGGCAGGGCATCTTCTATTGGCAATCTCATGGAGTGCGTTCTGACCGCTGCGCGCCGCGCCGTCCAGATACTAGCGGCGATTCAGCGTGGCATCGCCATAGATGGTTTTCACCCGCACCTCGGTCATCTGCATCTGATCGCCAGCGGGGCGATAGGTGACAGTCAGCGGGAAGATCGCGTTGTTTTCCAAATCATCCTGGCTGTATCCCGCCAGCCGCTGAAACCGGCCCGAACAGATCACCGCATCGCCGCGTGTCTCACGCTTGGTGAAGACAATTTTGGTCAGGCGTTCCCCGTCATAGATTTTCTGGTCGATGTTGCACAGGGCCTCGGCCGGGCGGTCGCGGGCGACGATGAAAAGACCTGTCATCGGGTCCACCGCACCGCGCACCTGCGCGGCGGGTAGTTGGTTGGAATCCTCGAACCGTTCTCCGTCCCGGCGCGGCAGCCCGCCCTGCCATGTCAAAGCGCCGTTTTCGACGCGCTCTCCGGTATCCATCTGTTCGGTGTAACGGCTTGGTACAAATCGATCGCCCGATTTGCCGCCTTGGGCCGTCACGTTGAAATAGACCCGCGATAAAGCCCCGGCCAACCCGGTCGTATTAAAGCTCGCGGCGACAGAGTAAGAGTTGGCGTTTTCCTGTGAGGCCAGCTTCATCTCACCGACTTTGACGCCAAGGATGCGCACGGCATAAACCGGTTGGTCGGCCATGGCGCTGACAGGCAGGGCAAGGGCAACGCAAAACGCTGCCAGATTGAAGAGTTTTCGCATCAGTCGGTCCTTTCGCTCTGGCCTGCTCTGGACAAGTCCGGTTTGCCCAAGGCATGTATCACCCCGACCTGAGAAAAGGACCGGTTATGTCCAAGATAGAGCTTGCCGATGCGGTTTTGAACGGGGACCGCCGCGCATTGGCCCGGGCCATCACCCTTGTGGAAAGCCGACGAGCGGATCACCGCCGACAGGCGTCGGAATTGTTGCAGCTGCTGTCACGCTCGGGCCGGCAGGCGCTGCGCATCGGGCTTTCGGGCACGCCGGGGGTAGGCAAATCCACCTTTATCGAAAGCTTCGGCATGATGCTGACGGGGCTGGGGCTGCGCGTGGCCGTGCTGGCGGTGGACCCGTCCTCGGCCCGCTCTGGCGGCTCGATCCTGGGGGACAAGACGCGGATGGACCGGCTGGCGCGCGATCCAAAGGCCTTTATCCGCCCGTCACCGTCGCAAACCCATCTGGGTGGCGTGGCCCGCCGCACGCGCGAAGCGGTGGCCTTGTGTGAAGCGGCCGGGTTTGACGTGATACTGATTGAAACCGTGGGGGTGGGGCAGTCGGAAACCATGGTGGCGCAGATTTGCGATCTGTTTCTGCTGTTGCTGGCGCCTGCGGGCGGGGATGAGCTGCAGGGCGTCAAACGCGGCATCATGGAAATGGCCGATCTGATTCTGGTTAACAAGGCCGATGGTGATCTCAAACCCACCGCGACGCGCACCTGCGCCGATTATGCAGGCGCCTTGCGGCTGCTGCGCAAACGCCCACAAGATCCGCAGGGCTTTCCCAAGGCAATGACCGTGTCGGCCCTGGAAGAGGCCGGGTTGGAGCAAGCCTGGGCCGAGATGACGGCGCTGGCCGATTGGCGCCGCGAGGCGGGTCATTGGGACAGCACGCGGGCGGCGCAGGCGCGCCATTGGTTTGAGGAAGAACTGCGTGAAGCGTTGCTGGCGCGGTTGACCACGCCGCAAGCGCAGGCGGATATCGCGCGTCTTGGACGTGCCGTCGCCGCTGGCGAAATAACCCCAGACGCGGCAGCGCAGGCGTTTTTTGCGGAAGAGTGACCAGACCGGCTTTGTGCCATTTTGATTGCGTTTGCGTGATCGTGGAGCCGTTCTATCCGCTCGATGCCCCCAGAGGCACCTCAAATGGCCTGCCAGCTTCCAGCCTTCCGCGACTTTGGGTGGGCTCTCAATCAGGTCAATGGGTGTCATCTATGCCCCGATCAGGCATGAGTCGATTCGCGGCGCCACAAACGAGATGCTGATACTGTCCAAGAGGCTGGCGCCATCAAACACTGCCTGCCGCAGCTTTCTGCCCGCCGGGATGACGGGCCAAAGCTCACGCTGACCATCTGCCCCGGTTCGGCTTGACCTTGCCGGACGCTTGCCCTATCAGCGCCCAACGAGATTCACGGGCGCTGTGCCATGCGGCGTCCCTTTTGCTTTGACGGGCGCTGTCCCGTTGCCGAAACACGAGGATAGACCCATGTCGCGCCGTTGCGAACTGACCGGAAAAGGCCCCATGACTGGCAACAATGTCAGCCACGCCAACAACAAGACCAAGCGTCGGTTTCTGCCGAACCTAAATGATGTGACCCTGCAATCCGAAACCCTGGGCCGTGGCGTGAAGCTGCGCATCTCGGCGGCGGCGCTGCGCTCGGTCGATCACCGGGGCGGTCTGGACGCATTCCTGGCCAAAGCCAAGGATGACGAGCTGTCCGCGAACGCGCTGAAGGTCAAGAAAGAGATCGCAAAGGCCGCCGCGCAGGCCTGATCCGCGACAGACTGGCCATGCCTGAAAGGCCGCCCGATGCCATCGGGCGGCTTGTTTTGTTGCCGGGTAGTGTTTCAGGATGCATGTCAGCGTCGGGTGCTCTGATGTGCAAACCGCTTGGGCGGTTGGGGTTCGGTGCAGCGAGGACAACAACGTGACAACACGCAAAAAACCCACCCGATATCTCGTGCGTCTGATGGCCTGCGTGATCGCGGTAATTGCGCTTGCTCAGATCCATATGACGTCACTCAACCTATCCGCCGGACAAAACTTGCCGGCGACGCTTTCGACAGCGCCATCAGAGCTTTTGCTTTTGTCACATGCGGGCGGCGGGCTTAAATCCGGTATCTATTCCAATAGTCTGGAAGCTTTTGACCGGGCCCATGCCGACGGATTGCGCGTGTTTGAAGTGGATTTTTCATGGTCTTCGGATGCGCATCTTCTGGCCTTGCATGACTGGACCGCGCAATACGATTACTGGTTCGCGCCGTCGCTGATCGACAGGGCCGTCAATCGAATACGGCAGAGGCTGGGATCCTTGACGCTTCCCACCAGCCGGGACGAATTTTTGGCAAAGCCCATGCGATCCGGCGTGACACCGATGGATATTGAACTGGTGCTAGGCTGGTTGGATCGTCACCCCGACAGTGTTCTTGTGACGGATATTAAATCGGAAAATGTCAAAGGGCTGTCGCTGATCGCGCAACTCCGCCCCGATCTTTCCGGTCAGATCATCCCGCAAATCTATGCCTTTGAGGAATATCAGCCTGTGCGAGAGCTTGGGTTCAGCCGGATCATTCTGACGACTTACCGGCAAAACATGACCACGTTCGACATTCTTGAGAAGGCGAAACCCCTTGATCTGTTTGCGGTCACACTGGGGTATTGGCGTGTGCTGGAGATTGCAGACTATGGCGTCGCCCGCCTGCCATTTCCAGTGTTCGTGCATACGATCAACGACCCAAAAACCGCGCTGGAGCTGCAATCCAAAGGGGTTTCCGGAGTCTATACTGACTATCTGCTGCCAGCCGGGGATGATCCGCAGGCGTTTGACCAGTGATCGCGTGTGACTGTCGCGGTATTGCGACTGGCTGTTTTAAGACGTTTTTTCAGTCGCGGTTGGGTCTATCGGCAAGGGGGCTTGATGGACACGATGAATAAACGATCTGGCAAAAGGTTTAAGGCTTGGCGCAAGGCTTCTCTCTGGTTCGGTTTCTTGTAGAGGCGCGTTTTGGGCATGTCGCTTCAAAACCTTTGAGTGACGGATGCCACTAGGTAAATCGCGGGATCGCTGGCATGCTCTTTGAAAGATAACTATCAGGGAGAAAGTGAATGTCGGTGAAACCCCCTTCACGGAGTTAGAGGTCAGACACGCCGATTCCGGGTTTTATGAAGGCCACAGCCTTGAGATTGCGCTGTTGTCGAAATCGATCATGGTTGGACTGGTGATTTGGGCGCTGATCTGGCCTGCCAATGCCAACGGCGTGTTGGGCAGCCTCAACAGCCAGGTGCTGGAAGTGTTCAACAGCTTCTACATCGTCATTGTCGGCTTTTTCTTCTTCTTCCTTCTGGTCGTGGCGGTTCTGCCCAGCACTTGCAAGCGGGTGATGGGCCGAAACGGCGAAGCGCGAGAGTTCTCGAATTTCTCATGGTTTTCCATGATGTTCGCGCGGGTTTGAGCGTGGGGCTGATGTGTCTGGCACTCGCCAAGGCGCTCTTCCGCGACGGGCTGCGCGAGCGCGGCGGGATGGGGCAGGAACAGCCTGCCGAACACACTTGGACGCCAAGCGGGCCATCACAGCCCGCTAGGGGCCGCATTATCTGCGGCATCTGCGGCGCAGGTCTTTTGCTTTGGCCATGGCGCTCATCGACACTCCGGCCAGAAGGACGCCGATCGCCTCTGCGGTCAGCTTTTCATTCGCGTTCAAATTGGCCGAAGCATAGCCTTCCGCCCCCAGTACTACGAGGTGATCATTGCAAAGGAAAAGACCGTCGGGGCAAAGCTTTGGCGAATGAAGGCAATCGCCAGAAATGACGCGCCCGCCACCACGAGCAGCCCGGCCAGCACATCGGTATGGGTCAGCCTCAACCAGACCCCAAGGCAGAGGCCTGCCGTGGCAAACAACATCCGTTCCCAGGCGGCCGCGCATGTGCGCGCCGNGCATAATCCGATCACGTTCAGCATGGCCGCCGCGATCATGCTGGGATCACTGTCCAGCAGCACATGCCCCACGCCCAGATCCAGCACCAGAACGACTGCGCGCAGGCAGGCATGGGGCAGGGCTTTATCTTTCGTGACAAAGGCGAGGGGCACCGGGACCGGCGCATCGCCAAGGCTGAACCACGCCCGAAGCAGGGCAAACCCCAGCACGGCGCCCGCGCCGGTCAGATGGGCTTGGAGAAGATCACTCAGCCCCAGACCAGCGCTTAGGCCCGGAGACAGGATATACCAGAATGTCAGGCACCAGCCGACCACATGCCAGAAATTGCCTCACAGCACCATCGCCGCACCGGCAAATGCCATCAGCGCAAGGATGACCAACTCCAGCCAGATCAAACCCTGCACGGCATCGGCCAGCACGGTCAGCACCGCACCACCCACCAGAAAGACGAACTGCCCTTTCACCTGACGCTGCGCGCATCCCGGTGCGCCCAGAAGATCGATCACCCAGGCCAGAAGGGCGCTCAGGCCGACCGCGCTCCAGGCCACGTCTGAGATGGCTGGGCTCAGCACAAAGACGGCGATGACGGCATATATGAACGCAAGGCGCAGCTCCAATTACCCTTTGTGTCAAAGCAACTGATATGTGTCCCAAGGTGATATCGGACCCGTCCCAATCATGATTGCCAGCTCTGGAA
>JABSSB010000087.1 GCA_013214715.1 Paracoccaceae bacterium | reverse complement strand
AGCTTGTCGCCTTCGATCCCCGTGATCGCGCCATAGCCGAATTTCTGATGAAACACCCGTTCCCCCAACGTAAAGGACGAAACCGCGTCCAGATCGATTACCGTGTTACGCGCTTCGCGGGGCTGCGACATGCCCCGGCTGCCCTGGCGTTCCTGCAAGCGTTTCCAGCCCGGAGAGTTGTAGACGTTCGCCGACATGGCCGCTGTCTCAACCCGCGAGCCAAACCCCGTCTGCTCGGCTGCGGCTGAGCCATAAAGCCCAGGTGGCGTCAGAACATCGACATGCGCCTCGGGCAGTTCATCGACAAAGCGCGACGGCAGGGAAGACTGCCACTGCCCGTGCACGCGCCGATTGGCGGCGAAAGAAATGGTGCACACCTCCTCCGCCCGCGTGATGCCGACATAGGCAAGGCGACGCTCCTCCTCGAGGCCTTTGATCCCGCTTTCGTCCATACTGCGCTGCGACGGGAACAAACCATCTTCCCACCCTGGTAGGAAGACGGCTGGAAACTCCAGCCCTTTGGCGGCGTGCAGCGTCATGATCGACACTTTCGGCCCGCCTTCACCGCTGTCATTTTCCATCACCAGCGACACATGCTCCAAGAAGCCTTGCAGGTTTTCGAAAGCTTCCAGCGCTTTGATCAGTTCCTTCAGATTTTCCAGCCGCCCCGGCGCTTCGGGTGTTTTGTCATTCTGCCACATCGCGGTATAGCCGCTTTCGTCCAGAATGATCTCGGCCAGTTCCGTGTGCGGGACCTGCGGCTCAAGGTTCATCTGCGGCACCGCCTCTTCGATCACGGCATCATCATCCACGACGGCCTGCGGCGCGGCCATGCGGCGCCAGCGGGCAATATCATCGATCAGATGGCCCAAAGCGCCAGCGCCTTTGCCTTTGATCAACCCGGCCTGCACCGCCAGCCGCGCGCCTTCGATAAGGGGAACACCGTTGCTGCGCGCGGTGACCTGGATGGTTTGCCGGGCCTTGTCCCCCAGCCCGCGTTTTGGCGTGTTCATGATCCGCTCAAACGCGAGATCATCATCGGGCGAGACAACGACGCGAAAATAGGCCATAGCATCGCGGATCTCCATCCGCTCGTAAAAACGCGGCCCGCCAATGACACGATAGGGCAGCCCGATGGTGAGGAAGCGATCCTCGAACGCGCGCATCTGATGCGAGGCGCGGACCAGAATGGCCATCTCGTCCAGTTCAAACGGCCGCATCCCGCGCGTGCCGGATTGCATGGCCTCGATCTCTTCGCCGACCCAGCGGGCCTCTTCCTCACCATCCCAATGGCCGATCAGGCGCAGTTTTTCGCCCTCATCCGCCTCGGTCCAGAGCGTTTTGCCCAGACGGCCTTCATTGCCTTCGATCACTTTGGAGGCGGCGGCAAGGATGTGCGGGGTTGAGCGGTAATTCTGCTCAAGCCGGATCACCTTGGCGCCGGGAAAATCCTTTTCAAAGCGCAGGATGTTGCCCACCTCGGCCCCGCGCCAGCCATAGATCGACTGATCATCATCGCCCACGCAGCAGATATTCTTGTGCCCCTGTGCCAGCAGGCGCAGCCACAGATACTGCGCCACGTTGGTGTCTTGGTATTCGTCGACCAGCACATAAGCGAACCAGCGCTGATACTGCGCCAAAACATCCGGGTTCTGCTGAAAGATCGTCACGACATGTAGCAGCAAATCTCCGAAATCGACGGCGTTCAGCTCCTTCAGGCGCTGCTGATACTGCGCATACAGCTCCACCCCGCGATGGTTGAACGCGCCGTGATCAGCGGCGGGCACCTGTTCGGGCGTCATGGCGCGGTTTTTCCAATTGTCGATGATCGAGGACAGCATCCGCGCAGGCCAGCGCTTGTCATCGATATTGGCCGCCTGGATCAGTTGCTTGAGCAAGCGGATCTGATCATCCGTGTCCAGAATAGTGAAATTCGATTTCAGCCCGGCCAGTTCGGCATGCCGGCGCAGCAGCTTCACGCAGATCGAATGGAAGGTGCCCAGCCAAGGCATGCCTTCGATCTGATGCCCCAGCAGGCGGCCCACGCGATCCTTCATCTCGCGCGCGGCCTTGTTGGTGAAGGTCACGGCGAGGATTTCATTGGGTCGCGCGCGCCCGGTGTTCAACAGATGCACGATCCGTGTGGTCAGCGCCTTGGTCTTGCCCGTGCCCGCGCCCGCCAGCATCAGAACCGGGCCATCCAGCGCCTCAACCGCGTCGCGTTGTGCGGGGTTGAGATCATCCAGATAGGGCTGCGGACGCGCCGCCATCGCGCGCTGCGACAGAGAAGAGGTTTCCGCCTGCTCGAAGGCGTCGAAATCGTCGAATGTGCTCATGCCCTGCTATCTAGCCCCGTTGGTTTTTCTGGGAAAGGGGTGTTCGCCTATTGTTCCACAGATAAAGGCGTTTGAACAGGGTGCGCGGGTTAGAGCGGGTCATCCATGCTCAGGCCAAAATGTGATGTGACGACAACTCAAACTCTTCCCACTTTTCAATCCGAACGCCTGAGGCCATCATTGCGCCTATGGAGCTGAATACAAAATACCCCGAAATCAACGATCTGCGTCGCGCCGCCAAACGGCGGCTGCCGAAATTCGTCTGGGAATATCTTGACAGCGGCACCGGAACGGAAACAACCGCCGCGCGCAATCGGACCGCGCTGGATCGGATCGGCTTTGCGCCGTCGATCCTGCATGGGGAGATTGACGTGGACCTGTCCACCTCGTTTCTGGGACAAGACCACCCTTTGCCGGTTGGATTTGCACCTGTTGGCATGTCCGGGTTGATCTGGCCGGGGGCGGAGCGGTTTCTGGCCACCGCCGCCGCCCAAGCGGGCATTCCCTTTTGCCTGTCGACCGTGGCCAGCCAGGCGCCCGAAGACCTGGCACCGCATCTCGGCGATCATGGCTGGTTCCAGCTTTACCCGCCCCGCGATGTCGAAATTCGCAAGGATTCTCTGGCTCGTGCTCGCGATGCTGGGTTCAAGGTGCTGGTGCTGACAGCGGATGTGCCCGTCGCCTCGCGCCGTGAACGACTGCTGCGGTCGGGCTTGACACAACCGCCCAGGCTGACCCCACGCCTTATGGCGCAGGTCGCGCTCCGCCCAGCCTGGGCGCTGGCCACCGCACGGGCCGGGATGCCGCGGATGCGGATGCTTGAGAAGTATACGGATAAGACCCAGGGCGCGATGTCTTCGACCGCGCATGCAGGCTATCTGCTGCGCACCGCGCCGGATTGGGCCTATGTCGATTGGCTACGCGATCATTGGGACGGCCCGCTTGTGGTCAAAGGCGTCTTGCGGGCCGGTGATGCGCCGCGTTTGCAACAGGCTGGCGTGGACGCGCTTTGGGTGTCGAACCATGCGGGGCGGCAGTTTGACGCCGTGCCAGCCGCCATCGACGCCCTGCCCGCGATCCGTGCCGCAACCGATCTTCCGCTGATCTATGACAGCGGCATCGCTGGCGGGCTGGACATTCTGCGCGCTTTTGCCAAAGGCGCCGATTTTGTCATGCTAGGCCGGGCCGCGCATTACGGCGTTGCCGCATTGGGAGAAATAGGTCCAGGCCATTTGTTGAGCCTGCTTGAAGCCGATCTTCGCGCCAATATGGGGCAGCTCGGTGCCACAAGCCTGCACAACCTCCCCGCGACTGTACCACTTTGGTAATGCCTTTTTTACCGAACGCCCTTGCTGCAACGCGGCAACTTCGGTCACATCTTCAAAATTTTTGCGGCCGATTCGGTTCAAAAATGCCATAGGACGGAAGAGGGACCGTCTTAAACATCGGACCGCCCGTCAGAAGGAGGCCAAGCCATGCCCGAGTTTTCCAAGATCCTGGTTGCCAACCGGGGTGAGATCGCCATCCGCATCATGCGCGCCGCCAATGAGATGGGCAAAAGCACGGTTGCGGTCTTCGCCGAAGAAGACAAGCTGGGTCTGCATCGCTTCAAGGCGGACGAAGCCTATCGCATCGGCGAAGGGCTGGGCCCGGTTCAGGCTTACCTGTCGATTGACGAGATTATCCGGGTTGCCAAAGCCTCGGGTGCGGACGCGATCCATCCCGGCTATGGACTGCTGTCAGAAAACCCCGCGCTGGTGGATGCCTGTGAACGCAATGGCATCACCTTTATCGGCCCCAAAGCGGAAACCATGCGCGCGCTGGGTGACAAGGCCAGCGCCCGGCGCGTGGCGATTGCCGCGGGCGTGCCAGTGATCCCCGCCACCGAAGTGCTGGGCGATGACATGGACGCGATCCGGGCCGAGGCAAAAGAGATCGGCTACCCGCTGATGCTCAAGGCCAGTTGGGGCGGCGGCGGGCGCGGCATGCGTCCGATCCACGGGGCCGATGAGCTTGAGGAAAAGGTTCTCGAAGGCCGGCGCGAAGCCGAAGCCGCTTTCGGCAATGGCGAAGGCTATCTGGAAAAGATGATCACCCGCGCCCGCCATGTCGAGGTGCAGATCCTTGGCGATAAACATGGTGAGATTTATCACCTGTTTGAGCGTGACTGCTCGGTCCAGCGGCGCAACCAGAAGGTGGTGGAACGCGCCCCCGCGCCCTATCTGAGCGACGCCCAGCGCAAAGAGATTTGCGAGCTTGGCTACAAGATTTGCAAACATGTGAATTACGAATGCGCGGGAACTGTCGAATTCCTAATGGATATGGCCTCGGGCAAATTCTACTTCATCGAGGTCAACCCGCGCGTTCAGGTCGAACATACCGTGACCGAGGAGGTCACCGGTATTGACATCGTGCGTGCCCAGATTCTGATTGCCGAAGGCAAGTCGATTGCCGAGGCCACCGGCAAAGCCTCTCAGAAGGAGGTCAAACTCAACGGTCACGCGCTGCAAACCCGCGTCACGACCGAGGACCCGCAAAACAATTTCATCCCTGATTACGGTCGCATCACCACCTATCGCGAAGCCACGGGCATGGGCATCCGATTGGATGGCGGCACGGCTTATTCGGGTGGGATCATCACACGGTATTACGATTCGCTGTTGACCAAGGTCACAGCATGGGCGCCCACGCCAGAAGCTGCGATTGCCCGGATGGACCGTGCCTTGCGCGAATTTCGAATTCGCGGCGTGTCGACCAATATCGCCTTTGTCGAAAACCTGCTGAAACACCCGATCTTCCTGTCGAATGAATATACCACCAAATTCATCGACGAGACGCCCGACCTGTTCAGCTTTAAGGCGCGGCGCGACCGTGGCACCAAGGTGCTGACCTATATTGCCGACATCACCGTCAACGGACATCCCGAAACCAAAGGCCGCCCTCGCCCTGCGCAGGCCAGCGCCCCGCGCCCGCCTGCCCTGCTCGCTGAGCCGCAGATGGGCACGCGCAACCTGCTAGAGCAAAAAGGCCCGCAAGCGCTGGCGGATTGGATGAAGGCACAGCAACAGCTGCTGATCACCGACACCACGATGCGTGACGGGCATCAGTCACTTCTTGCGACGCGGATGCGGTCGCTGGATATGATCAAGGTCGCGCCCGCCTATGCAGCCAACCTGCCTCAACTGTTTTCGATGGAATGCTGGGGTGGCGCGACCTTTGACGTGGCCTACCGCTTCTTGCAGGAATGCCCTTGGCAACGGCTGCGCGANCTGCGCGAAGCGATGCCNAATCTGATGACGCAGATGCTGCTACGCGGCGCCAATGGNGTCGGCTACACCAACTATCCCGACAATGTCGTGCGCGAGTTTGTGCGCGTGGCATCTATCACCGGGATTGATGTGTTCCGCGTCTTTGACAGCCTCAACTGGGTCGAAAACATGCGCGTCGCGATGGATGCGGTTTTGGAGCAGAACAAGGTTCTCGAAGGCACGGTCTGCTACACAGGTGATATTCTTGACCCCGACCGCGCCAAATATGACCTGAAATATTACGTGGCCATGGCGCAGGAGTTGAAGGCCGCGGGCGCGCATATTCTGGGTCTGAAAGATATGGCGGGGCTGCTGAAACCGGGGGCTGCGCGCATTCTGGTTAAGACGCTGAAAGAAGAGGTTGGGTTGCCCGTCCATTTCCACACGCATGATACAGCAGGTTCGGCCATTGCGTCGATCCTGTCGGCGGCAGATGCGGGCGTGGATGCGGTGGATTGCGCGATGGATGCGCTGTCGGGCAACACTTCTCAGGCGACGCTGGGATCGGTGGTCGAGGCTCTGCGCAACACCGTCCGCGACCCGAAACTGGATATCGAAGCCATCCGCGGCATCAACACCTATTGGGAAGCGGTGCGGGCACAATATGCCGCCTTTGAAAGCGGGCTTCAGGCCCCGTCTTCAGAAGTTTATCTGCACGAAATGCCCGGCGGTCAGTTTACCAATCTCAAGGCGCAGGCGCGGTCGATGGGGCTGGAAGAACGCTGGCATGAGGTCGCGCAGGCCTATTCGGATGTGAACCGGATGTTCGGTGATATCGTGAAGGTCACGCCCTCGTCCAAGGTCGTGGGCGATATGGCGCTGATGATGGTCAGTCAGGGGCTGAGCCGTGATGATGTCGAAGGTGAGACCGACGTGGCCTTCCCCGATTCCGTCGTGGACATGATGCGCGGCAATCTGGGCCAGCCCCCCGGCGGCTTCCCCGAAGCCTTGCAGCGCAAAATCCTGAAAGGCGAAGCGCCCAAGCTGACCCGCCCTTCCGAAGGTCTGCCCGATACCGATCTCGAAGCAACGCGGTCCGAGGTGTCGACGCTGATGGAAGGTAAATCCGTTGATGATGAAGACCTCTCTGGCTATCTGATGTATCCAAAGGTCTTTCTCGATTACATGGGCCGCCACCGCACCTATGGCCCGGTCCGCGCCTTACCAACCCCGACCTTCTTTTATGGCATGGAACCGGGCGAAGAGATCAGCGCCGAGATCGATCCGGGCAAGACCTTGGAAATCCGCTGTCAGGCCGTGGGCGATGTGGATGACAAGGGCGAGGTCAAGGTGTTCTTTGAACTCAATGGTCAGCCGCGTGTGATCCGAATTCAGGACCGTTCCGTTGCAGCGAGCAGCGCAGCGCGACCCAAGGCCGATATCGCCAATCCAGATCATATCGGCGCGCCGATGCCTGGTGTTGTGGCCTCCGTCGTGGCCACGCCGGGCGCGGTGGTCAAACAGGGCGACCTGCTCTTGACCATCGAGGCGATGAAGATGGAAACCGGCATCCATGCCGAACGCGACGCTGTTGTCGCGGCGGTACATGTTACACCCGGCACGCAGATCGACGCCAAGGATCTGTTGGTCGAATTGTCCGACGAAACCTGAGCCAATTTTTCGACTGCGTACTGGACCGCATGAGCGCAGCCCCCAAGGCACGTGATTTTTCCGCAGCTATTGGGGCACAGAGGTCATACATGCGATGGCCCGTTGGCAAGGCGATCTGGCGCCTTGATTGAGTGCGACCTCGGACGCACTCATCATCCTAAAGGGGTCGGATGATCCGACAATTAGGGCGCAGGCTATTGTTGGAATGGTGCATCCTGCGTTGCTTTTGACAGTTTTGCGGCAGATTGAAATCCAGAGCCCGTTTTTGTTTTGGCGCTATCAGCGTACACACCGGTGTTGGCAACCTATGGCCCGCCCGAGATTTTCAATTCGGACCAGGGTAGCCAGTTCACCAGCACCGATTTTACCGATTTTTTGAAAGACGCTAAGTCAAGATATCCATGGATGGTCGTGGCCGCTTGATCGACAACCGCATGATCGAACGGCTGTGGCGGTCCCTCAAATATGAATGCGTCTACTTGAACGCCTTTGAAACAGGTTCCGAAGCCCGGGACGGGATCGGTGACTGGATCGGCAACTGCAATGAAAGACGCCCGCACTCATCACATGGGATAATGACGCCGGACAAGGCCTATGATAGGCGATGTTCAGACCTGAAGGCTGCTGCCTGAAATGAAACCAATGCCATAGTTTAGCATGGCGGCAAACTGGTCGAAGATCCAGGACCACCTCTATGGCCCACCTGTTCAGCGCATGTCGACTATCGCCAAGCCTTCAGCGACACAGCTTGCAGAGCAACTGTATCGCGACATTCGGCGATCTCACATGTTTTTGGTCTGGGCGGATCTTGCGACGGGGCGTGCCCTGATCGGCGCGGCTCTGGGACTGGCTTATATGATTGGTAGAAGGCGGGGCCACGCGCAGCCTTAACATTCACTTGGGCGCCATGGACATAGCAGCAGGAAGTTGAACCGGATCCATCAAGCCACGCGTCTGGCTGCAAGCAGGGAAGTCACCGACCAGACCAATGCCAAGATATGGTGTGACCCAAGCTTTAATCGGAAAACGCCCAGTTTGTCGTTGCCGCCCACAAATACGTAAAACGTGCCGCAAAAATCTTACCATCAAGGCAGAAGGACGGATCCAAGAGTACAAAATTGAATCGGCCAAGAGCAGGCTATGGTTAGGATCACATCTCGTTATGCAACATGAATAGCTTTGCTATTTGCAATTCTGTCGATTTGGGGGACCGCAGCAATGCGCGCGCGCAAAGTCTCTTTGGGCGATCGGAGATACAATGCTTATGCGGCCCATTCAGGCGCAGAGCCGTTGCGCGGAATATGCTCCGATGGGACTGACATTTACAACGCTGGGTCTTGGTGCAATCGGAGTGCTGCTGCATGGTTTTTTATGACCGCGTAGGGCGGGGTTTACCGCGCCCGAAGAAGCCTGTGAGCTTGCAGCATCGACTTTCTGTTGCGCGGTGCAGTTGGCCTTGGCCTCAATAACCAGCGCCATGCAGATCACCGTCGCCAGTACCACTGCCCGCATCCCCTCTCTCTTACGTCCAAACCTCATTCTTCTACCTCCCTGATCGGATCGGTTTGACAGGATACACGCAGCCCAGCGCGTGTTCCGTCGTGGTTTTCGGACCCAGCCATTTTTTGCAGCACCAGCGGTTTTTCCTCTTGCCCTCTTCGGGCTCAGATTATATCCCCCGCCCTACTCAGCGGCGCGGGCGTAGCTCAGGGGTAGAGCATTACCTTGCCAAGGTAAGGGTCGTGAGTTCGAATCTCATCGCCCGCTCCAGACATATAGACGGCCCGAATGAGACAGATGACACGGGACGGGCAGAGCTTTTGCCCTAAATGCCACCCAATCCTGCCGAGTTGCCGACCAATAAGGTGGTAAAGATGACCCAGACAGATGATTTCGGCTTTGGCACACAGATCCGGAAATCCCCTTTTTTCGACGCGACACTGCGTTGGGGGGCCAAAGGTTTTTCGGTCTATAATCACATGTATATCCCGCGTGACTTCGGCGATCCTGAACAAAATTTCTGGACGCTGGTGACGGATGCGATCCTGTGCGACGTGTCGGTCGAACGTCAGGTTGAAATCACCGGACCGGATGCGGCGCGTTTTGTGCAGATGCTGACGCCGCGGAAGCTGTCCACCATGGCGGTGGGTCAATGCAAATACATCCTGATCACCAATGCCGATGGCGGCATTTTGAATGACCCTGTTTTGCTGCGATTGGCAGAAAACCACTTCTGGATTTCGCTGGCCGACAGCGACATCCTGTTTTGGGCGCAGGGCGTGGCGGTACATTCGGGCATGGATGTCACGATCACCAAACCGGATGTCTCCCCGCTGCAGTTGCAAGGCCCCAGATCGGGCCACATCATGCGCGCCTTGTTTGGCGACGCGATACAGGACCTGAAATACTACTGGCTGCGGGAACTTGATCTGGACGGCATACCGCTTGTCGTGTCTCGAACCGGTTGGTCGAGCGAGCTGGGCTATGAGCTTTTCCTGCGCGATGGCAGCAAAGGCGATGCGCTTTGGGAAAAGATCATGGCCGCAGGGGCGGCCCATGGATTGAAGCCGGGACACACGTCAAACATTCGCCGCATCGAAGGCGGCATGCTGTCCTATCACGCCGATGCGGATATCCAGACCAACCCTTTCGAACTGGGCCTGGATCGGCTGGTCAATCTTGAGATGGAGGCTGACTTCATCGGCAAAACCGCCCTGCGCCGCATCCGGGCAGAGGGACCCACGCGGCGTCAAGTGGGGCTGGAATGGCACACAGATCCGCTGCCAGGCCCAAATACACGGTTCTGGCCAGTTCTCCGTGACGGCGCGCGATTGGGTCAGGTCACATCGGCCGTCTACTCCCCACGTTTGAAAAAGAACATCGCTTTGGCCATGGTATCTGCCGCGCAAGCGGACTTGGGCGGCACGGTCGATGTCATTACGGCCAGCGGACCGGTGACCGCGCGTATTGTGCCTTATCCGTTTTACGACCCACGCAAGACAATTGCCGCTGCGTGACTGGAAAAAGGTTCAGGCCGTTGGCCTGCTTTCCAGCGTAGCATCGCGGCGAAGGCTCATGCTGCAGGCGACCTCGCCCGGCAGCAGATTGGTTTCCCCAGCATTGCGCGGGCTGTACGGCCGTTCAAGAATGATCTGATGCCGTGCGCAGAGGTCCAAACCTGCCCGGCATGCACAACGATGGCAGCGTGCATGATTGGGCCATGCAATTTAACACGTTGACGGAAACCGAGCTGACCCACCGAGACTTTGCCGCCATGACGCAGGTCCCGGTTCTTGGTGCGTAGATGAAACCGGTCCACCCAAACACGGATCACTCCATCCCGGCGCTTTACATCGACGGGTTGGTTGATGCGCAGGATGATCTGGCGTTTTTCAACACGGGCATCGATGCGGACAGCCTGTCGATGCGCAGATCCATCTATGCCTAGAACGCCTTGAACGTGATGGTGGTCAAACTGCGCTCGATGCCTGTCACACTCAGCAAACGTTCATTCACATAATGCCCGACGTCGTCGCCGGTCGGCACGTAAAGCTTGATCAGCAGATCCCATTCACCGGACGTCGAATAAAGCTCGGAATGGATTTCCAGCAACGCGATATCTTCGGCCACCTTGTAGGTTGTGCCCGGCTTGCAACGAAGTTGGACGAATACGCAGGTGGTCATGGGCGCGCGCTCCTCTCGGGCGGTGGGTGGTTGCAGAAAAACCACAGCTCCAACAAAGCATTGGACCGGGTCTGTAATGGTCCTATAGAACAGCAGCACCGAAGGAAAGAGACCATGCGCAGCGCCACGATCACGCGACAAACCGCCGAGACCGAGATTTCGGTCACCGTCAATCTCGACGGGACCGGAACCTATGACAACCAGACCGGCGTCGGTTTCTTTGATCATATGCTGGACCAGTTGGCCCGGCATTCGCTGATCGACATGACCGTTCGCGCCAAGGGTGATCTGCATATTGATGACCATCACACGGTTGAAGATACCGGCATCGCATTGGGCCAGGCCTTGGTTCAGGCATTGGGGGACAAGCGCGGAATCCGGCGCTATGGCGAATGCCGCCTGCCGATGGATGATGCGCAAGTGGCCTGCGCGCTGGACCTGTCGGCACGGCCCTTCCTGATCTGGAACCTCGAGATGCCGACGCAGAAGATCGGCAGCTTCGACACCGAACTGGTGCGCGAATTCTTTCAGGCGATGGCCACACATGGCGGCATCACTTTGCACATCGATCTGCTGCATGGGGTGAATAGCCACCACATCGCCGAAGCGGCGTTCAAAGCCACCGCCCGCGCCCTGCGCGATGCGGTAGAGCCTGATCCACGCAAGGGCGATGCAATCCCATCGACCAAAGGCGCGCTGTAAAGGCCAAATCATCCACAAGCAAAAACCTCTTCAGATTTTCGATGCAGCAGGTGTCGGCCTTCGGATGGCCGATACGCCTGTCTCGCCCTCGCCTTTGCCCCATGATCTGCCAGTGGATAGCTTCTGGACACGGGCCGTCATCGAGCGATCAGGTCCTTTTTTGACGCCACGCTAACCGAAACGGCTGCGATTGATCGCAGTGTGAGCAGCGTCAGCTTCGGATCTGGAGAGGAATTTCGTATGTCTGATTTCGCCGTGAACAGTTTTGTCACAACAGGAATGACCTTTGCTGTCAGGCTCTCTCTGGAGCCGGTGCGACACAGGCCTCAGATCAAACCGGCGCCACAGGTTCAGTGTCAGCCCTGGGCATCCGGGGCGGTGGAACCGGGGATGTCCGGGTCCTGTTTCGAAGAGCGGATGGTGAGTTCGCGCTGCGGGTAGGGAATGCTGATCCCTTCGGCATCAAAGGCGATTTTCACATCTCGCGTCAGGTCC
The DNA here is from genome assembly GCA_013214715.1 of Paracoccaceae bacterium. Taxonomy (GTDB): domain Bacteria; phylum Pseudomonadota; class Alphaproteobacteria; order Rhodobacterales; family Rhodobacteraceae; genus JABSSB01. The sequence continues at coordinate 5,904 of JABSSB010000087.1, read as the reverse complement.
CAATACACATCCCAATAGTTTTCGACGCGCACCCAGGGGCGGACCATGAATTCGACACAGCTGTCGCGCAGCGCGCTGACCCGGATCATTGGGGCGGGTTTTCGGAGCACATCGGGATGCTGTTGCACCACGGCTTCAAGGACCTGCTGCGTCTTTTGCAGGTCTTCCTCATAGCCGATCCCGAACACAAGATCGACGCGGCGCACGGGCGACCCGGTTACATTGGTGATCACGTCCCCCCAGACCCGCGAATTCGGGATGATGATAACCTGGTTGTCCGGGGTGCGGATCGTGGTTGCCACGACGGACACGGCGCGGACCTCGCCGGCGATGCCCGCAACACTGACGAAATCGCCCTCGTCGAAGGGCTGGTAGATCATGATCATCAAGCCGGCGGCAAAATTTGACAGAGTGTCCTGCATCGCGAAGGCAATGATGAAGGAGGCGCCGCCAATCAACGCGACGAGGGGTCCGATATCCACGCCCAGCGTGGCCAAGACCATCAGGAAGCCCACGATGATGGTCATCCAGAAAAACACGTGCTCGAGGAATGCCTTGAGCAAGCGCGACACTTTGGCCCGTTTCAGCATCAGATTGGACCAGCCGCGCACGATCCGGGCTAGCAGGATCAGCGCAACAAGCGAGCCCGCGAGCACACCGAGATAAAGCAGCACCTTCGCCCCACCATCCCATGATAGAAGCCATTTTCGGGCGTGATGGAGAATGCTTGTCCGGTCGGCGAGGCGTGCCTGATCGGCAATCAGCGCGACCTGATACGCGCGCAACTTGGCCACAAGCTCCGGATCGCCGCCCTTGGCCTCGAGCGCATTGACCACCAGCCGGTATCGACGCATGTCCTGTGCCTGATCCTCCACGAGTTGAACCATTGTCTCTTTCGCCTGTTCAAGGCTTCCGGGCGTAGAGGAGGCAGGGTCAATTCCGGCGATCTCGCGCTTTTGGGCGACCACGACCTGGGTGGCGAATTTGAGCGCGTCACCTGTGATCCCGGCAAGCTCCGCCAATTCTTCTTCCGTCAGTGGAAGCAGCTCCCACTCAAACTCCTGCAGTGGCAGCGATGCATCCAGAAGTCTTTCAGGAAGACTAATCTGCTCGGGGGCTTCGTCGGCACCGGTAGACGCGCCTGGATCTGCTGAACCACTTTCGGCGTCGATCTCGGCCTGCGCTTTTGTTTCGGTTTCGACCTGTTCGGCATCGCCCGGCTTGGGCAGGGTCTGAGCATTGGAGGGGGCGCCCGACCATGACACGAGGACCGTAGCCAGGGCAAGGAGGACAAATGCCCGGAATATGGTTTTCAGGCCGGTCACGCGGCGCAACCTGCAAACCACGGATTTGCCGGGCTGGGGCCCGTCTTAGGATCAAGCTGCATCAAAACGCTCCGTGTCAGCCATGCGGAAAATGCCAGCACAACCTTAGTTGTTGCGGAAGCGCCCAACGCGTCAGGTCTCTTCCAGGCGGCTCATGGAGCGAATACTCCTCAAGCGACTTTGCGTTGAATCGAGTTTGGCCTTTTTTGTGGGAATTTTCAACTGAGGCGGCTGTGTCGGCGATGAGGTCACGGATTTCGAGTGTTCTGCAAATGCGCTTTTGGCGCATTTCTTGGATTTTGGCCCATTTGCGCAACGCCAATACACAACTAGCAAACCGCAGTTGTGTTGGTTTCTGTGATTGAGCCTTCATGCAGGCCTCATGAAGGGCCACATACTCAATCTCCTGAGGTGGTTTCTTCGCCAGCGACAGGTGAAGCCAAACACAACCTGTTTTGGGGTTGCAGCGACATCGGCAGTTCAGCTTGCTAAGTTGCCAGCGGTGGGCCTTGGACCCCCCTACCATCCACGCTGAAGACACCCCTCGCAAGAAACAGATCGGCCTGGAAAGGCTGGAGTTCGAACTGAACATGAGGGGCCGAGGGCCGGCCCTTCTGCTGTTGCCGAGTTGCTACGCGATGCCTGCCGCCTGGAAAGGTGTCTAGGCCGCTTTGGCGACTCGTTTTCGCACCCTTACTGCCAAGCTACAGATCGAGGCCGGAGGTCCGAACGGAAACAGCCCCCGCTATCAGTTGGCTGGTCGGGTTCGTGGACAGGTCGTGCAATCAATCAGCGAGCCAATTCATGTTGTCGGCCACTCTTGGGGCGCGCATCTCTTGCTTGCTGTTTTACCTGAAAAGCGGATGAGCAATATCGCTCACTCCGGGCTTGGAGCAGTTGTTTCCTGTCCGCGGTCTCGGATGGCCGCGTCCAGTTCATTCAGCCGGGCTTTGAAACGCGCTGCCGTCTCCGCCACGGAAGCGTCCTCTAGATGGGTTTCACCCTTCTCGATCTGGCCGGCCCATTCGACCATGTCGGGAAAGCCAAAGGCCATCGCGGCCCCTCTGAGGGAGTGCGCCTGCGTTGTCACCTCCGCGGTGTCGCCGGCCGCATCGGCGGCCAGGAGCACTTCGATTCTGGTGGCGCTGTCCTTGACGAATTTCGCGGCAAAGTCCGACAATCCCTCCAGCCCGAAGGTCTCCACGAAGTCTTGGTGCACCTTTGGGTCCATCAGCTCCGTCAGGCCGCGGCCGGGATCGCGGGTCTGCACCTCCGCCCGCGCGGCCTTCGTGGCTTCCGGAACGGAGGCTGGCGGGGCAGAAGGGGGGGCCGCCTGCTGCGGGGTCTTGCGGGTGCGCAGCGATTGGCGGAGCGCCGTTTGGAGCTCCTCGAAGGGGATCGGCTTTGACAGGATGCGGCTGATGCCAGCGCTGCGCGCCTCTTGCTCGACAGCATCCATCAAATGGGCAGTCAGCGCGAGGATCGGGGGCAGCTGGTCGCCGGGCCAGCGGGTGTGCAGATGGCGCGTCGCCTCCAGCCCGTCCATCTCCGGCATGGCGACATCCATCAGGATTAGGTCGTACTTGCCCGGGCTGAATTTCTCCAAGGCGATGCGCCCGTTATGCGCCAGATCTGCTGTCATCCCCATGCGGTCCGCATAGGTCAACAACAGCTTCTGGTTGATGACGTTGTCCTCGGCGATCAACACGCGTGCACCCTCCAGCGACACGGGCGCGGCATCCGTTGCGCTCTCCGCGTCCTCCAACGCGGCCATGTCCGGCACCATCAGTGGCAGTTCGAACCAGAAGATCGAGCCTTCTTCGGGCGTGCTGGTCACCCCGATTTTGCCGCCGAGGCCTTCGATGACGCGCTTGCAAATGGCAAGGCCCAGCCCGGTGCCTTGGGCGGCGGCGGTCAGCGGGTTTGAGATCTGCGTGAAATCTTTGAAGAGGTTGCCGATATCCTCCTTCGCGATGCCGACGCCAAAATCCTCCACCTCCAACCGCAGGCGGTCGCCGTCGGGGCCGTCCCGCACTTCGCTGTGGATGATCACGGGGCCGTCCGTGGAATAGCGCAGCGCGTTGCTAACAAGGTTCGACAGTACCTGCCGGACCCGCGTCGCATCGCAAAGGAATAGCTTTGGCACTGCCTTGTCGATGCGGACGATCAAGCGGCGGTCTTTGCCGTGCTCGTGGGAGGACACGAGGATGCGGATGCTTTCGAGCATAGCGCGCAGGTCGACATTCTCCTGCTCGAACAGGAACACGCCCGCTTCCATCTTGGAAAAATCGAGCACCTCGTTTACGATCCGACTGAGCCCGAGTCCGGCGGTGCGCGCGTAACCGAGCAGCTCCAACTTCTCCGGCACGGTCTCTTCCATCGCCACCAGGTCGATCATGCCGAGCAGGCCGCCCAGCGGCGTGCGGATCTCGTGGCTCATCGTTGCCAGAAAGCGCGAGCGCGCGGCAGAGGCCGCCTCCGCCCGTTCCAGCGCCAGCCGCAGGTCTGCGGTGCGCTCCAGCACGGCTTGCTCAAGCTTGGCCGAATGCTTCGCCAACGCCTCATTGGCGAGGAACAGCTCCCGGCTCTTTTCCTCGAGCAGAGCCTCGGCCTCGGCTCGGGCGGCCAGCGCGCGGTTGTAGCGCCGGCGGGAGACGCGGTCGTCTTCGTCCGTCATCGTGTCAAGCCGGGTCTGCGCCCGCGCCCGTCAGCGCCACGTCAAAGCGGACGGCGCCCGGGGTGTTTGCACTGGGCGTGCGGGCGACCTCCCCGGCTTCGTCAAAGCGGGCGAGGCAGGCCTCGATCAGCCCGTGGCAGAAGGCCTCCAGCGGGTTCTTGGAGATATAGATCATCTCCAGATGCCCGTTCTCCAACCGCTGCGTGTCGAACCGGGGTAGCTTCGCATCGGGGTAGAGCTTCTTGACCTCCACATGGATCTGGCGGTCCACGGCCTCCAGAAGGCCAAAGGCGTTCGTTTTGTCGGCGAAAAATTGCGGGTAATGCTTTACAAAGAAGTCCATCATCCAGAAGCCGAACTGGCGTTGCAGCACCTCCGGGCTGAGGCCAGAATGCTCGCTAAAGGCGATGACGATTTTCACCAGCTCCGAGCAGGGGTAATTGCCGACGGTCGTGAATGCGCCGTCATTGGCAAGGTCCGCCTTTCTCAGCACGTCATCGACGGTGTCCTCGCCAAAGGCATCCTCGGCCATGTTGACCAGCTCTACGAAAATCACGCCTTTCATGCCGCTCCCTCCGATTGGCCGCAGCGCGGCCCCTTAGGCTTAGATTACCAGATATGTCGACCAAAGCCAGCGTAACAAATGAGCAGCGTCGAGATGTCTTTTCGGCTTTTGTTGCACAAATGTCCTGAGGGCCGGACTTCCCCTTTCTCCGGGCGATCTTATGGTCGGATTGATCGGCGCTCTGCCGCGTTTGCCCTGTCTGAGCCGCAGCCCGCAGCGCGTCGTCGACATGGCGGGCGAGCTTCTCGCGTTGGATTTCGAGGCCGCCGAACAGGGTTGGCATCGCGTTTATTGGGCGGGTGCGGATTGGGTGCCGCTTGGCGCGGCAGATCACTGGACAAACCCGTCACAGCCCACGCCTGAGCATTCGCGGGTGTGCGCCTTGAGGTGATGTGCAAGGATTGTCTGCGCCGCAGGTGCCCGAGCTTCGCGGCACTTCGCAAGCCGTGACGGGCTTCATTGCTCCTGTGTCCAAGCAAGCGGGCGATCCGGTGAAGGGCAAGGCGGCTCTGGTCTGGATCAAGGCGGCGCATATGCGCACGGTTGGACGCGGGTCCACGGTAGATTTCGAGGTTGAGCTCGCGCGACGTGATCGCTGGTCAAATCTTGCGAGCTTTGATGCGCATCGCGATGCGCCGCCCCCTGCCCCTGCGCCGCTTGAGGATGGCGCGGACGCGTGGGCCTGAGCGCGGCCTAAGGCCGTGCTTTCGATGCTGGCGCCCTGGCAGGTTCGGGTTCGATCTCAGGCTGGCTGGGCTGGCCGGTGATTTCAAACCATCTGGCCCTGCGCACGCCATTGGCGCGGGGCGCCGTGTCCTTCTCGATCGAGCAGGAGGCGATGTGAGAAAGCTTCCCAAACCTGTTTCCGAGCAGATGCCGGGCCCGAGTGACGAGCTTTTGAAGTCGTGCCCAGCAAAGCCGAGCGCAGATCTGGAAAGGATCGGTTATGATCTCGCCGCTCAAGCAGAAGCCCGCCATCGAAAAAATGAAGAGATAGGCGCCCGAGCTTTTTAAAGCGGGAATGTGAGAGCGTAGGTTCAAGCCTTTTGAAGCGTACCGGGCAGGACAGGTTTCAAACTCTGGACGCGACGCAGGATTTTTATCTTGGCATGGACACGAGGCGAGATCGGGGCGGCGCGATGCCCTTAGATCAGCCGCAGGGGTTCTGTTTGCACTTGCGACCTATGCGAACGCGGATCGGGTCGCATGGCCTGGTGCACAGGTAATTTGCGATTGCGCGGGGCAATCTGAACAAACCGTCCGAAGGGCTTTGCGACGGCTGGAGAGCCTCGAGCTGATTTCGATTGTCTGTCGCGGGGGTGCAAGTGGTGGCAGAG
>JABSSB010000086.1 GCA_013214715.1 Paracoccaceae bacterium | reverse complement strand
CCAGCCATGCATCCTAACGCTGGGCGGGGCCATGCGCAGGAAATCTGATGGGGCGGCGTCGTAATCATGAGGCGGGCAGGTAAAGCCCACCTGATGCGGGAACAGCTTGACCTGCGGGTTCGCCCATTTCGCCGGTTTTGGTAATCGCCCATGATGTGCATACTGGCCGCGTCGTAGCGATCCAGGGCGGCGTCGGGCAGGGCTGCGCCGCCGTCCAACAGATTTGCGACGTCATGAGCGTGCGCACCGCGTCTTTGCGGGCGGCGTTTCTGCCGCCCGCCTGTTGCGGTTATTCGGCGGCCCAGCCGCTGACGGCTTTGACTTCAAGGAAATCCTCAATGCCATAGCTGCCGCCTTCGCGGCCATTGCCCGACTGCTTCATCCCGCCAAAAGGAGAGCCTGCCGCGCGGCCTTTGCCGTTCATCTCGACCATGCCCGACCGCAGCTGCCGCGCCAGCCGGTTGCGCCGCGCGCCATCGGTTGACTGGACGTAATTGGTCAGGCCATAGACCGTGTCATTGGCGATCTCGACCGCGTCCTCTTCGGTGTCAAAGGGGATCATCGACAGGACCGGGCCAAAGATTTCTTCGCGCGCGATGGTCATGTCATTGTTTACATCGGCAAAGACCGTGGGGCGCACGTAATACCCTTTGTTGAAGCCTTCGGGCCGTCCAGGGCCGCCGGCAACCAGCGTGGCGCCTTCGTCGATGCCCTTCTGGATCAGCCCCTGGATTTTCTCCCACTGGACCGCATTGACGACCGGGCCGATATGGCGGCCTTCCTCGGACGGCACGCCGACGGTCACCTTCGCGGCGACCTCGGCGGCGGTTTCCACGGCGGCATCATAGATGTCGCGCTGTACCAGCATCCGCGACGGCGCATTGCAGGATTGGCCCGTATTGTTCATCATATGCAGCACGCCGCGTTTGACGGCTTTGTCATCGGCATCGGCAAAGATGATATTCGCGCCCTTGCCACCCAATTCGAGATGCACCTTTTTCAGCGTGTCAGCGGCGTTTTTGGAAATCGCCGTGCCCGCGCGGGTAGAGCCAGTGAAGCTCACCATATCCACATCCTTGTGGCCCGACAGTTGTGAGCCGACGCCAACCCCGTCGCCATTGACCAGATTGAACACACCGGGGGGGAACCCCGCCTCATGCATGATCTCTGCGAAGATCATCGCCGAGAGCGGGCTTTCCTCGGACGGTTTCAACACCATTGTGCAGCCCGCCACAGCCGCCGCCCCGACCTTGAGCGTGATCTGGTTCATCGGCCAGTTCCAAGGCGTGATCAGCGCGCAAACCCCCACAGCTTCGTGGATGATGCGGTCTTCGGGCGCATGTGCTCCCAGCGGATGATCAAACTCAAACGCTTTGGCAGCTTTGACGAAATTGGCCAGATGCCATGCGCCTGCCCCGACCTGCGCGCTGCGGGCCAGATCGATCGGCGCGCCCATTTCCTGCATCATGGCCTGCGCGATCTCTTCCCCGCGTGAGGTATAGATTTCGGCCAGTTTTTCGACCAGCGCGATCCGCTCGGACACCGGGGTGGCCATCCAACCCGGAAGAGCGGCCTTGGCCGCGGCCACAGCGGCATCGGTATCGGCCTGACCGCCCAGCGAAATGGTCAGAAACACCTCTTCGGTCGACGGATCGATCACGCCATGGTCGCGCCCATCCTGTGCTGCGACCCAGGAACCATTGATATAGAACTCTCGTTTTTCGAGCATGAAACCCTCCCCTTAAACCCGACCGGGTGGTCAGGTGCTTGCAGGCAATCTGGCATCGCCACTGCGCCCGGACAAGATAGGGCTTTCGCTTTTTGTGGCAGTCATTAGGTATAGGGCCAGTCTAAGTAGAACCTTGAGGAGTGGACTATGGGGTTGCGTATCAATGACACCGTGCCGAACCTGACCGTGGAGACGGATCAGGGGACATTCGATCTGCATGACTGGATCGGCGACAGCTGGGCGATCCTGTTTTCGCATCCCAAGGATTACACGCCCGTCTGCACGACCGAATTTGGCGCCGTGGCGCAGCTAGCCGATGAATGGGCGGCGCGTGGCACCAAGGTGATCGGCGTGTCGGTGGACAGCGTCGAAGATCACAAAGGCTGGAAAGGCGATATCGAAACCGTCGCAGGCACCAGCGCGGGTTTTCCGATCATTGCCGATGACGGGCTGGCGGTATCAAAAGCTTTCGACATGCTGCCCGCTGAGGCCTATCTGCCTGATGGCCGTACACCGGCCGACAGCGCCACAGTGCGCTCGGTCTTTATCATCGGGCCGGATAAGCAGCTGAAGCTGTCGATGACTTATCCGATGACAGTGGGCCGCAACTTTGCCGAAGTGCTGCGCGCCCTTGACGGGCTGCAGAAATCGGCCTCCGCCGGGGTGGCAACGCCCGCCAACTGGACGCCGGGTCAGGATGTGATCATCCCCACCGCCGTCAGTGATGAGGACGCGACCGCCAAATTTGGCGAGTTCAACACCGTGCTGCCCTATCTGCGCTTTACCAAAGATCCNGGCTGATCAGGGTTTTTGCGGGCGCAGGGCGACCTGTGCCCGATACCAGGCGCGTTTGATTTCCCGCCCGAGGCGTCCGCCCTCGGGCGTTTTTGTCTGAATGGTTGACCCGCCGATCTGGGCGGCCACCTCGCGATTGCCATTGGGCAGGATGGCGTGGATAGGTTGCCCTGTGACCCAATGCATCTGCAGGAAGGTGTCGACCGGGCGGTCGATTGTCTCGCTCGCCGCCAGCAGACGGGCCGCCGCCCGCCGCCCGACAACCAAGGCGATACATTGCAGCCCCACGACCCGCGGCAGCATGAATTGCATAGCGCCATCCTGTCCGATCACCTGCACCGGTTTTTCGCGCAGCTTGACCGGCAGGCGCACGACCATGTCATCGGTCATATGTTGATCCAACAGGGCACAGGCGCGGGACAGGCTGTTAGGTGCCACCTCAAGGTCATCTTCGACGATCAGGGCGCGGTCCCACCCTTGATCAAGGATCATTTGCCAGCATTTACGATGGCTCAGGAAAACGCCAATCTCTGCCGGGCGCAGCGGGAAGGGATAGGCCGGGTGATGCAGCGTTCCGTTGTCCCAGCCAATCGCCTCCGCCTGTGCCGGATCACGGCCATCCACCGCATCGACAATTTGCGCCTGTGGCAGGTCTGACAGCAACTGCTCAACATTGGCGCGGCGCTGCGTGGCGCGGGACATATGGATAATCAGGCTATGCATCAGCCCCATCTGCCCAATTGCCGCGGCACTGGCAAGCCGCCCCTCCTGACGCGATCAATCCGCGCCGCGCACCGGGATCGCCGCGTCCAGGTTGGGCCGGATCACGCGCTGGACAAAGACCAGCGCCGCCGCGATGCCAAGCCCGATCAGGTCGGTCAATCCACCGCCGTCGATCATGAAGAGCGCGGCCAGTATCAAGCCCGCCCGAACAAACCAGGCCGAGCGCCCGCCCATGAACCAGCCCTGCACCCCGCTGGAGAGCAAGAACACACCGGCCACAGCGGTCACACCGGCTCGGACCACTTCGGGCCATGAGCCGTCCATCAACAAGGCTGAGTTATAAAAGAACATGAAAGGCACGATGAAGGCCGCGATGCCGATCTTGAAGCTCGCCACGCTGGTCTCCATCGGGTTGGCCCCCGAAATGCCCGAGGCCGCGTAACTCGCCAAGGCGACCGGCGGTGTGATCGCCGAGAGAACCGCGAAGTAGAAGACAAAGAAATGCGCGGTCAGGAGCGGAATGCCCAGCTGCACCAGACCCGGTGCTATGACCGAGGCCGCAACCGCATAGGCCGCCGTTGTCGGCATTCCCATGCCCAGCAGGATCGCGATACACATTGCAAAGAACAGCGCCAAAAGCTGCGAGGTCGCCGCCAGATCCAGCAGCACGGACGAGAACCGCGCGCCCACACCGGTCAGGCTGATCACACCCACGATGATCCCGGCGCAAGCACAGACCGCGATGATCTGGATCGACATGATTCCGGCCAGCTCAAAAGCTTTGAGGATCGACCGGATGCCCATGCGATTCGGTGTCAGCCAGGACACCACTGCCGCCGCAACCGTCGCCAATGTGCCCGCGCGGATCACCGAATAGCCCAGAAACAGCGCATAGATCAGAATGATGATTGGCACGAACAGATAGGCCTGCCGCACCATCTGGTTGAACTTGGGCAGCTCGTCTTCATTCATCCCGCGCATGCCCAGCTTGGCCGCTTCGAAATCGACCATGAAATAGACCGATACGAAATAGAGGATCGCCGGGATGATCGCGGCGATCGCGATGTCCTGATAGGGGATGCCGGTGATCTCGGCCATGATGAAGGCGCCCGCACCCATGATGGGCGGCATGATCTGCCCACCGGTGGAGGCCGCGGCCTCCACCGCGCCGGCGGTTTTCTTTTGATAGCCGACACGTTTCATCAACGGGATGGTCAGCGAGCCTGTCGCCACCACGTTGCCCGCCGAGGTGCCGTTGATCATCCCCATTAGACCCGAGGCAAAGATCGCCACCTTGGCCGGGCCGCCGCGCGCGCGGCCTGCGGCGGCAAAGGCGAAATTGACGAAATAATCGCCCACTTTCGACGCCTGCAGGAAGGCCGCGAAGATGATGAACAGGATGATATAGGTCGAGGAGACCGCCAAGGTGGGACCAAGGATGCCTGCATCGGAATACACATGCCCAAAGAAGCGCTGCCAGCTATAGGCGCTTTGCACCGCCAGAATGCCCGGCAGAAGATGCGCGGTGAAAGTATAGGCCAGAAAGATGCCCGTGATCACCACCAGCGCCAGACCCGCCACGCGCCGCGTCAGTTCGAGGATCAGCGCCGCGCCCGCCGTGGCGGCAAATGCCACACCGATTGGCACAAAGGGCGTGCCCACCGCGTTGCGCGCGGCGGTGCCGTAGATCGGGATCAAATAAAGCGCCACAACAATCCCGCAGAGCGCCAGCACCGCGTCCGATGCGGCGAACAGCTCCCGTTCGCGCCGTTCAACCCACCCGGCAATGATGGCACCAAAAGTGGCAATCAGCAGCGGAATGCCAAACCACCAGACCTCTTGATCATAGATCGGGGTGCCCGGAAACGCGGCCCATGTGGTCAGGCCTCCCATTTCCGGCAACTCGCCCGAGGCGATGGTGCGGCCAAATCCGATCGCCGTTACCCCGGCTACAAGGGCCGGGATCGCCAATATGGCGGCAATAATCGACACAAAGCGCGTCTCGCGATGCGTTTTGCTGGTATTGAAGCTATGGGCCGAAAACAGCAGGAAGCCTAACGCCAAAGCGCCTGCGATATGCACGATGCGGAAATTCCAGGTTTCCAGCGGGAACTGCGGCAGGAAGGGTAGGTCAATGCCGGTCCATTCTGAAATCGAAACCCCGTTCAGGGCGAGCATGTGGAAGGCGGCATAGATGGTCGCGGCCGCAGCGATGACCAGATAGGACGTGCCCGTGAACAAACGGCGATTGCTTTCAACTGGCTCTTCATCGACCCCGTCTGCAATCACCTGATCGGTCTGGTGATCCGTGTTCGCTTGCTCTGCCATGCGCCCCACCCCTCATGCGTCTGTCTTAGAAAAGCCTGCGCCCGGATACCGGACGCAGGCAAGGCATTTTTGCGTGAAAAGGGCCTGGCCCTTAGCCGCCGTGGATCATGTCGGCGTCGATCGAGGCGCCTGCATTTTCCGTGAACCACTTGGCCGCGCCAGGGTGCCATTTCAGCACGCCATTCTTGTCCCAGTTCTCTGGCAGCGTCGAACGCGCGGCCTTGTGGATACCGACCATACGCTCATTATCCGACATCACGACATTCACCACCGCTTCGACGAAGGAAGCAGGCAGGTCGCAATTGGCAATGGCGAAGTTCCACATCGACACCGACTGCGCGTCTTCGGTCATCGTGGTGTAGGTATCCGACGGAATGACGAAGGACGACACCGGGAAGGTTCCAAGGATCTGGTCCTTTTCTTCGGGTGTGAAAGCGATAAAGCTGATGTCGGTCTGAACTTCCAACTGCGACACGGCTGGCGTCGGAACACCCGCGGCAAAGGCGATCACGTCCAGAAGGCCGTCCTGAAGCTGACCGGCCAGATCCGACCAGCCCCCATTGCGACGGTCAAATTCCACGCCCAGCTCTTCCATCATGCGAGGGAAATAGGTGTCCGAGGTCGACCCGGCGGGGCCAAATCCGATGCGCGCACCGTCCGGGATCTCAGAGATCGAGGTGATCCCCGTCGAGGCCAGCGAAGTGATCGCAAAGGGCGTCTGATACATCGGGAACATCGCGCAGGCGTTGTCCATCATCAGACCTGGCGCAATCGGGTTGGTGCCGCCAAGTGATTCCGCTGCGGGGCCCATGGTGGTCATGCCAAACTGCGCCTCACCGGTGTGGACCAGCGCCATGTTCTGCATCGGGCCACCGGTGACTTCGCCACCGCCCGACAGGCCCAGCTCTTCGGCAACAAGGTTTGCCCAGCCAGACCCATAGGCAAAATAGGTCCCGCCCTGGGAGGCAGTGCCCACGATAAAGCTTTCTGGCCAATCGGCTGTGTGGCCGTCGGCAAAGGCGGCGCCTGCAGACAAGGCAAGGGCCGATGCAAAAATGCTGGTTTTTCCGATAACGGACATATTTGTTTTTCCTCCTGTGTCACTTGCCGCGTTTGGCAGAGTGTCCTCCAGCCCACCCCGCACGGCGAGCGTCATTCCTGACGCTTATCGCGGGAATTAGGGCTCCCTTACAGTGTCGCAAGACATAACGCCTTCTAAAGGGTTGTGTCGATTGGAAATCGCGCTGGTCGGAGGCAGGACGTGATCGCGGCCTGTTATAACGCGGCAGCCTCCCGCGCCACCAGCTCCCGGAACCAGATATGCGCCGGATCGGTCTGACGGCGCGGGTGCCATAGGAAATTCACCGTAAAGTCAGGTGATGGGAAGGGCAGGTCAAAAAGATCAACCCGATCAGCATGCAAGGCCGCCAGCCGTGCTGGGATCAACGCCACAAGGTCAGTCCCCGCTACAAGCGCCGGGGCCAGAAGGAAACTGGACAGTGAACAGGCCACACGGCGACCGGCCAAGGGCGGCCAATGCCTTGTCCATGGCCCCGATAAACCCGCCGCCTTCGGGCGAGACCAACGCGTGTTCGACGGTGCAAAACGCCTCAAGCGAAAAAGGCGCATCGCCGCGCGGATGGGCTCTGCGCTGAATGATCTTGAACTGCTCGCTCAAGCCCGGACGCCGCCGGTCATCGGGCGGGGCCAGACCGGTGACAAGGGCCAGATCGGCGGCGTCTTCTGCCAACTGGGGCCAGATAGCGGGCGGATCAAACGGCAAAAGTGCCAGCCGCGCATTCGGCGCTTCGGCGGCAAAAGCCGACAGAAGTTTCGAGGCAAAAACCGCATGGACGTAATCGATGCCGATCAGACGAAAGCTTTGGTCGGTGGTGGCGGGATCAAACTGCCGGCCTTCGCGTGCCAATTGGTCCAGATCCGCCAGCAGGGCCCGCAGTGGTTGCTGGATTTCCAGCACCCGTGCCGTCGGCACCAGTTTGCGCCCCGAGGCGGTCAGCAACGGATCATTGAACAGGCGCCGCAGGCGCGCAAGTTGCGCGGACATGGCTGGCTGATCCCGATCCGCCCTGCGGCGGCGGTCACACGTTCTGTCTCCAAAAGCGCATCCAACGCCAGCAGCGATCCGATATCTGCTTGCTTCAAATCCACTCAGATGATGCCAGTCATGTACCGCATCGATTTTTCCGATGTCATGGGCGTGTCCCGGTTGCCAGCAACAAGATCAATGGAGTAGCAAAGGTGAAAATCGGATGTCTTGGCGCGGGCGGCATGGCCAAGGCGCTGGCAGGTAAATGGGCGGCCACGCATGAGGTGATGCTATCCGGGCGCGACGCCGACAAAACCCGCGCGGTGGCAGAGGCAGTGGGCGCAAGTGCAGGCACCGCGCAGGAGGCCGCTGCATTTGGCGATGCGGTGGTTCTGGCGACACGCTGGGAAGATGTCTTCACAGCCATCGATGCCGCAGGCGGGCCGGATGCCTTTGCCGAAAAGATCGTGATCGGCATCAACAACCCGGTCAGCATCGACACCTTTCTAACCACTCGCGACGACGGACAGTCTTTGACATAGGCGATTGTCGCCATCCTGCTTGGCGCGCATGTCGGCAAGGCCTTCAACATGGCGCAGGTCAAGGTCTGGGAAGATCTGGACATGACATATGACGGGCGCCAGATGGTGTCGCTCTAGACGTCTGACCCCGCTGCCGATGACGTGATTGCGGGGCTGATTGCGGATGTCGGGGCTGCGCCTCTGCCGTTGGGGGACAACGCCGATGCCTATCAGTTGGAGGCGGCGGCCCCGATCGTAAGCAAGTTTCTGTTTGCCGGGGTCGACCCGCACACGATCTTCAACGTCATTCGTGCCGAAACCAAACCCATTCGTTAAGGAGGGCCGCAACATGGCATTCAAGAATCAAACCGTTGCCATCGTGGGGGGCGGGTCCGGGATCGGAAAGTCCATGGCCGCGCATCTGGCCGAGGCTGGGGCCAAAGTCATCCTATCCAGCCGCAATGCGGACAAGCTGACAGAGGCCGCCAAGGCAATCGGCGGCGGCGAGGTGCTGCCTCTGGACATGACCGACGCAGACTCCGTCGCGGCCTGAGCAGGGGCCTTGCCCGCTTTGGATCACTTGGTCATCTCGGCCTCGTCCGCGGCGCATGGGCCCTTTGCGGATCTGCCCGAAGCGTCGGTGCGCCAGATTTTCGACACCAAATTCTTTGGCCCTTATGCTACGGCCAAAGCGGCTCTGCCAAAGCTGCGCAAGGGCGGCTCCATTACTTTGTTCTCCGGTGTCCTGTCGCGCAGGCCGGGGCTGAACTGCTCTGGCCTGGGCGCGGTCAATGGCGCGGTCGAGGCGCTGACACGCGGGCTTGCGATGGAATTGGGGCCGGATCTGCGGGTGAATTGCCTGTCACCCAGGATGGTCCGGTCCGAGGCCTATGACGGTATGGAGGCGACAGCCAGAGAGACCATGTATCAGGCGACCGGAGATTCTCTTCCCATCGGGCGTGTGGGGGTGACTGATGAGGTGGCCAAGGCAGGGCTGCTTATGATGTCCAACGCGTAAATCACTGGCATCGTCCTCGACATAGATGGCGGCCACATGATCCGGCAATACGCGCAGCGCTGAGACGTGGTCAGAACGCACCCATGCCGATCCCGGCCCCCATTGCTGCACCAAGATCATGACAGTCCGATAGCGCCTCTTGCGGGATCGTTTTCTCGGCCAGTATCGCCTCTGGCGTTTGGGCATGGGTGCATATGATCAGGGGTGCTTGCACCTCGCGCAAACGCCACCCGGTCGCAATGCGTGCGGTCTGCCGCGCCGCGTTCTGACCATCAGACCCGGCGCAGATCATCTGAGCATAGGGACGGCCTTCGATCTGGCCGAGCACCGGATAATAACAACGATCAAAGAAGTTCTTCATCACGCCGGACAAAGCTGCCAGGTTCTCCGGCGCGCAAAAAATGTAGCCATGCGCTGCCAGCAGATCGTCCGGGCCCGCAGTCTCGGCTTTCAGTATGCGGGTCGTGATTTCGGGCTGCGCTCCGGCGAATGCGGCTTCAGCCATCTGGCGGCTGCCCCCGGTGCGGGAATGATAGACGATCAAAAGCTGTGACATGCTTCAGAGTTAGTGTGCCCGGACCAGAATAGACAGCCCCAGGCAAGGTCACCGCCGCAGGCGATCATCTCTGTCGAACCGATGCCGTGGTTGTGATCCACCGCACGGAGGCGGCCTGCTTTGCAGGACGTTTCGCCCCGACTGACGTCACCGCCTCAGGCAAAGTTGCAAGCAACACTTGTCAATCTTTGGTTCTACCGCAAGCGTTGCGACCTTATGCAATCGCGGTCGCATTTGCTGTTCAACTGTCGCGACCGGTCAATACCGCAAACATCATTCGGCTGAGACATCGGTTGACGGGAAGCTTGCCGGGGAACCTCGAGCGGCTGATCAAGGGGAAAATACACGCGACTGACGCTCAAAGAAAAGCACGCAAAAATCGCAAGACTCATCATCGCTCATCTTGAGAGCTATGAAGCTACGACTCGTTGGAAATGGCGCATTGAATATCGCCCCAGACCCATCGCGTTAAATGGTCTTGAAGCCCCGGTTTACGGTTTTCCTCGCTCCGCCAAGCCTCGGCTGCAGAAACGTGGAATAGACCTGCCACGTGGTTGTGTTGCTCCTGGCACCAAGGCCGAGATCTGGGACGATGGCGCCCGCAGCATCGGTATTGATCTCACGCCGCATGAGGCCTGGCACTCCATTGCGACGCTCATTCCAGCGACAGAGCCCGGAGACAATGCGCAAGTCGCTGCGGTGCTCGGCGATACTGAAAAAACTTCGCAAACACTATGGGCGCTACAGTGGCGAAGCAGCTGCTCGTGCAGTCAGTGCAGTTCTTTAAAGCGTCATCCTGACATGTCGAGCAAAATGAAAGGAGGAAAGCGGGTATGACGAGGCTGACCGCAGATGAATATCTGTCAGCGGCTCCTGCCGCTCTACGTCGCGCGATGCTAAACCCAAGTTTAAACTTGGAACCGGGACGCACCACCAAGATGAACCAAAGACAGGCGATGCACTAGTTGGGCAAGACTGTTCGATAGGAAACGCAAACCTAGAAGACTGCCTATAGCAGGGTTTGGGGCAATCACGTGTGGCAGTCGTTTTCCTGTAGAAATGAGTTCTGAGCCTAGAATTCGACGCCGCGTTGCGCCTTTACACCTAGATCCTTGAACGGGTGCTTTATCAAGGTCATCTCCGTGACAAGATCGGCGGCCTCAATCAATTCGGGCTTTGCATTGCGGCCCGTCAGGCAAACATGGGTCATCTCGGGTTTTTGGGTCATCAGGAAATCGACCACCTCGTCGATATCAAGGTAATCATAGCGCAAAGCGATGTTGATCTCATCGAGCAGCACAAATCCGATCTTAGGGTCCAAAATCTGCTCTTTGGCGATCCGCCAGCCGTTTTCTGCGGCAGCGATGTCCCGCGCGCGATCCTGCGTTTCCCAGGTGAATCCTTCCCCGGACACGAAAAACCGGACTTCATTTGCAAATCGTTCGCGCAGAAAGGTTTTTTCGCCGGTTTCCCAGTTGCCCTTGATGAACTGTACCACCGCAGCAGGCATACCATGCGCGATGCAGCGCATGATCATCCCGAACCCCGAAGAGGACTTTCCCTTGCCCGGACCGGTATGGACCATGATCAGACCTTTCTTTTCGGTCTTGGTCTCCATCATCTTGTCCCGCGCGGCCTTGATTTTGCGCATCTTCTCGTTGTGACGGGCGTTGATTTCGTCGGTCATCCGGCTGTCTCCCTGTGATCTTGGGCAGAGGTGGCACCGGTATGGGCGCAGGTCAATCCGGGAATTGACAAACGCCGCGCGTCCGGGTCATTTGCCGGATGATGGTTGCGTCCTGCGGAAAAGCCCGCAGGGTGCATGAAAAGGGAACGCGGTGTGATCCCGCGGCTGCCCCCGCAACTGTAAGCGGTTGTCTCTGTCACAAGGCCACTGGGCGTCTATGCGGGCCCGGGAAGGCGACAGGGAAAATCACGCGAGCCAGGAGACCTGCCATCCCGACATATTTGCGCCCCAGAACAGGGGCGGCACGCAACAACAAACCCGGGCGGGGTGTCCCGGAGGAGGACCAGATGAACGAGCCAGCGGCTCCGGTGGAGCTTCTTGTCTGTATTAAATGCAAGCGCGGCACGGAGGTTGCAGAGGATGGCGAGCGTCCCGGCACTGCGCTTTTCAACTCTCTGCGGCAGCGAGAGTTGCCCGACGGCGTGACGGTGACCGCCGTGGAATGTCTGCAGAATTGCGACAGCGGGTGCTCGGTAGCGATGCGCGGTGGCGATCTGCGCTGGACTTACGTGTATGGAAATCTTCATGAGGTGTCGGATACAGACCTGCTGATCGAAGGGGTCGCGCTTTACGGTGACACCCATGATGGTCTGATCCCATGGCGCCAACGCCCGGACCATTTCAAACGCAACTGCATTGCCCGCATTCCGCCTGTACGCGTTGCGGCCCCCAACCTGACCTGATTAAGACAGAGGTGCTGTCATGACTGATCTTGCAAAACTACCCGTCACCATCATCACCGGGTTCTTAGGCTCGGGTAAAACCACGCTCATCAGCCAGCTCATGCAAAACCCTGGTGGCAAGCGGCTGGCCATCGTCGTGAATGAATTCGGTGATGTTGGCGTAGACGGCGATATTCTGAAAAGCTGTGCGATCCCCGACTGTCCTGCGGAAAACGTCGTGGAGCTTGCAAATGGCTGTATCTGTTGCACCGTGGCCGATGATTTCATCCCAACCATCGAAGCATTGATGGCGTTAGAGCCGCGCCCCGATCACATTGTGATCGAAACCTCTGGTCTGGCGCTGCCGAAGCCCCTTTTGAAGGCTTTCGACTGGCCTGACATCCGCTCCAAGATCACCGTGGATGGCGTGATCGCGCTGGCCGATGCCGAAGCTGTGGCGGCTGGTCGCTTTGCGACAAATGTGGCGGCAGTGGACGCGCAACGCCTGGCCGATGACAGCATCGACCATGAGACGCCCCTGGCAGAGGTGTTCGAAGACCAAATCGCCTGCGCCGACATTGTGTTGTTGACGAAGCCTGATCTGGCCGGACCCGACGGCGTCGAAAAAGCCAAGGACATGATCTCTGCCGCGGCGCCGCGCGCTTTGCCGATGGTCGAGGTCGCCGAAGGCATCGTGGACCCGCGTGTCATTCTTGGCCTGGAAGCGGCCGCTGAAGATGACATCTCTGCGCGTCCCAGCCACCATGAAGATCATCACCATCATCACCACGATGACGAAGACCATCACGATCATCATCACCACGATCACGACCACGACCATGATGATTTTGACAGCATCGTTGTCGACATTCCCGAAGTCGTCGACCCGCTGGACCTGGTGAGTGCAATTGAAGAGCTTGCGCGCACGCATAATATCCTGCGCGTCAAAGGCTATGCGGTTGTTGTTGGTAAACCGATGCGGCTTCTCGTGCAGGCGGTTGGCGCACGGGTGCGTCACCAGTTTGACCGTCCTTGGCAACCAGACGACCTTCGTCAAGGGCGGCTGGTTGTCATTGCAGAGCATGACAATATTGACCGCAGCGTGATCGAAAGCGCCTTTGGTCGGGTCGCTCAGGCGGCGGAGTAAACACCGCCGACTGCCATGGGTGAAACATGCATGTAATCTTTCGCGAAAGTCATGGTCTGGATGAGACGGACACACCGCAGGATCTGGGGCAAAGCCCGGCCGATCTTGTGGTCTTGTCTTTTTCCGACAGTGATTTAGGCGCGTTTGCAAGCGGCTGGCACCGCGGCAACGGACCGACCGGAGGCTTGCCCAGTCTCCGACTCGCGAATCTGGTGGCACTGAAACATCCGCTTTCGGTGGATACCTATGTCGATCAAACGCTTCAGGGTGCCAAAGGCATCCTGATCCGACTTATCGGCGGAGTTCCTTACTGGGCTTACGGGCTGCAACAGGTGCGGGCCTTGGCAGATGCCAAAGGGATCGCTTTGGCGGTCTTGCCGGCAGATGGGCGCGAAGATCCGCGCCTTGATGACGTTTCGACGCTTCCTGTCTCGACGCTGCGGCGCCTTGCGCATCTTTGTGACACTGGCGGCGCGATCGCCGCGCAGGCTGCTTTGGCGCAAATGGCTCTGGCAACCGGGCTTTATGCCGGACCGGTGCCGGGGTCAAAAGCACTGCCAGCCTATGGCGCATGGTCCCCTGAACGCGGCGTCTATACACCCCAAATACCGGACGGGTCCGATCGGCCGCGTGTGCTGGTGTCGTTTTACCGCTCTTATCTGGTGGCTGCTGACACGGCACCGATCGACGCACTGATATCGACGTTCAAAGCCAAAGGATATGATGTCAGGGCGTTGTTCGCGCCGTCGCTGAAGGCACCGGATGCAGCTGAATGGTTGCGCGATCAAATCGTCGCATACGGCCCGGATGTCATTGTCAACGCAACCTCCTTTTCCGGACGTGGGGCGACCGGCCAGTCGCCCTTGGATGCAGGGAACGTGCCGGTTTTTCAGGTCTCGCTCTCCACGGCGCGACGCAAGGATTGGGCCGGGTCCGAACGTGGCCTCTCTCCGGCAGATTTGGCCATGCATGTGGTCTTGCCCGAAGTAGATGGCCGCATCATGGGCGGCGTTGTGTCGTTTAAGGAGCCGGGCAAACGGGATGCGCATCTGGAATATTCGCGGTTTGGGCATCGCGCGGATGCAGAGCGGATCGACAGTTTGGCCGCTCGTGTCGATGGCTGGATGCGGTTAGGCCAAAAACCCGTGGATCAGCGCCGGCCGGCTTTGGTGCTGTCCACATATCCCGGCAAAGACTGGAATATGGGCCATGCGGTGGGCCTGGATGCACCGGCCTCGGCCAAGGCGATCCTGCAAGACCTTGGCGAGGCCGGATACAAAGTGGATCGCGCCCCGAAGGACCTGCCCGGCGCCTTGCTGCACCGCGATGCCATCTGGCCAATTGCCGACTACCGGGCCGCCTTGGCGCACTTGCCTGATGGCTTGCGCGATGATTTGGATCGGGCATGGGGGGCGCCCGAAGACGATCCGGATACACAAGACGGCATGTTCCGCTTTGCCGTGCTGCGGTCCCAAAACGCCCTTGTCGCGCTGCAACCCGAACGCGGTCTGCCCAAGCTGCGCTCGGATGAGTATCATGATCTGGGCCGGGTGCCGCGCCATGCCTATGTCGCATTTTATCTTTGGCTGCAGACGCAAGCTGATGCGCTGATCCATATCGGCGCTCATGGCACTTTGGAATGGCTGCCCGGAAAATCCGTGGCACTGTCGCAGCAGTGCTGGCCCGAGGTTCTGGTGGGAGATTTGCCGGTCATCTACCCGTTCATCGTGAATGATCCGGGCGAGGCGGCACAGGCCAAGCGGAGGATCGGCGCCGTCACGCTGGGACATATTCCGCCGCCCCTGAAACAGGCTGGCACGCCAGAACGGCTGGTCCGTCTCGAAGCGTTCTTGGACGAGTTTTCAAATGCCGATGGGCTGGACCCAAAGCGGCGCGACCGGTTGCAGGCTGATATTCGATCCGAGGCACAGGCGCTGGGTCTTGAAGAGGATCTGGGGCTGGATCGTGCGAGCTGCTCGGCTGAGGCCATCACGCGTATTGACCGCTTTGTCTGTGACATCAAGGAAAGTCAATTTGGCGAAGGGCTGCATATCTGGGGTCGCCCCGCGCGCCCCGGATCACCCTTTGACACCGACAGCTCCGTTGCCGCCGAACGGCAGGCTTTGCTAGAGGCTTTGGACGGAAAGCGTATCGCAGCGGGCCCCTC
>JABSSB010000085.1 GCA_013214715.1 Paracoccaceae bacterium | reverse complement strand
GCAAAGCAGAACCAACATTCTGGCCACGCCACTGGCA
Source organism: Paracoccaceae bacterium (assembly GCA_013214715.1). Lineage (GTDB taxonomy): Bacteria > Pseudomonadota > Alphaproteobacteria > Rhodobacterales > Rhodobacteraceae > JABSSB01. The sequence continues at coordinate 10,554 of JABSSB010000085.1, read as the reverse complement.
TCGACCTGCGTGACGCCGTTCACACCGGCCAATGGCGTCACCAAAGCCGCTGCCGAATGCCGCACATCCGAGATCACGCTGGCCGAATACCGCACGCGGACGCCCAAGATGGACGCCGCCGACAGTGCCGCCACCACGGGCGAGATTGTGCCTTCTGAGCTGGCCACGCAGGCCAAGGCGGCGGATCTGAACATCATCACCTGGACCATCGCACGCTCGGGTCCGCTGGTGCGCGGCGGCGGGTGATTTTACCAGTCGATCGCGGATGTCACCACCAGCGACGGGGTGACGTACGATTATATTGACGCGCTGGCACAGGATGTCGGTGTGGTCGGTATCTTCTCGGACTGGCCTGCAACAATCACCTAATACGCAAACTGCTTCGGGCTGGACTAAACCCCACCCGGCTGAGGCCAGATATGGGTTTGAGCCCCCGCAACGATACGCGGACGCATTCCCAGTTGTACGGCATACACATGCCCCCCACGGGATTGCGCCCAAAGTGACCGATCCTGCACGGCGCACAAACGTCCGCTTCCTATGTCTCAAGTTTGAAGCGGACGTGGCGGCTTTTGTGGATGGATCAGTCGGAGAAGCACAGCTTGTTGCTGTCTGGGTCTCTTACATAGGCAGAGTATTTCGGCCCACGTTGGTTTGGCACACCTTCGCAGGTGCCGCCAAGTTGGAGGGCCAATGCGTGCATCCTCTCGACGTTTTCTTTTGTCTCCACACAAAAGCCAACCATGGTGCCATTTCCATTTGTGGCTGGCTTGGTGTCGAAAGGTATCGCCGTTGCAAAGGCAAAGTCCTCTCCCATCCAATAGGTCATCCGATCTGATGGCGAGAGAGTTTGAAGCCCCATCCCTTCAAAGAGAGTATCGTAGAATGCCTTTGATGCCTCCATGGCGTTGGTTCCAACGACGAAATAAGTCATTTTCATAGTACTGCGTCCTGTTCTCTGTGTCAGAGGCCCTGCGCCCCTTCCGGGCCGGTGACCGTCAAAGCCGCCAGTCCCACGATCGTCATATTGATAAATACGTCATTTTATGTCTTATTTGTTGGATGCCCAGAACCAGTGCCGCCGAAAGGCTTCGGCGGATCGAATTGATCGCCGTCCAACTGAAACAAGACATTCACTGTACGGTCAAAGACCTTGCACGACAGCATGGCGTCAGCGCCCGCACAATAACGCGTGATCTTTTGTTCATGCGCGAACAGGGGATGCAGATCGACGCAGATCGCGGGCGCGGCGGGGGTGTCAGATTGGATCGAAACTGGGGTGTGGGGCGGCTAAACCTGTCCTATGCGGACGCGGTCGATCTTTTGATCAGCATCGCTGTCGCGGAGCAGATGCAATCTCCGATTTTTCTGGCGAACCTTGGGTCCGTGCGGCGACAGTTGGTGGCGTCATTTTCGCCTGAAAAACGAAGACAAGTCGACCGTTTGAAGTCGCGCATCATGATAGGCATCACGGCGTCAACACTTGTTCAAGCAAGCGCACAGACACCGCCGAAACGAATTGTTCAAGCCTTACATCAAGCCTTTGTCACCTGCACAGAGCTGGAAATTCGCTATCAAAGGGAAGACGGTGCAACGTCACACCGTCAAATTGCGCCGCATTATCTATTGCTCAAATACCCGATTTGGTACGTTGTGGCGTTTGATAACCTTAGAGATCGCCCGCGCACCTTCCGCTGCGACCGCATTCTAGCGGCCAAAACGACCCAAACATCATTTCATTTGCTGCCCAAGGACGCATTTGAGCCATCAATCTCGAAAGATGATCTTCTCCTGTCATCGTGATGCGCCTGCAAGACAGCCGTCATTCATGCGGAAAATCGCGACGGCAGCTTTGTCCGCATCTCAGAGATTGGCGCTCACCGCGGCGAACCTCTGAATTATGGCCATGCCTGCTGTGTGAAACGTAAGTCTAAAGGCTCGGCCGCGATACGCAGCGGGTTTTATGTGAGATTCTTGGACCAAGGGCGATGGACGCAGCGCGCCGCGTCAGAACGACCCGAAGATCGACCCAAGGATCAAAATCGCCACCAACGCCACCGGCGGGATCGCCACGACGACAACAAAGATATCGGCCTGGCGTTTCTTGTGCGTGCGCGACGTGATCGCAAACAGCGACACGCCCCCATGGCTCAGCACGTCGCAGGCCACCACCACGGCCAACAATACCTGACCCGGCCCCACTTGTTTCACAATCGCGTCGGCAATCACCTTGGCACAGCCCAACACGTCCATCAGCTTGCCGAAAATCGCACCCGGCAGGAACAGCGGAAAAAAGCGGATCACCTAGCCGCCCAGCGGCTCCATGAAGACCTGCCTATTGGTCGCCATGACCGGCGCCCCACCCGACAGGACCGCGGCCAACACCGCGCAACACGGGGCCAGGATCAAGACCGAAACCCCGCAATAGGCCAGATACATCAGACGGACGAGAAACAGGATAATGCCGAACATGGGACCAGCTTTTCTCATAACCGTGACCCTGATTACCCTCGCGACGCCACCCAAAGCCTGTGACACCCCGCCGCAGATTGCAAAAAACGCCGCAGCGCAGCGCGGCCGCAATCCGAGCAGTGGGGCATAGATCAGCCCCTAAACTCCGGGCGGATGGTCGTCATGGGTGCAAGACATGGCGGGGTTGAACCCATAACAATCTGCTACAATTTGGTTGGTCCAAGGCCTAAAGGATTTTCCGAAGCCCCGGGAGCTGTCGCAAGTAGTGGCCTACAAGAAAACTAAGAGGCACTGTGAACACGCTGGCAATAAAGAAATTGGCAAGCGGATTGTCCGTCATGACATAATACAAACCGACCCCAACAAACGTGATCGTAATGTTCTGTATCAAATATGCGGCATATGCCGAGCGCGTGAGCATTACTGTGATTTTGTTGCTGCTTGGATAGGCTTGTCGAAATGAATATATCAGGAAGATACTCATGCCGATTACCGTAAATGGTCGGGTTACCATTTCACCAATATCGCGCCAGACATAGCCAAGGATCGCCAAAAGCGTCCACGGAACAACCGTCTTGATGGACAGCTTTTCTATCCATCTATGCTGTGCTGCGACTATACCAAATGCGAAAGACGCAATGTACATCGGGAAATACTTGATGTGGTGAAATCCTAAGAAGTTTTCTCCAAAGCGTTCCTCAATCGACAAAGCTCCGAAATTGATCGGTATCATGATGCAAGCAAAAAGAAATATTTTCCAAAATGCAGGGAACGGCTTCTGAGATTTAGGAACAGTATCAAACCCTCGAAACCAAGCCCAAAGCAAATAAACTCCTGTAAAGACGAGCAGTGTCCAAAGAAACCAAGCTACGCCAAGTTGTGGATTTAATTTGGCAAAATTCCCTATCGCATAGCCAAAGTAACCACTTATGATCTCTTCAAAACTGTTGCTTTGCATGTAGGCGAGGATGTCAGCGATGGGTAAGATGACCATAACGGTGAGGATGACTGGAATTCCGTAGCGTTTTAGCCTGTCTCGCATGAATGTCGCGGCACCCTTTCGCTCCAGGGAGGCGGGAATAAAAAGGGCCGAGATAAAGAAAAACAGGCTCATGAAATAGCCCTGGTTGAAACCTTGGAATGCACCTAAAAGGTTATACTCTAGCCTCGCCTTTGCTCCGAGGTCAGGGAGGTTGTATGAAAATGGATCGAGCCCGCAGAGCGCCGCAGTGTGGTGTAGAATGACCAGCATTGTGAGCGCCCATTTAAGGTTGTCCAAAGAGTAATCCCGTACGGCTTCGCTCATATCACCTGACTTTATCTAGCACATCGGACCCGAACTTTAACGCAGTCACTTTTAGATTCAAGCTTTCTCGACGAAAGCCAGTGCCCGCTTTATCCGCATAGCTGACATTCGCTCTCTTGATATTGGATGCCCGCGCTTGCATGGCTTGATCGATGCAGGAGGGTCTTCAGAACCCGTAGGCCAATGGAAATACCCCAAAAAAAGAAAGGTTTGCGAGACATATATCTCGCAAACCCCGGTGCCGCGCTCCACAGCGCGGCATGCGTCAGTCTCGCGTAGCGGCGTCTCTGATCGCTTCAGGCGATGCGCCTTACGACGCGGCCGCCACCGCGCGTTTGGTCATTACACCCACAAGATGCGCGCGATAGGCTTTGGAGCCGTGAATATCGCCAATCATGCCGTCGGCATCCACACTCAGCCCTTCGATCGCTTCGGGCGCAAAATTGGCGCTCAGCGCGGCTTCGGCCTCGCTCCAGCGGAAGACACCATCTTCGGAGGCGCCGGTTACAGCCACGCGCACCCCATCGGCATATTTCGCGACAAAGACCCCTACCAGCGCAAAGCGCGATGCCGGCTGCACGAATTTCTGATAATTCGACACCTCCGGCACGGGGAAACGCACTTCGGTGATAATTTCACCGTCTTCCAAGGCCGTGGTGAACATGCCCTGGAAATAATCATCCGCCGCGATCTCACGCGTATTGGTCTTGATCGTGGCCCCCGAGCCCAGCGCCGCCGCCGGATAGCAGGCCGCCGGATCGTTATTCGCCAGCGATCCGCCGATCGTGCCGCGATTGCGCACAGCCGGATCGCCGATATGGCTCGCCAGCCCGGCCAGCCCCGGATACTCGGTCGACGCGGCCACGGTGGCATGGGTGGTCGCCCCGCCAACCGCCAGCGCTCCGTCATCGGCCACGCAGATCCCGGCCATCTCAGGAATGCCTTTCAGCGATACCAAAGTGCCCGGCTGCGCCAGACGCTGCTTGAGCGTTGGGATCAGTGTCTGACCTCCGCCCAGCGCCTGCGCCTCTTCTCCACCAAGTGCTGCCACCGCATCGGCGATGGTGGCGGGTTTCTCAAACTCGAATGCATACATTCGTTTTTCCTCCAGAAGGTCGGGGCAGATCGCCCCTGCTTCTTTGCTTTCCAAATACTCCCGGGGGTCTGGGGGCAGAGCCCCCAGTCCGCCCGTCGATCACGAATTCATCGCATCCCAGACGCGCGACGGCGACAGCGGCATGTCGATATGGGTCACGTTGCTGCCATTGCGCTGCAACGCGTCGACCACCGCATTCACCACCGCCGGGGGCGAGCCGATCGCACCGGCCTCCCCGCAGCCCTTCACCCCAAGCGGGTTATGGGTGCAGGGCGTGCCGTTGGAATGATCCACCGCATAGAAGGGCAGGTCATCGGCCCGCGGCATGGCGTAATCCATGTAAGACGCGCTCAGAAGCTGACCGTTCTCGTCATAGACCACGCCTTCCAGCAGCGCCTGACCAACACCTTGGGCGATCCCGCCATGGACCTGGCCGGACACGATCATCGGGTTCACGACATTGCCGAAATCATCCGCCGCCGAGAAGCGTTCGATGGTGACCTTGCCGGTGTCCGGGTCCACCTCGACCTCACAGGCATAGGCGCCCGCGGGATAGGTGAAGTTCGACGGATCGTAAAACGCCGTCTCTTCCAGCCCCGGTTCGATATCTTCCAACGGGTAATTATGCGGCACATAGGCAGCGAGCGTCACATCCCCCCAGGCAACCGACTTATCGGTGCCCGCGACCGAGAACTGGCCATCCTTCAACTCGATATCCGCCTCGGCGGCTTCGAGAAGATGCGCAGCGATCTTCTTGGTCTTGTTGATGATCTTCTCGGTCGCCCGCACCATGGCCGAGCCACCCACAGCCAAAGAGCGCGAGCCATAGGTGCCCATGCCCATCGGCGTGTTGGCGGTGTCGCCATGCACGATTTCGACCATGCTTTCATCAATGCCGATCATCTCGGCAATCACCTGCGGGAAGGCCGTTTCATGACCCTGGCCGTGGCTGTGCGAGCCGGTCATCACGACCAGACCGCCGGTGGCATTCACCCGCACAGTGGCCGATTCATAAAGACCCGCGCGCGCGCCCAACTGCCCGACAAGGTTCGACGGCGCGATGCCGCAAGCCTCGATATAGCAGTTCACGCCCAGCCCGCGTAGCTTGCCTTTGGCTTTGCTTTCGGCCAGTCGCGCTTCAAAGCCCGACAGATCGGCGATCTGTTCCAGCGTGTCCATCGTCGCGTTGTAATCGCCGGTGTCATAGGCCACGGCGACCGGGGTTTCATAAGGAAACTCCGTCACGAAGTTCTGACGCCGCAGGGCGATCGGATCCACGCCCAGTTCGCGCGCGGCTTTGTCAATCAGGCGCTCAAGCTGATAGGTCGCTTCCGGACGGCCTGCGCCGCGATAGGCGTCGACCGGCACGGTGTTTGTGAACACCGCCTTGACGTTCACATAGATCACCGGGGTCTTGTAGTTCCCGGCCATCAGCGTGCCATGCAGCCATGTCGGCACCGAGGGCGCGAAGGTGGACAGATAGGCGCCCATATTCGCGTAAGTCTCAGTGCGGATCGCGGTGAAGTTATTATCCGCATCCAGCGCCAGATCGATCTTGGTCACATGGTCACGGCCATGCGCGTCCGAGATGAACGCCTCGGAGCGCGAGGACGTCCATTTGACCGCGCGATTGATCGCCTTGGCAGCAAAGGTCACAAAGGCCTCTTCGGCATAGTGGAAGATCTTGGTGCCAAAGCCACCGCCCACATCCGGCGCAATGACGCGCAGCTTGTGCTCGGGGATGCCCAGCACAAAGGCGCCCATGAGCAGGCGGATCACATGCGGGTTCTGCGAGGTCGTATAGAGCGTGCTGTCACCCGTGCCGCGGGCGAAATCGCCAATGGCGACGCGCGGCTCCATCGGGTTGGCGACCAGACGGTTATTGACCAGCTCCAGCGTGGTGACATGGGCGGCATTGGCAATCGCCTCGTCCACCGCGCCTTTGTTTTCCTCAACAAAGCCCCAGTCATAACACAGGTTCGAGGGCAGGTCGTCATGCACCTTGGGTGCACCGTCCTGAACGGCGGCCTTCATGTCCACCACGGCGGGCAGTTCAGCGATATCCAGTTCAATCGCCTCAGCCGCGTCGCGCGCCTGTTCGGCCGTTTCGGCCACGACACCGGCGATCATCTCGCCGACATAGCGCACCTTGCCTTCGGCCAGCACGGGGTGCTTGGGCTCTTGCATCGGATTGCCATGCTTGTCGGTCACTTGCCAGCCGCAGGGCACACCGCCCACGGCGGCGAAATCTTCGGCGGTGAAGATCTTGATCACACCGGGCATCGCAGCCGCGGCGGATGTGTCGATCTTGTTGATCGTGCCATGGGCAATGTCCGAGCGCAGGAAATGCACATAGGCCTGACCATTGACGTTGATGTCGTCGGTATAGTTTCCGGCGCCGGTCAGAAAGCGCACGTCCTCACGGCGCTTGGAACTGGCTCCAATCCCACTGTCTTTGGGCATTGCTTGTTCTCCTCCCTATCAGGTCATCGCGCCCTCCCAGGCGCGTTACCTGAGATTGTAGTATTTATTCTGCAGCAATCGCCGTGACATCCTGTCCGGACGCGGCCATGATCGCTTTGACGATGTTATGATAGCCGGTGCAGCGGCAGATATTGCCTTCGAGATGTTCACGAATCTCGGTCTCCGACGGTGTCGGATTTTCTTTCAGAAGCGCCGCAGCCGACATCACCATGCCTGGTGTGCAGAAGCCACATTGCAGACCGTGATGATCCTGAAATGCCTGCTGGATCGTGTTCAGCGAACCATCGGCATTGGCCTGACCTTCGATGGTCGCAACCTCGGCCCCGTCGGCCTCCATCGCGAGCATCGTGCAGGCTTTGACCAGCTTGCCATCAACATGCACCGCGCAGGCGCCGCATTGGCTGGTGTCGCAGCCGACATGCGTGCCGGTCATCCCCAAACCTTCCCGCAGGAATGTCGACAGCAGCGTGCGCCCTTCGACCTCTCCTGATTTGACCGCACCGTTCACGGTCATCGAAACTTGTGCCATGAAGTCCTCCCAACTCTTTTGACTCATTTTTTCCTCTGTACCAGAAGTTAGGCATTCCCGACGCTCTGGCAAACACTTATTCGGCGATTTGGTCAGCTTTTCTGACCAGCGGCCTCGCGCTGCGACGCTTTGGCAGGTCGCAGACCGCGCGGTTGGGGCCGGGTTGGGATTTCTTTCAGCAGCCCGCCGACCCCCATCACCGAGATATCGGCGCTGGTCACCTCGACCCCGCAGGCCACCCGGCTTAGCACCCAATCAGCCCCGTTCAACGCAGGCGAGCGCGCACAGCCCGGCAGGCCAATCACAGGGCGCAGCCCCATCTGTCCGATGAACAGAAGATTGCCGGGATCAACCGGCATGCCGAAGCGGTCCACCGCCCCGCCCGCACGGCGCACGGCCTCGGGTGCGGTGTCATGCAGGTCGGATGTGGCCGATCCGGTCAGGATCAGCGCGATATCGCCTTTGACCCGGCCCAAGGCCTGCGCCAATGCCGGGGTTTCATGGGGCACGGTGATGACCTCGGCCATATCCATCCCCAGCGATTCGACCCGCGCGGTGATCGCGGCAATGCCCTTGGTATTGTCTGGTCCACCGGGGATATCCGTCACCACCAGCCCGGCCGAGCCATAGATCGGCCGCGTCAGGCGCAGCGCGGCGGGCGCGGTCGCGGCCGCCCGCGCCACATCGGCCTGCGGCACGCTATAGGAAATGATCTTGATCGTGGCGACCATCGCGCCGGGGCCAACCTGCTGGAAGGCCGGCACGGTGGCGACGGTGATCATCGGATGGATCGCGTTGAACCGGTGCAGCGCTTCGACATCCAGCCGCACGACACCCGGCGCATCCGCGATCAGGTTGACCCGCCCGGTGAAGGGCTGTGTCACCCTCAAACCTGCGGCTTGCGCATCCGGCACCAATGCGGTCGCGAGCTGCGCGGCGGCCTCGTCTTCATGCAGGTCGCCCTCTTCCAGCCGCGCCACGACAAGCTCATTCGTGCCTGCCGCGCGCAGGGCGGCGACCTCTTCCGCGCCCAGCACCTGCCCTTTGCGGAATTTCGTGCCGTCCGCAGTAACGGAATGGGCCAGAATGGAGCCTTCTGCTTCAGAGATGGGGACAGGTCCGAATTTCATGATTTGCCTCGCAGCACGGCGGTCATTTGCGCAAGGATCGCGACGGCAATCTCGGACGGGCCTGCCGCGCCGATATTCAGGCCGATGGGCCCGTGGATGCGGGCGATCTGGTCGGGCGTGAAGCCGCCCACGGTCAGCCGGTCCACCCGCTTGGCATGGGTCCGGGTGGAGCCCAGCGCGCCGATATAGAAAACATCCGCTTTCAACGCGGCCTCAAGCGCGGGGTCGTCCAGTTTCGGGTCATGGGTCAGCAGCACCAGCGCGGTGCGCGCATCGAGCCCATGGGCGGCCACCGCGTCATCGGGCCAGTCATGGCTGAGCGTGGTGTCAGGGAAGCGGTCGGGGGAGGCAAAAGCCTCTCGCGGGTCGATGACCAGCGGGTCATAGCCCGCGATCCGCGCCATCGGGACCAGCGCCTGCGCGATATGCACCGCCCCCACCACGATCAGGCGCAGCGGCGGGTTAAAGACGGCCACGAAGGTTTGCTCATCTTCTTCGAAGCCCGAGCGGTCCATGCGCAGACGGTCCGGGTGATCGGCGGTCAGACGTCGCGCGCCGGTCTCGAGATTGACCTCATAGGCCAAGGCCCGCCGCGCGGCGCGGGCGGCGACGAGATCGGCCAGCAGGTCTTCGGGCATGGCGCTGCCCACGGGTTCGACCAGCACACGGATCGTGCCGCCACAGGCCAGACCAACGGCAAAGGCGTCATCATCCGAGACGCCGAATTCCAGCACGCGATGTTTGCCATCCTCAAGGCTCTCGATCGCCTCGACAATCACCGCGCCTTCGACGCAGCCGCCCGATACGGACCCTTCGATCCTGCCATCGCCGCCCACCACAAGCTGCGCGCCGATGCGGCGGGGCGCGGAGCCCCAGGTCTGCAACACCGTCGCCAGTGCAGCGCCAGTGCCGTCACGATGCCAGGCCAAAGCTGTTTCCGGAATACGGTCAAACCGCGTGAGGTCTTCCATGCCTCTCTCCTCCCCCTCTGCCACAGCCTATATAGGGGCGGTGTGCCAAGTTTCTGCCCCGTCATGGAAAAATGGCACAAGGTGGCGCGATTGTGTAGGGCGCGCAGCCCTGTGCAGACCATGCCGGGAGGGGGCATGGCCTGCGGGCGGCGAACGTCATCTGCACCTGGTGTCTGCGGCTGATCGGGCCGCGTATTCAGGTGGTCTGCGATGTCAGTGCCGAATGGTGTGCGGCGCCTGCGGATGCTGGACAGGACAAAAGCCCTGCTGAGGGGAGATATCCCTGATCCCCAAAGGCAGTCACCTTTGGGGCCGTATCCTATGGTCTTGCCGGTCTGGACCACCGGCCCTGATGCGCATCAGTGCAGGCAGAATGCCGGGGCTTGGTTAAGGCCGGGTGAGCGCGGCGCGCGGTGGAGTTGAGAAAGGGTTAAAGCCGTGCTGTTGATATGCGCCGGGCGACCCGAGCCCCGATGTGTGGCGCATGGCCAGATCAGGACCGGGAGGCCTGTCCGGCGGGCGGTTTCACGCGAGAGTTGGATCAGGTGCGCGGCTGTTGGGGCCTG
>JABSSB010000084.1 GCA_013214715.1 Paracoccaceae bacterium | reverse complement strand
GTCCAAAAACCTGGGTTTGCACCTGACCTGTCAGGGCCAGCCGTCACCGGGCGGCCTGCGATGGCGGAAAACTCCTGATCGAACTCTCCCAAATGGCGATGCGTGCCGCCCACCGCATAGGCGTTGTAACCTTCGCTCAGTTCCGCATGAAGCAGGTTTTCCTTGAGGCTCCGCCCCGCGCCTGACACTGCGCATTTCATGTCCAGGATGATCCGATCCAGATCAATCACACCCGCCGCAATCAGTGGACGCAGCGCGTATTGCCCCGTCGCCGCGTTACAGCCCGTGCCCGCCACCAGCCGCGCCCCGGCGATCTGATCACGGTAGAATTCGGTCAGCCCGTAGACGGCCTCTGACTGCTGGGTCAGCGCGCTATGCGGATTGCCATACCAGCGTTCATACTCTGCCGGGTCACGGAGCCGGAAATCGGCAGACAGATCGACGATTTTCAGCTCGCTCGGCAGGGCCGAGATCACCTCTTGCGAGGTTTTGTGCGGCAAGGCGCAAAAGGCCAGGTCGATCTGGGCAAAATCGATCTCATCAACCTTGCAGAGCGTTGGCAGGTCCAGATGCCGCAAATGCGGGTAAACGCTGTCCATCGACAGGCCAGCTTTGCGGTCAGCGGCCAGCGCGGCAATCTGCATGCCGGGATGGGTTGCGATCAGGCGGATCAGTTCGGCGCCGGTATAGCCAGAGGCCCCGATGATGGCGATTTTATGGGTCATGTCAGTCTCGGATATAGGAAAAGGTCAGGCAGCGGCAAAGGGCATCGGTCGTCGCAGGAACTGCGTCGCGCGGTCGCTGACCTGTCGTGGGTCGCCAGTTGTCAGATAGGCTTCGCCACCGCTGCCCAGCATGTCGGGATGGCGTTTGAGGTAATCGGCCAGACTGTCGGCCACCAGCTGCGCTTGCGAAAACAGGGTGACATCAGCGCCCAAAGCGGCCCGAAATGCCTCCTGCATCAGCGGGTAATGGGTGCAACCCAGAATGGCGGCCTGCGGATGCGGCATCTTGCGTTTGAGCGCGTCAACATGGCTGCGCACCAGGGCTTCGGCCAGGATCATATCGCCATCTTCAATGGCGTCGACCACCCCGCCGCAGGCCTGAGCCTCGACATCCACGCCGATGGCGCGGAAGGCCAGTTCGCGTTGAAAAGCACGGCTGGCCACGGTGGCGGGCGTGGCAAAGAGCGCCACATGCTGCACCGACACCTCGCGCGGGGGGGAGTTATCGCCCCAATTGCGTTCGGTCAGCGCCTCGATCATCGGGACAAAGACGCCCAGCACACGCTTGCCTTGGGGCAGACCGGCCTCTTGTATCCGGCGCAGCGCCGCGGCGGAGGCCGTGTTGCATGCCAGAATGACCAGGTCGGCGCCTTCGTCCCAGATGCGGCGGATCGCGCCATGGGTCAGGTCGTAAATGTTATCGGATGTCCGCACACCATAGGGCGCATGGGCGCTGTCGGCGTAATACAGAAAATCCACTTCCGGCAGACGCGCGCGGCAAGCCTCCAGAACGGTCAGCCCGCCCAGACCTGAATCAAAGATTGCAACTGCCATTCTTCCCTGCCCGGACCGGGCCGCGCGGATCAGGCGCGCCAATGGTCCTCGAATTCAAACCCATACTCATCCGTCCGCAACGGAGTTGGAGATAGCTCATAGGTTGACCGTCGGAGGAAGTCCATCATGCCGCGGGCATCCTTGGCCAGCGGGTCAAGTTTTTCGCGTGGGATCGGTTCGCCGATGGCGACCTTCACAGGCGTGTCCACGCGTTTCTTGAATTCGCGGATCAGCAGACCCATCCGCAGCGTGTAATGCAGATGCGACGCAATATGGAACAGGCGAGTGGTATGGCCATCGAAGAAGACCGGAACAACCGCCGCGTCTGACTTGCCCACCATCCGCGCGGTAAAGCTGCGCCAGCCCGGATCCATCGGATGCGAAAACGGCTTGGCCGCCGTGGACACGGTACCGCCGGGGAAAATCCCAATCGCACCCCCATTTTCCAGATAGGACAGAGACTCCTTGCGGGTGGCGATGTTCTGCTTCATCGCCTCTTTCGTTTCGTCAAACGAGATCGGCAGGATGATGCGGTTCAGATCTTCGGCCTTGCGAAAGACACGATTTGCAAGAATACGGAAATCGCCATCGCGACGTTCCGACAGCATGTGGCCCATCATCAGACCATCAAGAATGCCATAGGGGTGATTGGCGATCATGATAACCGGCCCCTCGGCCGGGATATTGTCCAGCGATCCGCCCACGACCTTCAGCGACAAACCATAGCGTTCGACCATGACCGACCAGAAATCACGGCCATTGGCGACCTCATACTCGTAGCCATCGGCCCGCTTGATCATGCGCAGACGCCCCGTCGCGTTTTCCATGATGCGGATCATCGCACGACCGCTTTTGGTGGCCGCGGAATGGGCATAGGTAATATCGCGAGCAACATGGCGGCGAGAGGGCATTGGACCGGGTCTCCGAACGAGTTTGACGCGCCTTTTAAGCGGGCCATCACGCTTTGCATAGACTGTATCTGCTCGGGATTATTTATTCAGCCGCAGCCTCCATTCCAAGGGTCGGCTGGCGCAATGTGGCCAACAGTTCTTCACGTCTTTTGGCGGCCTTCTGTTCATTGGTCGATTTGACATGGCCAAAACCGCGAATCTCCAGCGGCAGGCGCGCCAATGCGATCAGCGCCTCGCGCCGTTCCGCCGTGGCGTGCGGCAGCCATTCGGCCAGATCCTGTTCATATTGCTTGATCAGCGCCCGCTCCATCCGCCGCTCATCGGTGTAGCCGAACACATCCAGCGGCGTCCCGCGCAGGGATTTCAAGCGCTTGAGCAGTTTCAGCATCGGCAACATACGTTCGGTGAATTCCCGCTTCATCGGTTTCCCGTCGGCATCCTTGCCGCCCAGCATCGGCGGAGCGAGGTGGAATTTCATTTTGAAATCCCCTTCAAACGTTTCCGACGCCTTGTCGCGGGAGGTCAGCAAGAGCCGGGCAACCTCGTATTCATCTTTGTAAGCCAGCAGCTTGTGATAGCCTTCGGCCACAGCCTCACGCAGGTCTTTATCTTCGATATTATCGACCAGCTTGCGGTATTTCTTAGCAAGACGGGCCGATTGATAGGCCGTCAGATGATCGGCGCGGAAGGCAATGCGTTCGTCGAGCGTCTTGGGCTTGTCCACGACCTTGGGCGTCAGAAGATCCCCCGCCTCTTGCGGATAAAGCGCGGCCCAGCGACCGATTTCAAAGGCGCGCAGGTTCTTTTCGACTGCCGCGCCATTCAACGCCACCGCCTTTCGGATTGCCTCAAGGCTCAGGGGGACCAGCCCGCGCTGCCAGGACGCACCAAAGACCATCATGTTGGAAAAGATGCTGTCACCCATGGTGACCTTGGCCAAATCGGTGGCATCGAACATTTGCACCTGATCGCGCAGGCGGGCTTCCAACGCCAGTTGTAGCCGGTCGGAGGGCAGCGCGAATTCGGTATTCCGGGTGAAATCGCCGGTGATGATCTCATGGCTATTGACGACCGCGCCGGTGCGCCCGGTTTGGGTCAGCCCCAAAGTCTTGGCCCCGGCCGACGTCACCAGATCCCCGCCGATGAGGGCATGCGCCTCTCCGGTGGCGACACGAATGGCGGAGATGTCTTCGGGCTTCTTGGCAAGACGACAATGGATATGCACCGCCCCGCCCTTTTGGGCCAGCCCGGCCATTTCCATCATGCCCGCGCCCATCCCGTCGATTTGCGCGGCCTGCGCCATCACTGCACCGATCGTGACAACACCCGTGCCGCCGACCCCGGTGATCACCACATTCCAGGTGCCTGAAATCCGCGGCAGGCGCGGCTCTGGCAGCTCCGGCAAGGACAGCTCTGCGGTGGCTTCCTTGCGGACCTTGGCCCCTTCGACCGTCACGAAAGAAGGGCAGAAACCCTTGAGGCATGAGAAATCCTTGTTGCAGGAGCTTTGGTCGATCGCCCGTTTCCGGCCCAATTCGGTTTCCTTGGGTGTGATTGACACGCAGTTCGACTGCACCCCGCAATCTCCGCAACCTTCGCAGATATCGGTATTGATGAAGACGCGCTTGTCAGGGTCCGGGAACAGCCCGCGCTTGCGGCGACGGCGTTTTTCGGCCGCGCAGGTCTGGACATAGACAATCGCGCTGACGCCCTCGACCTCGGTCATCTCCTTCTGGACAGTCATCAACTCGGCCCGTTCCGAGATTTTCACACCCACAGGAAAAGCCTTGAGATCAATGTCTTCCTTATTGTCATAGACCACATCAACGCGCCCGACGCCCATCGCCAGCAATTCGCGCACGATGCGCTGCGGGGACAGGTTGCCATCGTTGCCCTGCCCGCCAGTCATGGCCACAGCGTCGTTATAGAGGATCTTGTAAGTCATCGTGGTTCCGGCGGCCAAAGCCGCGCGGATCGCCATGACGCCGGAATGATTATAGGTGCCGTCGCCAATGTTCTGGAACACATGCTTGGTGTTGGAAAACGGCGCCTCGCCGATCCAGTTCGCACCTTCGCCGCCCATATGCGTAAAGCCCAGCGTTTCGCGGTCCATCCATTGGGCCATGTAATGACAGCCGATCCCGGCATAGGCGCGCGAGCCGTCGGGCACCTTGGTCGAGCTGTTATGCGGACAGCCCGAGCAGAAATAGGGCAACCGCGCCGCGATATCTTCGGCATTATCGGCGCGGGTGGCGGCGTCGAGCGCGCTAAGCCCGGCATTGATCGCATCCGTGCCGCGACCCTCTTCGATCAGGATCTGGCCAAGCTTTTGCGCAATCATCACCGGTTCCAGCGAGCCGCGCGTCGGGAACAGCTCTTCCCGATGCAGCCCGCCCGCGCCACCTTTGTACCACCCATAGACACGCCGCCCGCGGCGGTCGTCGAAGATCGCTTCCTTGATCTGCACTTCGATCAGCTTGCGTTTTTCTTCGACGACGACAATCAGGTCGAGCCCCTCGGCCCAGTCATGAAAGCCTTTCATGTCGAGCGGGAAGGTCTGCCCAATTTTATAAGTGGTCAACCCCAATCGCTTGGCCTCGGCCTCGGTGATATTCAGAAGCGACAGCGCATGTTGCAGATCCAGCCAATTCTTGCCCGCCGCGACCAAGCCGATCTTTGCTCCCGGCTTGCCCCAGACGCGTTTGTCCATCTTGTTGGCATGGCTGAAGGCTTCGGCGGCAAACCGTTTGTGATCGATCACACGCGGCTCCTGCGCGTGGGGCGTGTCGACCAGACGGATGTTCAATCCACCCTCAGGCATGGCAAACTCTGGCGTCACCAACTGCATCCGGAACGGATCCCCGTCCACGACAGCCGTCGCTTCAACCGTGTCTTTCATGGTCTTCAGCCCGACCCAAAGCCCGCAAAACCGCGACAGGGCAAATCCATACAGCCCGTAATCCAGAATTTCCTGCACCCCGGCCGGAGAGACCACCGGCATGTAAGCGTCCATCACCGCCCATTCAGACTGGTGCAATGTGGTCGAGCTTTCGCCCGTATGGTCATCGCCCATCGCCATCAGCACGCCGCCCAGAGCCGATGTGCCNGCATTGTTGGCGTGGCGGATCACATCTCCCGACCGATCCACGCCCGGCCCCTTGCCGTACCACAGGCCAAAAACGCCATCATATTTACCTTCGCCGCGCAATTCGGCCTGCTGCGCCCCCCAAAGCGCTGTCGCAGCCAGATCTTCGTTCAACCCAAGTTGAAAGGTGATGTCCGATTGCACCAACTGTTTGGCGGCACGTGTCATCTGCATGTCCACCGCGCCAAGCGGAGATCCGCGATATCCAGTCACCAGCCCCGCCGTGTTGTGCCCGGCCGCCACGTCCCGCGCCTTTTGCGCCAGCATCAGCCGCACCAAAGCCTGCGTCCCGTTCAGTAGAACCGGCGATTTGGTCAGATCAAAGCGGTCATTCAGCGAAATATCCTGCGTGCCCATGTGCCTCGTGCCTCCCAACACGTCCGCCGCGGCGGCTGCCCCATTGTCACCTATTACCATCAAAGATAGGTCACAGACCCTGACCTGCATAGGGCGAAAATTCTGTTTTCACATCTAAGGGAATAGTGCAGGTTCAGCCTTGGTAAAGATTGCCCGGAGACCGGGCACCAGGGAATGGAAGTTGCGCAATGGACTGGGACAAGCTTCGGATATTTCACGCAGTCGCCGATGCAGGCAGTTTGACCCATGCTGGTGACAAGCTGAACCTGTCGCAATCGGCGGTGTCGCGACAAATTCGCGCGCTNGAAGACAGCCTGAACGCCACCCTGTTTCATCGACACGCTCGCGGACTGATTCTGACCGAACAGGGCGAGCTGCTGTTTGACGCCACCAAATCCATGTCGCGCCGCCTGGATGCGGCTGCCGCGCGTATCCGCGACAGCGAAGAAGAGGTCTATGGAGAGCTGCGCGTCACAACGACGGTCGGCTTTGGATCGCTCTGGCTGGCGCCGCGTCTGGCCAAGCTCTATGAAAAATACCCCGATCTCAAAATCGACCTGATGCTGGAAGAGCGTGTGCTGGACCTGCCTATGCGCGAAGCCGATGTCGCGATCCGCATGAAAGAGCCCAGCCAGGCGGATCTGATCCGCAAGAAAATGGTGGCGATCCGGATGTCCCTGTTCGCCACCCAAGCCTATCTGGACAACTACGGCATCCCCGAAACGCTTCAGGACATGGCGCAGCATCGGCTCATCTGCCAAAACCCACGCTCAGCCCAGGTGGCGGCGGGCGCGCAGATGATCCGCGACATCATGGCCGTAGGACCCAAAGGTCTTTTGACGGTGAACAATTATTATGGGGTGATGCAGGCGGTGGTGAACGATCTGGGGATCGGCGCCCTCCCCGATTACGTCGCCGACGAAAACCCGACACTTCTGCCGGTCCTGCCAGAACTATCTTCGGAACCTGTGCCCGTTTATTTGGCATATCCCGAAGAATTACGCCATTCCAAGCGGATCGCAGCATTTCGGGATTTCGTTCAAGAAGAAATCGTGTCCCACATAAAAGCCGTTCGGGAAAAATCGTCGGACTAGGACTCAGCTATGCGTGAGGCGCATAGCGGGTTTGCGGACTTATCGTGGAAAATCAGTTGATCGCCCTGCCCCTCGCACTTAAATCGCGTTGTGAAGGCGACGACGGTTTCGTCTGTCTCCTTCATACCTCCCTGTTGGACTATGGCCGAGCTTTGTCTCGGCCTTTTTTTTCGCCTGACATCGATGGTAAAAGCTTTGCTGCAGCAGTCCACTTATCAGCGTGAAGGTCGCAACTTTTTTGCGTCACATGAACCAAGTAGCTGATAGGGTGGTCGTACAATGACTCGACTGCAGAAAAGGTCCCTAGATGATTTTGCGAGTGCTCGCCTCAATATTCGCTTGCTTCATGCTGATGGGCCCCGCCCTCGCGCAAATGTCGGTCCCGACCGGATCGGGGTCTGCGACCGAGACGGACCCGACGCTGACCCTACCTGAACCGCTGACGCAGGACGCCGTGCGCGAGATGGTGGCGCGCATGTCTGACGCTGACGTGCGTGCTTTGCTCTTGCAGCGGCTGGATGCTGTCGCCGCCGCAGCGCCAGAGAGCGCCTCACAAGGGTCGGACGGCTTCTTCAGCACGGTGAGGACTGCGGGTATGGCCGTGTATCATGCGGTCCTCGGTGCCATTTTAGCCCTGCCCAACCTGTTCAGCATACAGGGACAAGCATTTATGCATTTCGCGCAATCCTTCGAGGGCAACCAATTCCTGTTGATGTGGGTTTATACTGCAGTGGCTCTGGCTTTGGGGTTAGCCGCAGAATGGATTACGACAGTTTTGTCACGCCGCTGGCAACCCGAGGTGCCGCATGACAATTCGTCGCTCGCAGCCTCGGTGCGGTATCTCTTCCGTCGGTTCTTGCGTGAATTGCTGGGGCTCGCGGCGTTCTACATCGTGATTTCCTTTGTCGGCCAGCGGCTTTTGACTGCAGATATGCAGGCCGTCATGGGCCCCATGGTCTTCCTTCTGATCTGGATCCCGCGCATCACGGCGGCAGTGTCCCGCTTTGCGCTCGCACCCGAGCGTCCTGATTTACGGCTTGTGAATGTCGATGACCATTGGGCGAAATACATCCATCGCAACCTGATCGGGCTGGCCTTTCTTGGCGCCTTCACGATGTGGCTGGTGAATTTCAACGTGATGCAAGGCGTGCCGCTGGGCGAAGTCAGTGTTGGCTTCTGGCTGACGAGCGCTGTGCACATTTATGTCGGTGTGCTGGCTTGGACGGCGCGGGATGGTTTGCGCTCGATGATGCTGGGATCGGACCCGGATGTGACGCGCTTTGATCAAGTCGTGTCGTTTTATTACCCGCATTTCGCCATTCTGGTCTCCTTCGTCATGTGGTTGACGGTGGAAATCATCGTGGGCTTGGGCAATCCGCTCATCATTGAGATTATCGCCGATGCGCCACAATATCTGACCATGTTCTACCTGCTCATGGCGCCGGTTATCGACACCACGATCCGTGGCCTTGTAGGACATCTTGTCCCGCCGATGATGGGCACCGGGCCAATTGCTGAAAACGCGTATAAATCGACCAAGCGCAGCTTTATCAAAATCGGACGTGTGATTGCCGGTGTGATTGTCCTTATGATGATCGGCAACGCCTGGGAGATAAATTTTGCCGATCTCGCGCGCAACACGGCGGGTGAGAATTTCGGGTCGAACCTGCTTGAAGCGCTGATCGTCGTGGCCATCGGCTACATGATCAATGAGCTGGTGTCGCTATACATCAACCGGCGGCTTGCCAAGGAGCAGACCGAAAAAGCCGAAAGCATGGACAGTGAAGAGGCTGCCGGTGAAGGCGGTGGCGCGGGCGGCTCGCGCCTGTCGACAGTGCTGCCGCTTGTGCTGGTGACGGCACAGGTCGCGATTGCGGTAGTGTTTTCGATGCTGGCCTTGTCGGCGCTGGGGCTTGATATCACGCCGCTTCTGGCTGGTGCCGGTGTTCTGGGTCTGGCGATCGGTTTCGGCGCACAAAAGCTAGTGGCCGATATCGTGTCGGGCATTTTCTTCCTGGTCGATGACGCGTTCCGCACTGGCGAATATGTGGATGTAAGCGGCACGATGGGCTCGGTCGAAAAAATCTCGATCCGGTCTATGCAGCTGCGCCACCATCGCGGTCTGGTGCACACGATCCCCTATGGTGAGATTCAGAAGCTGACCAATTTCAGCCGCGACTGGGTGATCATGAAGCTGAAATTCACCGTGCCCTTCGACACCGACCCCAACCAGGTCAAGAAGATCTTCAAGAAGATTGGTCAGGATCTGCTCGAAGTTGATGAGTTCAAAGACAGCTTTATCGAACCGTTCAAATCGCAAGGCGTTTTTGATTTCGACGATGTCGGCATGATCATCCGTGGCAAGTTCATGGCCAAGCCGGGCACCCAGTTCACCCTGCGCAAGGAGATCTATAACCGGGTGAAGGCGGCTTTTCGTGAAAACGGCATCGAATTCGCCCGCCGCGAAGTCCGCGTCGCGATCCCCGGGCTGGATGAAGCTGATTTGAACGAAGACCAAAAAACCGCAATCGCCGCGGCTGGTGCCGGTCTGGCGCAACAGGTTGTGGATGAACAAGCCGAAGCCGCCGCACAGGGCGGCGCGGTCAAAGACGACAGGTAACGGTCCGATCACTCTACAGTTTGTGCGCCCGTGCTCATCTGGCACGGGCGCATTTTTTTACCGAGGCAAAGACTGTCGATAGGGTGAAGCACTTGTTCGTACCAAGACTGTGCGTTTCTGAGGATAACCAGGTTTTGCCTGTTCTGCGGCCAAACTCGGATCATGACGACAGGTGTAGGGAATGGTCCGCACCGGCGGCGCAAGTCCTTGATGCCAAGCCTGCCGATGTTCAGATGGCTGCACTCTGCTCACACTCGGGTCATCAACAGACAAGGGTGTTGCTGCGATAGGACTCTCACGACACGGCCTTGCATGGCTTTACCCTTTCGCATTCCCGCCACCTGTCCTAAAAGGCGCAAAACCGCCGCGACCCTGACAGGATGCCCATGCAAGAGCCCGCTATCACGCCCGACCTGATTGCCAATCACGGGTTGAAGCCCGAAGAATATGACCTGATCCTCGACATCATCGGGCGCACCCCCAGCTTTACCGAGCTTGGCATCTTCTCGGCCATGTGGAACGAGCATTGCTCCTACAAATCTTCCAAGAAATGGCTGCGCACCCTGCCCACCGATGGCCCGCAGGTGATCTGCGGCCCGGGCGAAAACGCTGGCGTGGTTGATATCGGCGATGGACAAGCCGTTGTTTTTAAAATGGAAAGTCATAATCACCCATCCTATATCGAACCCTATCAGGGCGCAGCGACCGGTGTTGGCGGCATCCTGCGCGATGTGTTCACGATGGGCGCGCGCCCGATTGCATCCATGAATGCGCTGAGCTTTGGCGAACCCGCGCATCCGCGCACCAAGACGCTGGTACATGGCGTGGTGGAAGGCATCGGCGGCTATGGCAACAGCTTTGGCGTGCCCTGCGCGGGCGGCGAAGTGCGCTTTCACCCGGCCTATAACGGCAACTGCCTTGTGAATGCCTTTGCCGCCGGTCTGGCGGATGCGGACAAGATTTTCTACTCCGCCGCGTCGGGCGTGGGGATGCCGGTGGTCTATCTGGGCGCCAAAACGGGCCGCGACGGCGTGGGCGGTGCGACGATGGCTTCGGCCGAATTTGACGACACGATCGAAGAAAAGCGCCCCACGGTGCAGGTCGGCGACCCCTTCACCGAAAAGCGGCTGATGGAGGCCTGTCTGGAACTGATGCAGACCGGCGCCGTGATATCGATACAGGATATGGGGGCCGCGGGTCTGACATGTTCGGCGGTGGAAATGGGCGACAAGGGCGGTTTGGGCATTCGTCTGACCCTGGATGCCGTCCCGCAGCGCGAAGCCAATATGACGGCCTATGAAATGATGCTTTCGGAAAGCCAGGAGCGGATGCTGATGGTGCTACGCCCCGAAAAGGAAGCCGAAGCAAAAGCCGTTTTCGACAAATGGGATCTCGATTTTGCAATCGTCGGCGAAACCATTGCCGAAGACCGCTTCGTGATCGAACATGGCGGGCAGATCATGGCCGATCTGCCATTGTCCAAACTTTCCTCCGCCGCGCCGGAATATGATCGCCCTTGGGAGCCGACCGACCTGGCCGAGCCGCTGAGCGATGTCCCGCAGATTGATCCGGTTGACGGGCTGAAAGCGCTGATCGCCTCGCCCAATTATGCGGGCAAGCAATGGGTGTTTGAGCAATATGACACGATGGTCATGGCCGACAGCGCCCGCACGCCCGGCATCGGCGCAGGTGTGATGCGCGTGCATGGGACGGACAAGCACCTGGCTTTCACCTCGGATGTGACGCCCCGCTATGTCCGCGCCAACCCGGTTGAGGGCGGCAAGCAGGCTGTGGCCGAAGCCTATCGCAACCTTACGGCAACCGGCGCGCGCCCGCTGGCAACGACCGACAACCTGAATTTCGGCAACCCCGAAAAACCTGAAATCATGGGACAGTTTGTTGGCGCCATTCAGGGCATCGGCGCGGCGTGCAGCGCGTTGGATATGCCCATCGTGTCCGGCAACGTGTCGCTTTACAATGAAACCGATGGCAACGCGATCCTGCCTACGCCCACCATTGGCGCGGTCGGGCTGATCGATACGCCCGAACAGATCATCGGCAAGGATGTGCGCGACGGGCATCTGGCGATCATGGTGGGCGCTGCCGAGGGGCATCTGGGTCAATCCGCCCTTCTGGCCGAGGTGTTCAACCGCGAAGAGGGCGACGCCCCGGCCGTGGATCTGGAGGCCGAGAAGCGCAATGGCGATTTCATCCGCGACAATGCCGAACTGATCCGCGCCTGCACTGATCTGGGCGATGGCGGTCTGGCGCTTGCAGCCTTTGAGCTGGCCGAAGCCGCGGGCGTCGGCGTGCAGATTGACGATGGCGACATGGCGCATCTCTTTGGTGAAGATCAGGCGCGCTATCTTGTGGCCTGCAATTTCGATCAGGCCGAAGGGCTGATGATCGCCGCGGGACAAGCCGGGGTGCCGATTGTCTCGGTGGGTCGATTTACCGGTGACAGCGTGAAACTGGGTCAGTCTGATGCGCCTTTGGCGGAACTTTCTGCGCTCTATCGCAGCGCCTTTTCCGACACCGTAACCTGAAGAGCCGGAGCCTCCGGGCTCCCCTTGCGCCAGGTGTTGACCTTGCGCAAACCCCGTCAATAATCAGCAGATCAGCCAGGGGGGCGTGATGCTCGCTTATATCATCCGAAGGGTCTTTCAGTCGGTCATCGTTCTTTTGGTGGTCGGGCTGGTGGCCTTTTCAATGTTCCGCTTTGTCGGCGACCCGGTCGACAACATGCTGGGGCAGGAACGCACACAGGCCGATATTGACCGGCTGAGGGCGGATCTGGGCCTCGATCAGCCGTTTCCGGTACAATATTACAAATTCCTGAAAGGCGCGGTGCAGGGCAATTTCGGCATTTCCTATCGGCAGGGGCGGCCTGTGGCCGAAATCATCGCCGAACGCGCGCCCGCGACACTGGAGCTTGCGGCTGTTTCGGGATTTCTGGCGATCACCATCGGTATTGCCTTGGGCGTGTTCACCGCGATCCGACGAAACGGCTGGTCGGCCAGTATGATCATGACGGTGTCCCTGATCGGGGTCTCGTTACCAACCTTCCTGATAGGCATTTTACTCATCTATATATTCGCGGTCTCGCTCAACTGGTTACCCAGTTTCGGGCGCGGAGAGGTCGTGCAGATCGGCGGCTGGTCGACCGGGTTCCTGACGGCGTCGGGGCTGAAGGCACTGATCCTGCCCTCGATCACGTTTGTGAACCCGCAACATTCTATAGCAGTAACGGACTTTTTGCCCGTTTGCCTTATTTATATGGCCAAAGCGGGT
>JABSSB010000083.1 GCA_013214715.1 Paracoccaceae bacterium | reverse complement strand
AATTTCAAACCGCGCCGGCGCCGCCCCCAAGGCTGCGTGGCGCGCGGATCCACGGTGCGCAAAAGAGGGCGCGCAGAAAAAGCCAAAATGAAACCGCGTCATTGGGGCGGTCTACTTGCATTTATCGTCATGGTCCTGATGCCGTTGGGAGGGGTGATCTGGTATCTGTGGGAGCGCGCCGAAGACAAATTCCTGTCCAATGCAGGCTTCACCGTCCGATCGGAAAGCACCGCTGAAACCGGTCTTTTGCTTGGCGGGCTTGCGCAGCTTGCAGGATCAACAGCCGGATCGGATGCTGACGTTCTGGCAGCGAACTTTCTGTATTCCGCCAATGAAACCATTCGCAGCGCCGATATCGAAGAAACGGCACCGCTTTTGCAAATTTTTGGCACCAAATTCAAGGTGGGGGGGGCGACCCTGACGCTTGGCGTGATCTTCATGCTGCTTTTGATGATCACGCTGGCCTATGCGTTGAAGCACACGGCCTGGGGTCGGCATGTCTATGCCGTGGGCGATGACCCGGACGCGGCCGAATTGGCCGGTGTGAACGTCAAGCGCACGTTGATGTCAGTCTATCTATTGTCGGGCCTGATTTGTGCCTTTGCAGGCTGGGCGATGGTCGGTCGCATCGGATCGATTTCCCCAACCGTTGGCCAGCTTGCAAATATCGAAAGCATCACGGCTGTCGTGATCGGGGGCATCTCGCTTTTCGGTGGGCGTGGGTCGATCCTTGGGGCGCTGTTCGGGGCGCTTATCGTCGGCGTCTTTACATTGGGTCTGCGCCTGCTTGGGGCGGATGCGCAATGGACCTTCCTGCTTATCGGTTTGCTGATCATCGCCGCTGTGGCGGTCGACCAGTGGATCAGAAAGGTGTCAAGCTGATGGAACCGATTTTGAAAGGCCGCAACCTTGTCAAACACTATGGCCGTGTCACCGCCTTGGACCATTGCGATTTCGATTTGATGCCAGGCGAAATTCTGGCCGTGATCGGGGATAATGGCGCCGGTAAATCCACGC
Organism: Paracoccaceae bacterium; assembly: GCA_013214715.1. GTDB lineage: Bacteria > Pseudomonadota > Alphaproteobacteria > Rhodobacterales > Rhodobacteraceae > JABSSB01. Next base: position 7,013 of record JABSSB010000083.1, on the reverse strand, counting down.
TGATCAAGGCAGTGTCCGGCGCCGTGGTGCCGGATGAAGGCGAGATCTTCCTTGATGGTCAGAAAGTGTCTTTCCATTCGCCGATCGAAGCGCGCGGCGCCGGGATCGAAACGGTTTACCAAACCCTCGCCATGTCGCCTGCGCTGTCGATTGCAGATAACATGTTCATGGGGCGCGAGGTGCGGCGCAAAGGCTGGCGGGGGAAACTCCTGCGACAGCTTGATCGCCCTTACATGGAGAAATTCGCCCGNGAAAAGCTGAGCGAACTCGGTTTGATGACCATCCAGAATATCAATCAGGCGGTTGAAACCCTGTCGGGTGGGCAAAGGCAAGGCGTGGCTGTGGCGCGTGCCGCCGCTTTTGGGTCCAAAGTGATCATTCTGGATGAGCCAACCGCCGCACTTGGCGTGAAGGAAAGTCGCAAAGTGCTTGAATTGATCGCAGACGTTAAATCGCGCGGCATCCCGATCATCTTGATCAGCCATAACATGCCGCATGTGTTCGAGGTGGCCGATCGTGTGCATGTGCACCGCTTGGGACGGCGGCTCTGCGTGATCGATCCGAAGGATTATACGATGTCGGACGCAGTCGCCTTCATGACCGGGGCCAAGGAACCCCCGGCCGACGCTGCTGCGGCTTAGGCTCCATGCCGTTGAGCGATCCGGACAGTCTGGCGAAGGTGATCACCGACGCGGCCCTTGACTTGCCGGTCGCCGCGCCGCGACGGCTGATCGCTTTGGCCGGACCTCCCGGTGCCGGGAAATCCACCATTGCCGCCGCTGTTCAACAGGGTCTGAATACGCACGGCCTGCCTGCGGGGCTTCTGGCCATGGATGGGTTCCATCTTGACAATGCGATCCTTTCGGCGCGGGGCCAGCTGTCTTGCAAGGGCGCCCCGGAAACCTTTGATCTACCGGGGTTTCGGACCCTTTTGCAGCGACTTGTGACCGAAGATGACGTGGCAGTGCCCGAATTCGACCGCGACCGCGACATCGCAATTGCGGCGCGGAACCTGATCACGGCGCATGAGCGGATTGTCATTGTGGAAGGGAATTACTTGCTTTTGGACGAACCCGGGTGGCGCGATTTGGCGTCATGTTGGGATTTGAGCATCTTTCTGGATATTCCATTGCCTGTCCTGGAAACCAGGTTGGTGTCGCGCTGGCGTGCACAGGGGTGTGATGAAGCACAGGCGCGTGATCGGGCGCTGGGCAATGATATCCCCAACGCCACCCGTATCAACAAGGCACAATTACCGGCTGATCTGGTGCTAAAGTGACCCTGTGATCCAACGACTGCTTTAATGAGGGCATGTCATGATCTGATTGCCGCCGAATGGTCGCAAAGCTCAAACAATTTGCAGCCTTGCCTGCGCAGAACCTGCATGTGTCCACCAAGGGCGTTTTGGCGGGCGCGGTGCCGGTGCTTTTCTTGTTACTGATTGGCGCGGTCGCGATTGTCACGATGGCGCCGGTGCAGCGCACGCAGAACTGGGTCGACCACACTGATATCGTGATCACCCAGGCCGGAGATGTGATGCGCGCCGCCGTGGATTTGGAAACTGGGGTGTGCGGCTATCTTCCGTCCCCGATCCCCCCTTTTCTTGCGCCGTTTCATTCCGGCGACGCGCGTCTACACGGCGCTGTCGGACCTTTTGACGGAGGTCTCCGGCAATATGGCAAAAGTGGGAAAACTCGCGGAGGCCCAGACCATTCTGCGCGAATGGAAGACCAGGGTGGATGAAGTCCTGATCACCATGCGGCTCAATATTGGTCAGGCGCCTTCCATAACCGATCTGGCACTTGTCGTGGCCCGCAGCGACGACAAGGTGCATTTCGGTGGTGTTCTTGCACCATCTACGCCTTTGTTGTGAATGAAAAATGGTTGATGATTGGGCAAAATGCCCGGTTTAGCTCATTGGTGTCTGAACAGGGTCTGGCCACCCGAAACGTGCGGGACGCGTTGGATTCGGCACCGCATACCCATGATGTCAATTTACGGGTTAATCAGTTGCTGACGGCAACCATCAATGTGGAAACGAGACTGCGCGAGGTCCTGCTGTCTGGGGAGGAAGAGTGTCTGGCACCCTTCGATTCCGGGCGTATTTTTCGATGAACAGGTGATCGCTCTGACACGAAAGGTTGCGGACAATCCACACCAGGTCGAAAGACTGGCCAATATTCATACCGCGATCTCCGATCGGCGTGACAAGGTCATGGAACCAGTCGTCTCACTACGTCGTGACATTGGGGCCGCGGCCAGCTTGGACAAAATCGTCGATCTGTGGCCGCAGCACATGGAGCGACCTATTTTGACGACCTTCGCGAGAGTATGTCCAAGATCGCACCGCATAACATTCTGGGTCCTGCCGCCTCCGCACGGATGATCATTGAGCGCACATCTGATGAGCATGTTGTTCTGGACGTTGAGGTCGTGGCGCGGGCTTGGGGACCACCGAGCGCCACGTGACAGTTTGGAAATGCTGGCCTTTGTGGCGAGGATTGTTAGGCTATGCGGGCAACCAGATAAGGAAAGATTGCCGAATGCTTCGTAGCACTCTGATCGCGCTGGCAGCTTGCGCCGGGTCTTTGGCCGCGGTGGCCCACGCCGACACCGCCCAGGTCACTGGCACAGCCACCTATCTTGAAAGAATCGCATTGCCGAAAGATGCAGTTTTGGTGGTCGAATTGTTGGATGTGACCGAAAGCCGGGACCGCGGCACGTTGATGTCGGGGCAGCGCTTTGCGCTGACGGGTGTGCCGCAGGGCTTTACGCTCAGCTATGATCCGGCTTTGATCGATGAGGCGATGGTCCTCGCCATTGCGGCCCGGATCGAAAAGGGCGGCAACACGCTGTTTCGTACAACCAGCAGCATGGCTGTTCTGACCCAGGGAAATGGCAACAGCGTTGACTTGGTCATGCAGCCCGTGGCTGTGTCCGCGACCGCTGGGATCGATGGAACCGCCTGGCGCGCGAGCGAAATCATGGGCCAGCCATTGGGGGCCGAGAAGCGACCGGAAATCCGTTTTGCAGACGGTCGGGTGAGCGTGGCCACAGGCTGCAACACCTTCAATGGACCAATTGACGTCGGAGAGCGGGACATGAGCTTTTCCGAGCAGATGGCCGGCACTATGATGGCCTGCCCGCCACCAATGGATGAGCAGGAGCGCGCCGTTCTGGATGTTCTGCCACAGGTGCAAAGCTATCTACGTTCGGGCAATGAATTGGGTTTGATCGGTGACGGGGGCATCCTGCTGATGCGCCTGTCACTTCTGCCCTAAGCGAAGGCGCGCTGGCCGGGCTAACTGGCCAGCGTGATCGCCGCCCAGACGAAAACACCGCCCAATGCCGCCGCCAGGAACCCCACCTGGCGGCGTTGGTCTGCGCTAAGCGCAGCCAGTAGCGCCAGCGCCCGTTCTATAAAGGAAGGGGCCAGCGCCCAGGCCAGCCCCTCCACGATCAAAACCAGCCCGAGAGCCAGAAGCAGGTAGGCGATCACTGAGTGACCGCCGGTGCCGCTCCGGTTGGCGAGCGCAGATACTCAAAGAACTCGCTATCCGGCGACAGGACCATCGACGAGTTCGTACCTTGCAGCGACCGTTCATAGGCGGTCAGGGAGCGGTAGAATTCGAAGAAATCCGGATCTGCTCCAAAGGCATCGGCGAAGATCGCGTTGCGTTCCGCATCGGCCTCACCGCGCACGATCTCGGCTTCGCGCCGCGCCTCGGAGACAAGCTCAACCACGGTCCGGTCGGCTTGTGCGCGAACACGCTGCGCGGCTTCGTTACCACGGGCCCGTTCATCCGTCGCCTCGCGTTCCCGTTCTGCGCGCATCCGTTCAAACGTCGCTTCAAGGTTCTGCGGCGGCAGGTCGGTGGCTTTCAGACGCACGTCAATGACGTCCAGACCCAGCGCACGCGCTTCGGTGATCGCGGCGTTGCGAATGCGCAGCATCAGCGTCGCACGATCTGTTGACAGAATGTCCTTGGAGGACACTGTCCCCAGCACTTCGCGCGTTTCTGCTGTCAGGATGCGGTCAAGACGGCTATCAGCAATGCCGATCCCGCCATCACCCACCGCCTGACGGAAGCGTTCGACGTCGGCGATGCGATAGCGCGCAAAGGCATCGACAACCAAACGACGGTCATCCGCCGGGGTGACTTCGATGGGGCCGACATCAATTGACAAGATGCGGTCATCATAGCGCACCACAGTGTCGATGAACGGCACCTTGAACGCCAGACCGGGATCTTCTTTCACATCGACGACCCGACCAAAGCGCAGGACCAGCGCCTTTTCACGTTCATCCACGATGAAGATGGAGAGATAGGTCAGCACCAATGCGGCGCCCACGACGCCCAGAACGATGTTTCTCAGCATCAGTTGGTTCCCCCTGCGTTGGCCGCATTGGTCGGTCGGCGCAGTTCATTCAGCGGCAGATAGGGCACAACGCCCTGACCAGAGCCGCCATTCTCTTCGATGATGATTTTGTCGACGTCACCCAGAACACGCTCCATCGTCTCAAGATACAGACGCTTGCGGGTCACTTCGGGTGCCTTGTTGTACTCTTGTTGTACTGCCGTAAAGCGAGACGCCTCACCCTGGGCTTCGTTGACAACGCGAGCGCGGTAACCTTCGGCTTCTTCCAGAACCTGCGCCGCTTCACCGCGCGCCTCGGCGAGAACCCGGTTGGCATAGGCGTCAGCAACGTTTTGCAGACGGTCACGTTCCTGCGCGGCGGCCTGAACGTCACGGAAGGCGTCGATTACGGTCGCGGGCGGGTCAGCGCGGTCAAAGTTCACACGCACGATGTTCACGCCGCTGTCGTAGCTGTCGAGCGTTTCCTGAATCAAAGACTGCAGCCGGTCAGCAATGACGCCACGATCGCGGTTCAGGATCGGCGCCAATTCCGACTGGGCGATGATCTCGCGCATGGCCGATTCAGACACGGCCTGAATGGTCTGTCGCGGGTCACGCAGGTTGAACAGGTATTTCGCGGGGTCCGCGATGTTCCACACAACCTGATAGTCGACATCGACAACGTTTTCGTCGCCGGTAAGCATCAAACCGTCTTCACCACGGCGCGCGCCGCCCATGTCTTCGGTCTGTTCGCGCGTCACCGGGAGGACTTCGCGGGTCACCACCGGCCAGGGCGCAAAGTTCAGACCTTCGGTGCCGGTCCGGTAGTATTCACCCATAAAGAGTTCGACCGATTGTTCAAAGTTTTGAACACGGTAGAGGCTGGAAGCCAGCCACAGCCCGAAGATCACGATCAGGCCAATGCCGATGGTGGTGCGGTTGAATTGTGGCCCGCGGCCGCCACCGCCGCCGGGACCGCTACCATTGCCGCCGCCCTGACCGCCGCGCCCGCCCATCAGGACACGCAGCTGCTCCTGACCCTTGCGGACCAGCTCGTCAATCTCGGGGATCTGCTGGTCGTCGCCGGGACGGCGCCCGCCGCCATTGTTCCCGTTGCCGTTATTGCCACGATTGCCCGAGCCGCCGCCCGAGCCACCGCCGCCGCCCCCCCAGGGGCCTCCGTTGTTTCCTGCCATGTGGTCCTTGTTTCCCTCTAACACCGCGCTCCCGTGCGGCGGTTCAGCTTCACTGTATAACCTGTATGCTTTTGCGTTCAATTCAAGCCGTCCGGACAGGCTGACGCATTGTGACCAACTCTTCCGAGATGGTCGGATGCACCGCAACTGTCCGGTCGAAATCTTCCTTGGTGGCCCCCATTTTCACGGCGATCCCGGCCAGCTGGATCATTTCCCCCGCAGCAGGCGACACGATATGGCAGCCCAGCACCTTGCGGGTCGCTTGGCTGACAATCAATTTCATCAGTACCCGGTCGGTGCGGCCTGCGAAACTTTGCTGCATGGGTTTGAAAGAGGTGGCATACACCTCGATCGGCTCTTGCTCGGCCGCGTCTTCTTCGCTCAACCCCACCGTGCCCATTTCCGGCTGCGTGAAAATCGCTGTGGGGATCAGCGCATGATCGACAGGGGTCGGGTTGGCCTTGAACACGGTTTCGACAAAAGCCATGCCTTCGCGGATCGCGACAGGCGTCAGGTTCACACGATCGGTCACATCTCCGATAGCGTAAACAGAGGGCAGTTTGGTCTGAGAATACTCATCCACCACGATCTGGCCCTTGCGGCCCAGCTCAATGCCCAACTCCTCAAGACCCATGTCGCCCGTGTTCGGGGCGCGCCCAGTTGCATACATGACCTGATCAAAGACGTGCTCTGAACCGTTTGTGGCCTTGACCCAGATACCATCATCGACCTTGCGCATCTCGATCACATTGGAGCCCAGATGTAGATTGATGCCGGATTTCACCATCTCGTCGCTGACCAGACCGCGGGCCTCATCATCAAAACCGCGCAACACCTGCGCACCGCGATAGAATTGCGTGGTCTCGACCCCAAGCCCGTTCATGATGCCGGCAAATTCGCAGGCGATATAACCGCCTCCGACAATCAGCATGCGCTTGGGCAGTTCGGGCAGGTGGAAAATATCGTTTGAGGTGATCGCCAGCTCTGATCCGGGGAAATCCGGAACAACCGGACGCCCACCTGTGGCGATCAGGATATGCTTGGCTGTCTTGCGCGTGCCATCGGTCAGTTCAACCGTATGCGGACCAACCAGCTTGGCGCGTTGATCGAATGTTTCTACGCCCGAGCCTGCCAGCAGGTTCCGATAGACGCCTTCCAGACGGTCAAGCTCGGCCTCAAGCTTGGCGCGAAAAGCGTGCCAGTCAAAGCCGTTCACTTTGATGTCCCAGCCATAGGCCATGGCATCGTCGCACATGGTGGAATAGCCCGAAGCAAACACCATCAGCTTCTTTGGCACGCAGCCCCGGATCACGCAGGTTCCGCCATAGCGGTCTTCTTCGGCCAGCGCGACTTTGGCGCCGGTTTCCCCGGCTGCAACCCGCGCTGCGCGCACTCCGCCCGAGCCAGCACCAATCACAAAAAGATCATAATCGAAGTCCATGGCTTAGTCCTTTAGTC
>JABSSB010000082.1 GCA_013214715.1 Paracoccaceae bacterium | reverse complement strand
AAGAACCACCGCATCCTGTCCTATCCGATTTCCCAGATGCAAGTCTGGCGGCAGCCGACCGCGGAAATCCGGGCCGCAGAGCCCGGAGACGCCTTCTTCGCGCATATTCTGCTGCCGCATCATCCGTTTGTGTTTGATGGGAACTGCTAGGTGAAAGAGGTCGCTGACTGACTTCACCCTTTGCGAAACGCGCCCACGCAAGACCGGGCCAGCGTCGAAAAAGCCTATTGGGATCAGGCCATGTGTATGCATCGCGAGGTGATGGGCTTGATTGCGGCCCTGCAACAGCAGTACCCGGATGCCCGGTTCATCATTCATGGCGATCACGGTCCAAAGCTATATTGCAAAATCTGAGATGCGCAGACAGAGGCCGACGATCTGCATACCTTTCTGGCCACGAACCTTGACCCCGCGACAGCGCCCGCGCTGGGTGACGAGCCAAGGCGCCTGACCGTTGCGGTGTGGCCTTACATGGACGCAGCCCTGCAGCGTTGAGCGCCAGGGTTTGACATGATGCGTGGCGGTTGGATGACTTCCTTTCCGACCGCGACAAAAGCGTCAGCCCCCTAGCATATGGCGCAGAAACCGCAGGGCGCTGGCATGGGCATCAGCGTGCGGTTCATGTTCAGGAAACAGATGCAGCTTCTGCCAGTAGCCATCCGTCAAACCATCCATCCAATTCGCAAGGTCTTCGGCCCGAGCCGATGCATGTCCCAGCCGGGCGAAAACATCTTGCAGCGCGTCCGCGCGGGCGCGGTCAAAGCGTTCGGTGATGGCGGCGTATTGGGGGGTGAATTTCTGCTCTCCCCAAAAGGCAAACCAGACAGACAAAGTGTCGGGGTTGCAGACCTCGGGGGCGAAATCGGCTTCCAGCAGCGCTTCGATCTGTTGCGACGGGTTCGGGCCTGCTGCCTGCAAGGCTGCGCGCCAGTGATCCTGATAGGCTTGGTACAAATCCTCCAGAACGGCGGTCAGCAGGCCATTTTTGGATTTGTAGTAAAAGATCGCGACACCCTGGCTTAACCCGGCCTGTTCGGACACCGTGGCCAGCGTGGTGCGGGCCAGACCGTTGGCAATGATCGACCGGCGCGCTGCATCCAAAAGCTGCCGCCGCCGCTTGTCTGCGTTTTCCTTGCGCTCTTTCCGGGGACGGGTGCTTATCTGCGTCATGGCGGCCTTTCATATCACGGAAGTGACTGTTTCACAGGCGTCGCGGCTTGTCATCTGCCAAAATTTATCTGAGCGCTCAAAAAAAATTATTTACCCAAGTGACGGCGGTGGGGTAGGCTCCTCCCAACGGAGGGCAAATGGCACGACAAGACAGATATGATGCGATTGTGGTGGGGGCTGGCCACAACGGGCTGACGACGGCCTGTTACCTGGCCAAGGCCGGCCTGTCGGTTCTGGTCGTTGAGAAGAATGACTGGATCGGTGGCGCGGCGGTGAGCCGGTCGCTGTATGATGGCTGGACCTACTCGAACTGTTCTTATGTCTGCTCTTTGCTGCGGCGCGAGATCGTGCGGGATCTGGACTTGCCGCGCTTTGGCCTGCAGGTGATCCCCTATGAGGGGGGGGCGAGCTTTACCCGTGAGGGTGACTATTTCGCCTATTACTCGGATCACGANGCGCTANGACGCGAGATTGCCCGGCACAGCCCAGCGGATGTGGACGCCTATGAGCGGTATAGTCAGGCCATTTTGCGCCAATGCCGTTTTATTCGTCCTTTCCTGCTAAGGAACGCGCCGGACCCGACCAAACTGGCGCCGCGCGACTTGGGCGAGCTGGCCTTCCTGATCAAGCGCGCACATGGGCTGGGCGCCAAGGAACTTGGCGAGACGATGCGGTTCTGGACCATGTCGATCGGCGATTTTCTGGATGAGCATTTCGAAAATGATCTGATCAAAGCGCATCTGGCTGGATCGGGCATCATCGGGACCGGGCTGGGCGTTTATTCGCCCGGGTCGGCCTATGTGTTGCTGCATCATTACATGGGTGATGTAGATGGCGCGATTGGAGCCTGGGGCTTTGCGCGCGGCGGCATGGGCGCGATTTCTGCCGCGATGGCCGCCTGTCTGGAAGAAGAGGGCGGCAAGATCGTCACAGGATCGGGGTTGGAGGAGTTTCTGATCAGCGATGGCAAAGTGACGGGCGTGGCGCTGGAAAATGGCGACACCTATCATGCGCCCATCGTGGCCTCGAACATGGATGTCAAACGCACCTTCTTGCGCCACACCCCGCGCGAACATCTGCCCGAGACGTTCACCCGCGCGGTGGAGCGGTTCAAGATCCGCGGCTCATCAGGCAAACTGAACATCGCGCTGGATGGGTTGCCGCGCAATCCAATTGCGCCAGAAGGCGCGTCGTTCTTGCGCGGGGACATGCATGCTTCGCCGTCCCTGTGGGAGTTGGAGCGCGCCTTTGACGATTGGAAGGCAGGGCGCTGGTCGGGCCAGCCTTATGTCGATTGCCTGATCCCCAGTCAGATCGATCCGACCATGGCGCCCAAAGGCAAGCACATGATGACGGTCTTTGTGCAATATGCGCCCTATGACCTTGAGGTGAACGGCATCCGCGACGGTCAGAACTGGACCGACCCGGCCCGCAAACAGGCCTTTGCCGATACCGTTCTGGACAAGATCGAGGTGATTTTCCCCGATATCCGCTCTCACATCCTGCATGCCGAAATTCGCACGCCTTGGGAGTTGGAACAGGAAGTGGGTCTGACGGAAGGCAATATCTTTCAGGGTGAACTGACCTTTGATCAGTTGCTCTTCAATCGGCCCATCCCGGGGTATGCCGATTACTCCAGCCCGGTTGACGGGCTGTATCTGGTGGGCTCTTCCGCGCATCCGGGCGGGGGGGTGATGGCCGCGCCCGGATCAAATGCGGCGCGCACCATTCTGGGCAAACTGAAGATTGCGCAGAAGCAATCGGCCTTTGCGGCTTAGGGGGCAGGGATGAGCGATCTGAGCTTTGATGCGGTGGTGATCGGGGGCGGGCATAACGGGCTTGTCGCGGCGGGCACTTTGGCGCGGGCCGGCAAATCGGTCTGCGTGATCGAGCAATCCGATCATCTGGGCGGCATGGCATCCTCGGTCGATCTGGGCGATGGCGTGGTGGGGCCATTGATGGCGCATCTGGTGTTCAATATGGATGACAAGATCGCCAAAGAGCTTGGGCTGCGCGACAGCTTGCAGAGCGATCCTTTGCCCAGCATTTCGCTGGCGCCCGATGGCTGGCATGTGGTGATGGAGGGGCGTGTGGCCCGGTTTGCCAATGGCCGCCCGCATCCCGATGCAAATGCCTATCGTGATCTGCATGATCGGTTGCTGCGCTATGCGGCGTTACTTTCGCAACTCGCCGATCGCAGCCCGCCGCAGTTTTCCGGTGGTCTCAGCGATCTGAGCACGCTGCGCGAACTGGCCGCGATGGCCAAGCTGGGCATTGACATGAAACGCCTTGGCAAAGCTGATCTGCGCGAATTTCTGCGTGTGATCCTGTCCAACGCCTATGATCTGGTGCTCGATGAGATGAGCGATGGGCCGCTGGCCGGAGCCATCTGCGCCGACGCGGTGCGCGGCAATTTCGTCGGTCCACGCTCGCCGGGGACGGTATTTACGCTGATGTATCGTATGGGCGCGGGCGGCGTGCCGCGTTTGCCCAAGGGCGGCATGGGCCAGCTGTCGCAGGCTCTGGGCCGTGCGGCCGAGGCGGCTGGCGCGAAAATCATCACCGGCACCGGCGTGTCGGATATTGAGGTCAAGGACGACGTGATCACTGGCGTCACCCTGTCGGATGGTCGCCAGATTGCTACGCGGGCGGTTTTGTCGTCGACCGGGCCGATGTGCACGGCGCAACTCGCCGGGGTCGAGAATTTCGATGTCGAAGCCGTACGCCGCCTGCGCAACATGCGCGCTAAGGGCACGGTGGCCAAGCTGAACCTTGTGCTGCGCGACGTGCCCCGGATCGACGGGCTGGATGATCGTCTTATGGCCGGACGCCTGCTGGTCGCGCCGTCGGCAGAGGCGGTTGAGCAGAGCTTCAACCCCGCGAAATACGGAGAGATCGGCCCGCGCCCCGTGTTGGAGGCCGTGATCCCCACTCTGAGCGAACCGGATCAAAGCGGGGCGCATGTGATGTCGATCACCATCCAGCATGTGCCCCACACGCCGGACGGTGGGTGGGATATGGTCGGGCGGGAGCGTGTCATCGCTTCTGCCGTGGATCAGCTTGAGATGCATATGCCTGATCTGGGCTCGCAGATCACGCAGGCGCATCTGTTGACACCGGCCGATATCGAGGCGGCCACAGGCGCACCGGGTGGGCATTGGCATCATGCCGAGATGGGGATTGACCAGATCCTGAACCTGCGGCCGATCAATGGGGCAGGGCGCTATGCTTTTGCGGTGCCGGGTCTGTATCTATGCGGCGCAGGAGCGCATCCGGGCGGGGACGTCACGGGCCGCCCAGGGCGCAATTCGGCCAAACAGCTTTTGCAGGATGGGGTGATCTGATGCCCCGTGATACCCAAGCCGTCACCGTCCCTTTGGGTGCGATTGCCACACCGTTCCATCCACGGTTAGAGGCCCTGTCGACCGCCAAGCAATGGAGCAATTGGGCGGGCTTTATCTCTCCGGCGGTGCTGGACACAGTTGAATTCGAATATTTTGCGATCCGCAATCAATCGACGCTCTACGACATCTCGCCGATGAAGAAATACAGCATCACCGGCCCCGATGCCGAACGGATGCTGAACCGCATGGTCACGCGCGACGTGCGCAAACTGCGCGACGGGCGCGTGGGTTACGTGATGTGGTGTGATGAAGAAGGCATGGTCATTGATGATGGCACGCTGTTCCGCCAGTCCGGGCAGGCGTTTCGGCTATGCTGTCAAGAGCCGATGTATTCCTGGCTTTTGGACTGTGGCTGGGGGTTTGACGTCGAGATTCGTGACGATAGCGACGCGGTGGCTGCGTTGGCTTTGCAAGGGCCGACCAGCTTTTCGCTGCTCAGCGATGCAGGGTTTGAGATTGCCGATTTGAAACCCTTTGACTGGCGCGAGGTCGAGCCGGGCCTGTGGATTTCGCGCACCGGTTTTACCGGCGATCTGGGCTATGAGCTTTGGGTCGACCGCGCGGTGGCCTTGCCGCTTTGGGATCGGCTTTGGCAGGCTGGCCAGCATTGGGGTATTCGCGCCGTGGGCTATGACGCCGTGAATATCTGCCGGATCGAGGCCGGGTTTCTGGCCGCGCGGGTGGATTTTCAGGCCGTTCATGCGACCGAGCGGCTGCATCGCGGGCGCACGCCTTTGGAATTGGGCTTTGAAAAACTCGTGCATTTCGACAAGGGCCATTTCAACGGCCGACGCGCCCTGTTGAAACAGCGCGACAAGGGGCTGCGTACGCATCTGTGCAAGATCGATATCGACGGGTTCAAGCCGGCCGATGGCGCGCTGATCTATCACAGGAAGCGTCGCGAGGTGGGGCATGTGACATCCGGCGTTTGGTCACCGACGGCCAAGCGCAACATCGGGCTGGCGGAACTCAAGGCGCCCTATGGCAAGTCCATCACCAAGGATTTGTGGGTCGAGATCTATGTTTTTGAAGAGGGCGTCTGGGACAAGCGCATCGTGCCGCTGACCCTCACGGACCGTCCCTTCTATCAACCTGCGCGGGCGCGGCTGACGCCGCCTGCGGCATTCTGAACAAGAGGCAAGAGCATGAACAAGATCAGCAACCAACCTGACGCCGCCACCGTGATCGCATGGGATCGTGAGCATTACGTGCATCCCTGGATGGCGATGGATGATTGGCGTGGTTATGACAATATGCTCGTCGATCGCGGGCAGGGCATCTACATCTATGATGGCGAAGGCAAGCGATATATCGACGGGCCGGGCGGCATGTGGTGTTCGCAGATCGGCTATGGCCGCCGCGATATGGCCGAAGCGATTGCCGATCAGGTCGTCAAGCTCAGCTATACCTCCCCCTATTCCAATGCGACCTCTCCGTCGTCGATCCTGGCCAAGAAACTGGCCGATATGGCGCCGGGGGATCTGAATAATGTGTTTTTCACAACCGGCGGATCGACGGCGGTGGACACGGCGTTGCGGACGATGATGTATCTCAACAATCGCCGCGGTCTGCCCGACAAGAAGATGATCATCGCGCGGGAAAAGGGCTATCACGGATCGACCTATCTGGCGCATTCGGTGACCGGCAAGGAACGCGACAAAAGCCATTTTGACCATGACACGACGATGGTGCGCCTGCTGCCAGATGTGAATCCCTATTGTCGGCCAGAAGGCATGAGCGTCGAAGACTGGTGCGATGCCAAGGTGGCCGATCTGGACGCCATGATCATGGAGCTTGGCCCCGAGAATGTCGGCGCGTTTATTGCCGAACCGATCCTGTCCTCGGGAGGCGTGATCGTGCCGCCGCCGGGCTATCAGCGTCGGACCTTTGATCTCTGCCGCGCGCATGACATTCTTTATATCTCGGACGAGGTTGTGACCGGTTTTGGCCGTTTGGGCCATTGGTTCGCGTCCGAGGCCGAATTTGGCATCGTGCCGGACATGATCACCTGCGCCAAGGGGCTGACCTCGGGCTATCTGCCTTTGGGGGCCTGCATCATCTCGGACCGGGTGATGGAGCAGATGAGCGGGCTGGGCGAAGTGTCGTCGTTTCAGAACGGCTATACCTATTCGGCGCATCCTGTGTGCTGCGCGGCGGCCCTGAAAAACATCGAGATTTTTGAGCAGGAAGGCATTCTCGAACATGTGCGCGAGATCACGCCGCATTTTCAGGCCCGGCTGCGCGATCTGATGAAATATGACATCGTGGGTGATGCGCGCGGCATGGGCTTGCTGGGGTGCATCGAAGGCAAGGCCGAAGACCTAGACGCTGAGCGCCAGTTGGGGGCCATGATCGACGAGGCCTGCGAACGGCGCGGGCTGATCGTGCGGCCTTTGATCAACATGGCGGTGTTCTCGCCGCCTTTGGTGATCACCCGCGCTGAGATGGACGAGATGTTCGATATTCTCGAAGCCGCGCTGGTCGAAGTGCAGGAAACCCTGAAAAAGTCGTGAATTCCTGACCCTCAAAACACCCCAAGGTGGTGAATTCCGGACTGTGGAGCCCGGCCGATCGCACTTACGCTTCAAGTTGTAGTGTTAACGAGTATCCGGTGTTTCCCCATGTTGCTTGGACTTTTGTCAGGTATATTGAGTGCTTGCGCTTTTATGCCTTGCATCCTCGACACCTTGCTGGGCGCACGCGCCCTGAACGGGCAAGCTGGCTGATCTGGTCTGTTCTGGGCTCGATCTTTTTGCTGTGCTTGTTGGAAGAGGGCGGGGAGGCACCGGTTTTGTTTGCCTGCATAAGGGTCGGCGGGGCGGTGTCGATTTTCGCCCCGTCGATCTTCTGCGGGCTTGGGTGCTACCTGTCGCGGCGCGATGCGATGGTGCTGGGTGTCGCGCTGACGGTGGTCAAAGCGTATCGCATGCCAGAGACAGAGACTTTGACCATATGAGTCATCTCGCTGACCGCGACGAGCCTTGCGGTGGAGTAGCTGGCAGATCCAGATCCTTTGCTGCTGGCCTACCCCCTTTATTTGTTGGCGCTGCATGCCAGGCTGGGTCTGGCGGTCATGGCCGGGCGACATCGACAGCGCATGGGTTTGTGCGCGAATGCCTGGAAGTCAGGCCACGGGCGCCTGCGTGCAGGCTCGGAATTTCTTGACCTCGGGCGCGGCGCCGTCCAGCGATACGGTGACCGATTGGCCGCCCAGCATGGCCGTGGCGGTGGCGTTGTATTGCAGGCCGTTCAACACATTGCCAAAGCCGCTATCGCTGACAGTCAGTGAGGCCCCGTCGATCTGATGGCGATTTGTTGTGATGGTCAGTCCCGCGGGGCCGGTGAACCTGATGCCGAACAGGGTGCTATCAGCCCAAGGCTCTGCCCCGGTGACGGTGATCGCATAAATCGGGCCAGTGGGATCATAACTCACCCTGACTGCCGCACCGGGCTCTTCATGTGTGAGCAGGCAGATCGGGCCGGGAACGGCTTCCCAGGCGGCGGCGGGGGAGGTGAGCAGGGCAAAGGCGATGACGGTGCGAAAGGTGACGTCGCTGCCAATGGCGATGATGGCGCCAAGCAATAGGCAGTGTGTCTGTTTGTTTATGATGGTATATTGTATACAGTGATCACTTTCGCTGAACGAAGTCAACGAATCCAACGAATCCAAAGGAGTCAACGAAAACCAAGCACGCAATTAAAATGCACATAATCTGTCTGAATGCAAAGCCATAGTCAACAGAGTAGAACGTTTTCGGCGGGAAAACATTACATTACTCGCGTAAAGTGTTTCCATCACCGATATGTCAGC
>JABSSB010000081.1 GCA_013214715.1 Paracoccaceae bacterium | reverse complement strand
AGTGCTGTGGATCTGGTCGGCCAAGCCCCGTTAAAAGAAATCGTGGCCGCCACCAGCGATGTGGTTGAAAAGATGTGTATCGAAACCGCTATCGAACTGACGCGCAACAACCGCGCGGCGGCGGCAGAAATGCTGGGCCTGTCTCGTCAGAGCCTTTACGTGAAACTGCGCAAATTCGGACTGTTGGATAAATCTGACGCTGATTAGCGGTAAAGCCTCTGACAGATGCGAGCTTTACACTTGCATCGACTCATGCTGTCAATCATGATTGACAGCATGAGTGTCACGGATGGCTTACGTTCAAATCCCTTACCCGAACCGCGTGCGCTGCTGCGTTTGATCAAACCGGTCACGTGGTTTCCGCCGATGTGGGCCTTTCTATGTGGCGCTGTCGCCTCGGGCGCCGCGCTGGGAGAGCAGTTGGGCCTTGTCTTTCTGGGCTTGCTACTGACCGGTCCGCTGGTCTGTGGGATGAGTCAGGCCGCCAATGACTGGTGTGACCGGCATGTCGATGCGATCAACGAACCGGATCGCCCGATTCCGTCGGGCCGGGTTCCGGGTCGCTGGGGGCTTTGGGTGGCGCTTGCCATGTCGGCGCTCGCGCTGATGGTCGCCTGGCCGCTGGGGTATTGGGGCTTTGCTGCGACCTGTCTGGCTGTCGCTGCCGCCTGGGCCTATTCGGCGGAGCCGTTGCGGCTGAAACGGTCCTGGCTTTGGGGACCGGGGCTGGTGGGCCTGTGTTACGAGGGTCTGCCCTGGATCACAGGGGCTGCGATCCTGGCTGCAGGTACACCCAGCCCTGAGGCGCTGATTTTTGCGCTGATCTATGCGCTTGGCGCGCATGGGATCATGACACTGAATGATTTCAAGGCGTTGGAGGGTGATCTTGCCATGGGCATTCGGTCGCTTCCGGCGGTGGTTGGCCCGGCCAAGGCCGCATGGATCGCCTGCGCGGTCATGACGGGGGCGCAGGGTGTGGTGATTGCGCTGCTCTTTGCATGGGACCGTCCGTGGCACGCTGGAGCGATCTGCTTGCTGCTGCTTGGACAGGTGGCGGCGATGCGCGTGTTGATGCGCGATCCAAAGGGCAAAGCGCCCTGGTATAACGGCGCGGGTGTCACGCTCTATGTGGCCGGCATGATGATCTGCGCCTTTGCAATTCGGGGGATGGGCGCATGAATACTGGTTTGACCTGGTCCGATATTCTGCGACTGGGGTTGGTGCAGACCTGCCTTGGCGCGATTGTGGTGCTGACGACATCCACGTTGAACCGGCTGATGGTGGTCGAACTGGCCCTGCCTGCCGTGTTGCCGGGGCTGCTGGTTGCGCTGCATTACGGCATTCAGATCACCCGCCCACAATGGGGGTTCAAATCCGACCGGGGCGGGCGGCGCTGGGTCTGGATCTTGCTAGGGATGATGGCGCTTGCGCTTGGCGGGTTTGGCGCGGCTTTGGGTGTGACCCTGTTTGAAACAAGCTTTGCCCTTGGCCTGTCCCTGTCCGTTCTGGCTTACGCCGCGATTGGTCTGGGTGTGGGCGCGTCGGGCACATCGGTTCTGGCGCTTTTGGCCACGGCCACGGCGCCGCGCCGTCGCGCAGCGGCCGCCACGATCACATGGCTGATGATGATCGCAGGCATTGCGGTCACGGCGGGCGTTGTGGGCGCGTTACTGGACCCCTATTCCCCCGCGCGGCTTCTGACCATCACCGCCTGCGTGACCGGCGGCGCGGTGTTGCTGGCGGCAGTGGCGGTGGCGGGGATCGAAGCCCGCCTGCACCGCCAAGGCCATATGCCCGAGCCCGAAGCCGCCCCCGTGCCCTTCCGCCACGCACTGGCCGAGGTCTGGCACGAACCGCAGGCCCGCGCCTTTACCATTTTCGTCTTCCTGTCGATGAGCGCGTATTTCATGCAGGAACTAATCCTTGAGCCTTATGCCGGGCTGGTCTTTGCTTTCACGCCGGGGCAATCGACCTCTTTGTCCGGCGCGCAGAATGGCGGGGTGTTTCTGGGCATGTTGCTTGTGGGCATTGCCGCAACCGGGCTGCGCATCGGCAGCTTGCGGGTCTGGGTGATGACGGGTTGCGCCGGATCAGCGGCCAGCCTTTTGGCGATTGCACTTTTGGGCCCGCTTGGCCCGGGCGCGCCGCTGGTGCCCGCGGTTGTGGGTCTGGGCTTTTTCAACGGCATGTTCGCGGTTGCGGCCATTGGATCGATGATGGCGCTGGCGGGCGAAGGTCGCCGCGCCCGCGAAGGCACGCGCATGGGCCTGTGGGGCGCGGCGCAAGCCATTGCCGCGGGTTTTGGCGGATTGGCCGGGGCCGCGATGGTCGATCTGCTGCGTGGCAGTGATCTGGCCACGCATCTCGCCTTTGGCACCGTCTTTCTGATCGAAGCCGCCTTGTTCCTTTGGGCCGCCGCGATGGCTGCACGGATCCTCTCCGTCACGCCGCGTGCGCCCAGCCCCGTATTGGCAGGAGAATAATCATGTATGACGCAGTCATTGTGGGAGGCGGCCCATCAGGCGCCACAGCCGCGGAAGAGTTGGCGCGTGCAGGTCATTCGGTTGTCCTGCTGGATCGTGACGGGCGGATCAAACCTTGCGGCGGCGCCGTGCCACCGCGCCTGATCCGCGATTACGACATACCCGACAGCCAGATCGTCGCCCGGATCACGACCGCGCGCATGATCTCGCCCACCGGGCGGCAGGTCGATATCCCCATTGAAAACGGCTATGTCGGGATGGTCGACCGCGAACATTTTGACGAGTTTCTGCGCAACCGCGCCGCGCAGGCCGGGGCCGTGCGGGTGACCGGCACCTTCCTGCGGATTGAGCGGGATGAAGGCGGCCCGCGGGTGATCTATCGCGACAAATCGAACGGAGAAACAGCCGCCCTGCCCTGCAAGCTGGTGATCGGCGCCGATGGCGCGCGGTCCGGCGTGGCGCGAGCCGAAGTGCCCGGCGGCGACACGATCCCCTATGTCATCGCCTATCATGAAATCATCGAAGCGCCCAAAGCAGTTGCCGGTTACGATCCAGATCGCTGCGATGTGGTTTATGATGGCGCGATCTCGCCCGATTTCTATGGCTGGGTTTTTCCGCATGGCGGATCGGCCAGCGTGGGCATGGGCACCGGGATCGACGGCGTGGACTTGAAACAAGCCACCGCCGATCTGCGCGCGGCCTCGGGCCTGGCGGACTGCGAGACCATCCGCCGCGAAGGCGCGCCCATCCCGCTGGAGCCGCTCAAACGCTGGGACAATGGGCGCGATGTTCTGTTGGCCGGGGATGCGGCGGGGGTTGTTGCGCCCAGTTCAGGCGAAGGGATTTACTATGCGATGGTTGGCGGATCGGTTGCGGCGCAGGCTGGGCATGAGTTTCTGCGCACAGGTCGCGCCAGCGCGCTTCAGGGCGCACGCAAGGCCTTCATGCGCGAGCATAAGACCGTGTTCCGTGTGCTGGCCTCTATGCAGAAGGCTTATTATCGCTCTGATGACCGGCGCGAACGATTTGTGTCGCTCTGTCATGATGAAGACGTTCAAAAACTCACCTTCGAAGCCTATATGAATAAAGAGCTGGTAAAGGCGCGGCCCCTTGCACATCTGAAAATCGGGCTGAAGAACATCGCGCATCTCACCGGCCTTGTCGGAGCCAATCGCATATGAACGACATGATCCCGGCCTGGGTAGACGGCGAATTGATCCCTGTTGAAAAGCTTGACGTGCATCTGCGCGGGCTGCGGCACCGTGCGGTGTCGGTCTTTGTGATGCATGGGCACGAGTTGTTGCTGCAGCAGCGGGCAGATGGGAAATACCATTCTTCCCTTCTTTGGGCGAATACCTGTTGCACGCATCCGCTTTGGGGTGAATCCGGCATCGAATGCGCCAATCGGCGTCTGAATGAAGAAATGGGCCTGAAGGACCTGTATCCCAGCTATGCCTGCACGCTGGAATACCGCGCTGATGTCGGCAATGGCATGATCGAACATGAGGTCGTCGATGTCTTCCTGTGCATGTTGCGCGACAAACCGGTATGCACCCCGAACCCTGATGAGGTCGCGGATGTGAAATGGGTCGACCTTTACGACCTGATCGCCGCCACACGCCGCCATCCGGGCGATTACGCGCCCTGGCTACGGATCTACCTGAAAGATCATGTCGACGCGATTTTCGGCACCGCGTCGCAACTGGCTGTGTCGCGCTAGGCGCGTTCCGACAGGCTGCGGGCCAACCAGTCATCAAGCGCGGGATCGGTCATCTCGATCTGTTCGGCCAGATCGCCGGCGAAGCTTTGAAACGCGGGCAGGTTCAGCGTGCCCACCCCGCACAGCACAGGGATGTCCAACGCCAGAGCATCTGCGATGACCGGGCGAAACCCCCTTCCGTCAGCCTCATGCTTGCCGAATTTGTTCACGATCAGCAGATCGGTATCTGCGTTCAGGCGCCCGGAGACCAACCCTGCGGCGTCCTCCAACGCACCGGGGTCCAACTTGCAGCCTCGCGCGCCCGCGCCCAAGGATTGCGAGATGCGGATCACGGGACCATCAGGCAGCACCTGCGCGTCCATGTCGCAGCGCCCGTCCGGCTGACAATTCACATTGGACTGCACCACGCCGCCGAGACGAAGCCCCTGCGCTGCAAGCCGTGTGGCCAGCGCGCTCAGCGTCCGATCCACCGCGCCTTTATCCCGGCTCATGACATAGCCAAGCTGCATGAATGCCCATCCTTCTGTCGATGTGCGGTCACCCTACCCGCCTGCGACGCAAAGACAAGCCCAACCCCATCGACAGCCCTCGCCAACCGCCCTAGCCTTTGTCCATGATGCGTCGATACCTTGCTTTTTGCCTGATCTGCCTGTCCGCCTGCGGGCGCCCCCCCGCGCCTAGTGAGGCCGCTTTTGCAGATATGCTATTTGGCGACACGCTGGACCTTGCCTCGGTGCGCTTTGTCGAAGGCGCGCCAGTCGCAGCCGTCACCTTCCAGCGTCAGAAACGCCCGCGCCTGGCCTGCCGGGAACGCATCCTGCCCGAACCAAAGGAAGAGATCGTTACCGCCAAACCCGCAGCTGTCGCGCTGTTTTCACGCATTTTTTTCACGCGGGATTGGTACACAGACAATTATGCCCGCGATTTCCCTGATCAGATCAACCTGACAGCCGCGATGCTATATGCGCATGAAATGGTCCATGTCTGGCAATGGCAAAACCGCGACATTACTGGCTATTCCCCCCTGCGCGCAGCCCGCGAACATGGCGGCGGAGCCGATCCCTACCTCTTCGACGTCGAAAGCAAGGCCGATTTCCTGTCCTTCGGCTATGAACAGCAAGGCGCAATCATGGAAGAGTATATTTGCTGCCGCGCCCTCGACCCGCGAGCCGAGCGCACAAAACGCCTGCACGCCATGCTCAGCGATGTGATGCCAGTCACGGATTTGCCAACCCGGCGTGAATGGGATGTCTGGCTGCCATGGGACGGCGCAGAGCTGGATGGCATCTGCACCTGACGTCTGACCAGCCACCCACCCGAGGCTCCGGCCACATAACCGGGGCCGAGACATCCTGCGGCGGGCCCGGCACGGGGCCGTCTCCGGCTTGCAGCGCGGGCTCAGCGTTGATGGGCCTGAAGATAGGCAACAATGTCCAGTAGGGTGATACCCGTCTGCATCTCGCGCCCATCCGGCAGGCCAACCTTTTGAACGAGCCTCTCAAAGAAAGGTCCATAAACGGGCATCGGGCTGCCATGTCTCACGAACGGATCTTGTCCATCGGTCCGTGTGATCACAGGGTCCAACGGGAAATCGCCTTCACGCTCTGTCAGACCCACCAAATCAGTGGGCTTGATCATCAAGACACCCCACATCGGCCCTTGCCCCGACAGGTCCATTCCGTGACAGGTCGCGCAGTGCCGTTCAAACAGGATTTGTCCGCGTTGGGCGCCGTCGGCGGCCAGCGGACTGGTCAAAAGACCAAGAGCGCAGGCCAAGCTTGGTAATTTCTCTATCATCTCCTCCTTTATCCCCAGTCTCGCATCGCGCCCGATCACGGCCATGATTCAGGTCAAGATTGACAGCTCGGCCCCGAACCGCCCTACTCCCCGGCAGGAGAGGACCCGACATGACCCATTACGCCCTGATCATGCTTGCCGCCGGGATCGGCGTGCCGCTTCTGGCCGCGCTGAACGCTGCTTTGGGGCGCAACATCGGCTCGCCTGCTGCGGCCGCGCTGATCCTGTTCACCGTGGCGCTGATCTGCGCGGCAGCGGTCACACTGGCCACAGGTCCACAGGCGTTGGCCCGCGCTGCGCAGGCACCAAAGCATTTATTTCTCGGCGGGGCCTTGATCGCGTTCTACGTGCTGACGATCACCTATATCGCACCGCATTTCGGGTTGGGAAATGCGGTGTTCTTCGTGCTGGTGGGTCAATTGATCTCGGCCGCGGCGATCGACCATTTCGGCCTGTTCGGGGCGCAGGTCAGTCCGCTGTCGCTCACCCGTGCCACAGGGATCGCCGTCATGGCGTTAGGGGTCTGGATCACGCAATTGGCCTGACCACACCTAACCTGCGACCAAAACCCCGTTTTCCAACCGCACCACGCGGTCCATCCGCGCCGCCAGAGCTGGGTTATGCGTCGCTACCAGCGCCGCCATGCCATCAGCTGCCACCAGATCCATGAGCGCTCCAAAAACCTGATCAGATGTGCCGGGGTCCAGATTGCCGGTGGGTTCATCCGCCAAAAGCACTTTGGGCGCATTGGCCACCGCGCGACAAAAGGCGACGCGCTGCTGCTCTCCGCCCGAAAGCTCCGCCGGGCGGTGCTGCATCCGCGCACCAAGGCCAACCTGCGCAAGCAATTTCTCGGCCCGGATCTGAGCCTTGGCCTCTGGCACAGCATTGGCAAGCTGCGGCAATGTCACGTTTTCCAGCGCGCTGAATTCCGGCAACAAGTGATGAAACTGATAGACAAAGCCAAGATCGCGCCGCCGCGCAACCGTGCGCTGCGCGTCATCGGCGCGGGCCAAATCCTGCCCGGAAAGTGACAACTGCCCCTGATCGGGCGTATCCAGAAGCCCCGCAATCTGCAAAAGCGTCGATTTCCCCGCCCCTGATGGCGCAACAAGGGCCACGACCTCGCCTTCATGCAAGGTCAGATCGACCCCGCGCAGCACCTGCACCTCATTGGCGCGACCGGCGTTATAGGATTTCGTGATACCCGACAGATGTAAAACCTGCTCAGTCATTGCGCAGCGCCTCCACCGGGTTGAGCCGTGCCGCGCGGCGGGCGGGGAAGATCGTGACCACAAAGCTCAGCCCCAGGGACAGGGCCACCGCCTTGATCACATCCACCGCCCGCAATTCGGCCGGAAGCGAATAAATCCCCCGGATTGCCGGGTCCCAGACACCGCCGCCCATCGCGTAATTCACGAAAGAAAAGATCGGATCGATGTAAAGCGCAAAGAGGCACCCCAACACGACGCCCACCATGGTTCCGACCAGCCCGGTCATCGCCCCGCACAGGAAAAACACGCGCAGGATCGACCCTTCGGACAGGCCAATGGTGCGCAGAATGCCAATGTCGCGCCCCTTGTTCTTGACCAGCATGATCAGGCCCGAGGTGATGTTCATCGCGGCAATCAGCACCAGAATGGACAGGATGATGAACATCACATTGTCTTCGACTTCCAACGCGCGCAGAAAACCGCCCGCGCTGTCACGCCATGTCCACAGGCGCACCTCGGTCCCCGCCACCTCAAGGATGGGCAGCAGCAGCGCGTCGACATTTTCAGGGTCGGCAACCATCAGCTCAACCTCGTCAGCTACGCCATCGCGGTTGAAATAGCTCTGCGCCTCAGAAAATGGCAGATAGACGCGGGTACGGTCGATATCATAGCGCCCGGCGGAAAAGACATGCACCACCTCATAGGCGTTCACCCGCGGCGAGGTGCCAAAGGCCGTGCGCACCCCTTCGGGAGAGATCAGGCGAATCCGGTCGCCTTCGCGCAGGCCCAGTTCCCGCGCCACGCCGGACCCGATAGCCACACCCTCGTCAAACCGGGCCAGTGCGCCGATTTGCGACGCCTCTTGCATCATCGGCAGGCTGGCCAAGTCGGCCGGCGCGATGCCCAGAACTTCGACCCCTGCATTGCGCCCGTTGCCCGTGGCCAGAACCTGCCCCCGGATCAATGGTGCTGCGCGCAGCACGCCGGGCACATCGGCCAGACGCTCCGCCAGGCCGCCATAACCTTCGATAGTGCGGATGAAGCGTCCCTGCTCATCAACACGGCCCGCGTCATAGACGGTAACATGGGCATTTGCGCCAAGGATGGTGCCCACGAATTCGGCCCGGAAGCCTGACCGGACCGCCAGCGTCGCGATCAGGGCAAAGACCGCCAGCGCGATACCGATCAGGCTGATCCAAGTCATCACATTGACGCCACCTTCGCTGCGCTTGGCGCGCAGATAGCGCCAGGCGATGATCCATTCGAACCGGGCGAAGGGACGCGGTTGTAAGGGGGCGGTCATGGTCGGGCTTTGCCTTTATCTGCTCTGTCGCCATATCGCCCGAAGACGGGCACAAGTGCAATGGAGTCTGGGCAAGACTTGACGCTCGACCAAGGGTTCACTAACCGCGGTGCTCAGCCTCAGTTACGACGTCGGACAGGAGAAGTGATGACCTT
>JABSSB010000080.1 GCA_013214715.1 Paracoccaceae bacterium | reverse complement strand
ATGCGGTCTGCAGGGAAAATTACTTCCAACCAACCTCGTTGAAGATTTTCTGGGCCTCGGGCACGTTCTTGGCCACGTCGCTCAGATTGACATCGTCCGGTTTGAACATGCCCAGCTGTGCAACGGAGGGGCTGAGTGCCACGCCCGGAACTGCGGGGTATTCATCATTGCCGGCTGAGAAGTATTCCTGCGCCTGATCTGAGGCAAGATACTCCATGAACAGGATCGCGTTGTCTTTGTTCGGAGCGTTCTTGGCCACTCCGCCGCCTGAGAGGTTCATATGCGCGCCAATCGTGTCTTGGTTCGGGAAGACCCAACCCACCATATCGACAGAGTCAGACAGGCCGTCGACGTTTTTGCGCAGAGCGCGGCCAAAATAGTAAGTGTTCGACATTGCAATATCGCACTCGCCCGACACGATGCCGCGCAGTTGGTCTGTATCGCCACCCTGAGGGTCACGTGCAAAGTTGGCCACTACACCCTCGGCCCATGCTTTGGCAGCATCTACCCCCAGATGTTCGATCAGGGCTGACAAAATGGTTTGGGAGTAGACGTTGGTCCCGGAACGGATGCAAATCATGCCCGCGTATTTTGGATCAGCCAAATCCTGATAGGTGCGTGGCGGGTCGGTCACGTCGTTTTTATCGTAAAACAGGATACGCGCGCGTTGCGAGAAGCCGAACCATTCGTTGTCGCTGTCTTGAAGATAGGATGGGATGCGTGCTTCGAGCACATCGCTTTGGATGGGCTGCAGAACACCGGCGTCTTTAGCCCGTTCAAGGCGCGACGTGTCGACCGTCAGAAGGATGTCGGCGGGAGAGTTCTCACCTTCAGCTTCCATGCGTGCAATCAGCTCGTCGGCCTTGCCTTCGATGCGATTGATGGTGATGCCTGTGGCGTCTTCGAAATCGGAATAGAGCCGCTCATCGGTGTCATAGTGACGCGATGAATAAAGGTTCAGCTCTCCATCTGCGTAGGCCTGACCAGCAAAAAGTGCGGCGGCGGCGACAGAAAATAGCATACGTGCAGTCATAGAAGATGCTCCCTGAATTACCTGACTGATGTTGTCAGATAACAGATTGCGAGCGGCTCGCAAGTAAAAACTGACAGAAAAAATCAGAAATAATCTGATTGGCTGAAACGAAAAAACCGCCCCCTAAGGGACGGCTTTTGAAATCTGAACGCTCGTGGCGCGGTCGCTTAGCCCTGGCGGGCTTTGAACTTGCGCTGCGTCTTGTTGATCACGTAGACGCGGCCTTTGCGACGCACGACCCGGCAGTCACGGTGCCGGTTCTTCAGCGAGCGGAGCGAGTTCTTGACTTTCATGCTCAGTCTCCTGTTTTCACTCGGCGCGGGCCAGCGCCTGGGGTTTCGCGGGTGCGTCCGATGGACGCGGTGATATCATGGTGGGCGATACTGGGATCGAACCAGTGACCCCTTCGATGTCAACGAAGTGCTCTACCGCTGAGCTAACCGCCCATGATGGCCAACGCATATTTCCGTCACCCCGAAAAAAACGGGGCGCGGAAGGCCGCGCCGGTGGACGGGTCTATAAAAGGAGTCGCAGGGGGGTGCAAGGCCTTTCGACCAGAGTTTTTGGCGCTATCTTGTCCGGGAACAAGGGAATGCAAATGCCGGACCTGACGCATCAAATTCACCGACCCGACCGGGTCACAACCTGCGTGATCTTCGCCTCGCCGCATAGCGGGCGCGATTATCCGCGTGGTTTCTTGCGACAGTCTCAACTGGATCGCAAGATCATTCGATCGTCCGAAGATGCCTGGGTGGATCGCCTGTTCGGCACTGCGCCCGAGCACGGCGCACCCTTGTTGGTGGAAACGGCTCCGCGTGCCTATGTTGATCTGAACCGGTCCGCGGAAGAACTTGACCCGGCCGTGGTCGAGGGTGCGCGCAAGCCCGGACATAATCCGCGCGTGGCGTCTGGCTTGGGTGTCATTCCACGCGTCGTGGCCGGAGGGCGGCCGATCTATCGCGGAAAGATTTCCATGATCGAAGCGCAACGGCGGCTCAATCAGGTTTGGTATCCTTACCATGACACGCTGTGGGGATTGATGCGGGACGCGCAGGCCCAGTTTGGGCGGTCGATCCTGATCGACTGCCATTCGATGCCGCGCGAAGCGCTGGAAGGTGCCGCCCGTGGGCGCAAGCGGCCGGATATCGTGCTGGGCGATCGGTTTGGTGCCTCGGCTGGGTTGGAGATCGTGGATGCCATCGAATCGGTCTTTGCCTCTGAGGGTTTCGAGGTCGCGCGCAACACGCCCTTTGCCGGGGCCTATGTGACGCAAACCTATGGCCGCCCGTCGCGCCATCAGCATGCCATTCAGGTCGAAATTGACCGCTCGCTTTACATGAACGAAGCGACGTTGCAGCCTTTGGATGGCTTTGACGCGCTGCGGGCGCGATTGGGGCGTGTGATGTCCAAAATTGCCGATCTCGGGCGTGCATCAGGGCGATTGGCAGCGGAGTAACCCACCTCGGGCTCACCACCTAGCGGCAGTCCTGCCATTGGCCGGTCTTTGCCATGCGCTCAACATCGCCCAGCATCCGGTCCGAACTCCAGTAGGTTGTGTCATCGATCAGGGATTGGGCCGGGCTGGCGAAGGGGAAGAGAAAAGCACCTGTCCGCGCCATGGCAAAGCTGACCTCAGCCAAGCAGGTATTTTGCTGCGTTTCAGAGCAGGTGACCTCACAAAATACGGTCAGAGGCTGCAATTCGGGCAAAGCCCGGACCGCATCTGACAGACGTTGACGGTTTCGCGGAGAGTCCGGCGTCAGATACCGGTTGTCTTTAGAATCATAAAGGCCTGAACTCGCAAACCCGTTCAGGCTGGACCTCAGCGACGCGATATAGGCGCGCAAATCCGCCTCCGTTTTGACATCAGCCGGTATCGGCGGCGTCCCGCCTCCTAAGTGAATTGTGCTCATCAAAAAGTAGGCCATGCTTTGCCCCGCTGGACCAAAGGCATCCGCATTGTTTTGCAACATCTGCAGCGCGAAGACAGTATAATCGGTCGACCTTTGCTGTGAGCGTTGGCCAAGAAGAAACGCCATCGCGATTCTGATCTCGCCCGCCTCAACCAATGTGCTTAGGATAGTTCTATAATCGAGACTGTCGCCGGGCTTGTAGTTTTCGCAACCCCAAATGGCCTTTGCAAGATTGTCTACTTCGGACGCGCTGGCCGTCCAGTCGCGACCGGATAGGCCTTTGGGTTCACGGAACAGAGCGATCCGGGCTTTGCGGTCGAGATTATCTTTTATGTGGTCGCTGAATTGAGGGCGACTGGCGATGCGCGACAGCAGGATCTTGGCGGACCCATGCCCCTCACGTGCCATGTCGGCGAGGGATTGCAGCGCCTCCATCTCCTGACCCGATAGCCAGATGTCCACCACCTCTTGAAACCGGGCATCTGAGGCGTCTAGGGGCGCTGCATTGGCCATTGAAAGTGGGGCGATCAGGGCCATCCAAAGCGCACAGAAAACGTGTTTCATCAAAATCTCTGTCATCAGTGCGAAAAAGCGTCGGAGGAGAACCCAATCCTGTCAGGGTTGTGGAATCGGCGCGGGATTCACCGCAGCGAACGGCCTTTCAAAATCGCTTCGGAGCCAAATCTCTTGCGGATTTCGTCAGTGGCCCGCTCTGCCTCTTTGCGCTGAGAGGCACCGGGGTCCAGAAGATCGCCTGATATGTCGGCCTGTTCGTCTGGACATAAATCTGCCAGTCCACATCCCAACAGCCGATAAGGGCCAGGATCATTCAGGGCGTCAAACAAGCCGCGCGCGCTGCGATAGATACGGTCGGCGGTTTGGGTGGCGTCACGTAGTGACATGCGCCTTGTCAGGATATCGAAATTTGCGCGGCGCAGTTTCAGGGTGACCACCCGCCCGGCCAGCCCTTTGGCCTTGGCGCGGTCGCTGACTTTTTCGGCCATGCGCCACAGATGTCCGTCCAGCAGATCAGGGTCGCTGGTGTCCTCAAAAAACGTGGTTTCATTGGAGATCGACTTCATCGGTGCATGGGCGCTGACCCTGCGGCGATCTTCGCCGCGCGCCAGATGCCACAGACGTTCCCCCATTGATCCGAAACGATCAGCCAGATCCCGTTTGTCCCAGCGTTTAAGGTCGGCAAAGGTGCGGATGCCCGCCTTGTCCAGCGTCTGCTGCGCGGCAGGCCCGATGCCCCAGATCAGCCGCACAGGCTTGTCATGCAGGAAATCTGTGGTCTCGGCCGCGCCGATCACAGCAAAGCCGCGCGGTTTGTCGAGGTCCGAGGCGACCTTGGCCAGGAATTTGTTGTGGCTCAGCCCGATGGAGCCTGTCAGCCCCAACTCATCCTTCATGCGTTTAACCAGCCGCGCCAGCATGACAGCCGGCGGCGCGCCATGCAGCCGTTCGGTTCCTGTCAGGTCCAGAAACGCTTCATCCAAGGAGAGCGGTTCGATCGCTGGTGTCAGCTCGTCCATCATGGCGCGGATCGCGCGTGAGGCGTCGACATAGGCCTCCATGCGCGGTTTGATCACAACGGCATCGGGGCAAAGCTTCAGGGCCTGAAACATCGGCATGGCCGAGCGGACGCCGCGAATCCGTGCCACATAACAGGCCGTCGAAACCACACCGCGCCGCCCACCGCCAATGATGACGGGCTTGTCGGCAAGTTCGGGATTGTCGCGTTTTTCGACCGAGGCGTAAAAAGCATCACAATCCATATGCGCGATCGACAAATCGAACAATTCGGGATGTGACAGCATCCGCCGACCGCCGCAGGTCGGGCAGCGTTTGGCGGCAGGGGCGGTCTCGAACTGGGTCAGACAATCGCGGCAGAGCGTGGGCATCTTAAGCTCCGGTCAGGCTGGCACCGCAGTATAGGTCAGGGCGTGGGCCGCGGCCAGCCGTCAGGCGCGGGGCGACAATTCTGCCACGACATCGCGTGCGGCTTGTGCCGGGTTGGCGGCCTGCCAGATCGGGCGCCCGACCACGATATGATCAGCCCCATCTGCAATGGCCTGGGCCGGGGTCGCGACACGCTTTTGATCTCCCAGCGCGGCCCCTGCCGGGCGCACGCCGGGTGTCACGATCAGCCGGTCGCTGGCTTCGGGCAGCGCCCGGATCAAGGCGGCTTCCTGTGGTGAGGCGATGACCCCATCTGCGCCTGCGTCAAAGGCCCGGCCTGCACGGTCGACCACAAGATCCGGGATCGCCCCGTCGCGGATCAGACAATCATCCAGATCCCCGCGATCCAGCGAGGTCAGGACCGTCACGGCGAGGATTTTCATGTTGGACCCGGATGCGCCTTCTTTGGCGGCGCGAACCACATGTGGGTCGCCATGCACAGTAAGGAAATCCAGATCAAACGATGCCAGCCCGCGCACCGCAGCCTCNACCGTGGCGCCGATATCAAACAGCTTCATGTCCAAAAAGATGCGTTTGCCATGCTCGTCCTTGAGCTCATTGGCCAGTGCGAGACCGCCGCCGGTCAGCATCCCAAGACCGATTTTGTAGAAGCTTACGGCATCACCCAGCTTCCCGGCCAGCTCCAGCCCGGCCACGGCATGGGGCACATCCATCGCTACGATCAGGCGATCGTCAGACATCTTTCATCCTTTCACGCAAATATCGTCGCGGGTTTGCGCCAAATCCCGGCAAAAGTCCACGTGCGAGAGCTTGAAGCGGGGCGGGGAAATGCCCAAATCCTAGGCAAGGCCCATGATATGCGGCGTGCCTTATGCTGGGCGCCGACGACCGATGGGTGCTTGGAAAAGGAGAATGGCATGGATTTGTCAAAATTTACCGAACGTGCACGCGGTTTCGTGCAGGCGGCGCAGACCATTGCGCTGCGCGATGGGCACCAAAGACTGGCGCCCGAACATCTTTTGAAAGCCTTGCTGGATGATGATCAGGGGCTGGCCTCCAACCTGATCACCCGCGCTGGGGGTAATCCCGCCCATGTGCGCGACGCGGTCGAAGGCGCGTTGGCCAAACAACCCAAAGTGTCCGGTTCAGCCGCGCAGGTCTATATGGACCAGTCGCTGGCTAAAGTCTTGGATCAGGCCGAGCAACTGGCCACGCAAGCCAAAGACAGTTTTGTCCCGGTGGAGCGTATTCTGACCGCGCTGGCGGTTGAGCCGTCGCCTGCCAAGGACGCTCTGGATGCCGGTGGCCTTACCGCCCAGAAGCTCAACGAAGCTATCAACGATATTCGCAAAGGCCGCACCGCCGACAGCGCAAGCGCTGAGGACACCTATGAGGCCCTGTCGAAATACGCGCGCGATCTGACCGAAGCGGCGCGGGATGGCAAGATCGACCCGATCATCGGGCGGGATGAGGAAATCCGTCGCTCAATGCAGGTGCTGAGCCGCCGGACCAAGAACAACCCGGTTCTGATCGGGGAACCAGGCGTCGGTAAAACCGCGATCGCCGAAGGCATGGCCTTGCGCATCGTGAACGGCGATGTGCCCGAAAGCCTGCGCGACAAGAAGCTGCTCGCGCTGGATATGGGCGCTTTGATCGCCGGCGCGAAATATCGTGGTGAGTTTGAAGAGCGCCTGAAATCGGTCCTGACCGAAGTGACCGAAGCTGCGGGCGAAATCATCCTGTTCATTGACGAGATGCACACGCTTGTAGGCGCGGGCAAAACCGATGGCGCGATGGATGCCGCCAACTTGATCAAACCGGCGCTGGCGCGCGGAGAGCTTCATTGTGTCGGCGCCACGACGCTGGATGAATACCGTAAATATGTCGAAAAGGACGCAGCACTGGCGCGGCGTTTCCAGCCTGTTGTCGTGCAGGAGCCGACGGTTGAGGACACGATTTCCATCCTGCGAGGGATCAAGGAAAAATACGAGCTCCATCACGGCGTGCGCATCGCGGACGCGGCACTTGTGTCTGCGGCCACATTGTCAAACCGTTATATCACTGACCGTTTCCTGCCCGACAAGGCCATCGATCTTGTCGATGAGGCGGCGAGCCGCTTGCGCATGGAAGTGGACAGCAAGCCCGAAGAACTTGACGCTTTGGATCGCCAGATTCTGCAAATGCAGATCGAAGAAGAAGCGCTGAAGCTGGAGGACGATGTCGCGTCGCTGGATCGGTTGGAAACGCTTCAGAAAGAGCTGGCCGATCTGCAGGAGCAATCTGCGCAGATGACGGCGCAATGGCAATCCGAACGGGACAAGCTGGCCGGTGCGCGTGACCTGAAAGAACAGCTCGACAAGGCGCGCGCTGAATTGGAGATCGCCAAGCGTCAGGGTAACCTTGCCCGCGCGGGGGAACTGTCTTATGGCGTCATCCCCGAGCTTGAGAAATCCCTGACCGAGGCAGAAGCCCGCGAAGACAAGGGTATGATGGTCGAAGAGGCCGTGCGCCCTGAACAGATCGCCGCCGTGGTCGAACGCTGGACGGGTATCCCAACCTCGAAAATGCTTGAAGGTGAGCGCGAAAAACTGCTGCGTATGGAAGACGGGTTGCACAAGCGCGTCATCGGGCAAGACGCTGCCGTGCGTGCCGTGGCTAATGCTGTGCGTCGTGCGCGGGCCGGATTGAACGATGAAAGCCGTCCATTGGGATCGTTCCTGTTCCTCGGGCCGACTGGTGTTGGCAAGACAGAATTGACCAAGGCGGTGGCCGAGTTCCTCTTTGACGATGACAGCGCGATGGTGCGCATCGATATGTCGGAGTTCATGGAGAAACACGCGGTTGCGCGTCTGATCGGCGCGCCTCCGGGTTATGTTGGCTATGATGAAGGCGGTGTGCTGACCGAAGCCGTGCGGCGACGGCCGTATCAGGTTGTGCTGTTTGACGAGGTCGAAAAGGCGCATCCGGATGTGTTCAACGTGCTGTTGCAGGTGCTGGATGACGGGGTGCTGACCGATGGTCAGGGCCGGACGGTGGATTTCAAGCAAACGCTGATCATCCTGACATCGAACCTTGGGGCGCAGGCGCTGAGCCAGGTGCCCGACGGTGCGGATGCATCGGATGCGCGGCGTGACGTGATGGATGCGGTCCGGGCGCATTTCCGGCCCGAATTCCTGAACCGTCTGGATGAAACCATCATCTTCGACCGATTGGGGCGCGGTGATATGGATGGCATCGTCGATATCCAGATGGCCCGCCTGATCAAACGTCTGTCCACACGCAAGATCACGCTGGACCTTGATGAAAGTGCACGCCAATGGCTTGCCGATGAAGGCTATGATCCTGTTTTCGGGGCGCGGCCGTTGAAACGGGTCATCCAGCGCGCGCTGCAGGACCCGCTGGCCGAAATGCTTCTGGCGGGTGACATAAAGGATGGCAGCACTGTGGCCGTGTCGGCAGGGGCTGAGGGTCTGATCATCGGAGATCGGATCGCAAATTCAACCAGAACCCCACCAAGTGACGCGGTGGTGCACTGATCCAGCCTGTGACATGGCCCCCGATCTGGGGCCATGTCTCATTGCCCTTGCAGCGATTTTCGAAATTCGATCACTTTGCCTTTTGTTGGCCTTGTTGATGGCTATGCTATGGCCGCAAATCATGCGAGGCGAGACAACAGGGTGAGCGAGCAACCCATAAATGATCCATCACGCAGGCCGATATGGGGCCTGCGGCAGCGTCTGCTTCTGGCTTTGACCGGGGTCACAGTGATCTGTGCGTCGGGGCTTTTGTATCTGACATTTTCGATCCGCGGCGAGGTCGCCAATCTGGTGCGCACCGATCTTGAGGATCTGCACTTGCAGATGACCGTGTTTGACGCCGATGTGTATGCATTCCTCGCCGAAACCACGTCTGATGACGAAATCAGTCTGTTACAAACTGACGAAATTCGCCTGGCCGACATGCGCGACAGTTTCAACGGGATTGCCAGCTTCATAGAAGAGATGAACGACAACCCGGTCTATGGCTACCTGCAGGAGGATGCCCGCGCCAACGCCGCCCTGACACGCCTGACAGAGTTTCGCAACCGGTTCTATCCTGTCGTAAACGGCCCGGATGTCGGGTTTTTCGTCGCCATGCCCGAGTTGGAATTGGCCTCTTTCATGATGCCGGCACAGGTTCAGGCGGTGAAACTGCGCACAGAGCAGGTCTTGCAAACCCAACGGGA
This sequence comes from Paracoccaceae bacterium, assembly GCA_013214715.1. Taxonomy (GTDB): domain Bacteria; phylum Pseudomonadota; class Alphaproteobacteria; order Rhodobacterales; family Rhodobacteraceae; genus JABSSB01. Next base: position 3,340 of record JABSSB010000080.1, on the reverse strand, counting down.
AGAGCGGCGGTCCAAGGCGGCGGCTGCACTGACCGGGCTTCGATACCTCACGCTGGGCTTTCTGGCGCTTGTCGCGCTGGTGGTCGGGACCTTGATGGCGCTTTATCGGGCTTCCATCCGTCTGGCACGGGCCGAAAGCGCCTTGCGCGGGCGGGTCGAGGCGATCGTGTCCTCGGCGCAGGATGCCGTCGTGGTCACCGACGAAACGGGCAGCATCCTGCATTTCAACACTGCCGCAGAAGACATGTTTGGCTTTTCCAAGGCTGACATATCCCACCGTAACGCAATCGACATGCTGGCATCCGAAGACGGACGCAGCACGCTGATCAAGCGTATGGGCGATCTGGCCCGCGCGGCGCGCCGCGGCGGGCATGCGACCTTCGACCGCTATGTGCATTCGGTGCGCAAATCTGACGGTACAAGCTTTCCGGCCGAGCTCTCTACCTCGGTCAATCTGGGGGATGGGGGGCTCTTCTTTGTTCATTTCATCCGCGATATCTCAACCCGTCTGGCCAATGAGCGAGAGTTGAAGGCCGCACGGGACAAAGCCTTGTCCGGCGAACAGGCCAAATCCAATTTCCTGGCGGTGATGAGCCATGAAATCCGGACACCTTTGAACGGGCTGTTGGGCACGTTGAGCCTGCTGGAAGAAACGCGCCTTGACGAACGCCAGCAAGGGTATCTTGCCAATATGGAGCGCGCGGGCCAATTGCTGCGGGAACATGTGGATGATGTCCTCGACATTGCCCGGTTCGAAGCGGGCTATAAAACAGAGATCGTGAACACCGATCTTGACGCGTTGATGGCTGAAGTGGTGGAAAACCAGATCCACGTGGCCGCCATGCGTGAAAACGATGTCTCTTGGCGCTGGGTCGGAGAACCCGCCGCTTTGATCCGCACAGACCCGCGCCTGCTGCGGCAGGTATTGATCAATCTTGTCGGCAACGGCGTGAAATTCACCCATCGTGGCACGGTCGAGCTCTTGGCCGAAAAAACGCGCGATCCATCCGGTCAAGACATGATCGAACTGCGCGTGCGCGATACCGGGCCGGGGATCGCAGCGGAGGATCAACAGCGCATCTTCAATGATTTTGAGCGGGTCGACAGTTCCCTCACGCGGAAGACAAGCGGGACGGGGCTGGGATTGGGGATTGCCCAGCGGATGACCGAAGCGCTCGATGGGACATTGGGCGTGACCAGCCGTTTGAGCCATGGCAGCACATTCTGGCTGCGGTTTCCGTTTGACCCGGCCGATGCGCCTATCTTGCCCCCGCCTCTAAACCTACAGCAATTACCTTATGCCGATGTGACGCCGAAACGCGTGCTTGTGGTGGAAGACAACGAAATCAACATCAAGGTTCTTGAACAGATGCTGATTTCGGACGGGCACCATGTCACGCTTGCCCGCAATGGTCAGGTTGGTGTGGATGCCGCGGATCAGCAGCGATTTGACCTGATCTTGATGGACGTGTCGATGCCCGTGATGGATGGCCCGACGGCCATCGGTCGAATTCGCGGTCAGGACGGACCAAACGACAAAACCGACATCATCATCGTCACCGCCCATGTTATGTCGAGCGAATATGAACGGCTGGCGTCGCTGGGTGTCGACGGTTATCTGACCAAACCTATAGACCGTGCAGATTTGCGCCGTATTTTGGCAGGGCGGTATCAATGGCCAGAGCGTCAGGAGAAAAAGGGATCGCCAAAATCCATTCCCAACATCGACGCCACGCAGCTTGCAGATTTGTTGGACGGGATCGGAGCAGACAGGCTGACCGACCTGCTCGACCAATTTGCTGCGGAAAACGATGATTTTCTGGTCGCTTTGGCTCAGCCCGTACCCCAAAAAGACCTGGTGATGCTTGCGCATCGTTTTGCAGGCAGTGCCGCCATTCTTGGCGCGACCGAATTGCATCGTTGTTTAGGCGACTTCGAGGCTCTGGCACAAAGCGAGAGCCCCGAAGCGGCGCGCATGACCCATATGGAAGAGATCTTGCGCCTGTCTCGGGTCACGCGCGATGCCTTGCAATCATGGCTTCACGCGTGACCAAGTGATCCTGATGATCAGTTCGGCAGGATCACGGCGTCAATCACGTGGATCACACCGTTTTCAGCCTCGATATCCGCCGTCACGACCGACGCGTTATCGATCATCACGCCATTGTCCAGATCGATGGTAATCTCGCTGCCCTGAACGGTGGTGGCTTTCATGTCATCGACCAGATCGGTCGACATCACTTTGCCAGGCACGACATGATAGGTCAGCACAGCGATCAACTGATCTTTGTTTTCTGGCTTGAGCAGGTTTTCCACCGTGCCGTCGGGCAGGGCCGCAAAAGCAGCATCTGTCGGTGCGAACACAGTAAACGGCCCATCACTCTTCAGAACATCCACCAGATCTGCGGCTTCAACGGCGGCCACCAGCGTGGTGAAATCGCCGGCGCCTGCGGCGATGTCGACGATGTCCTGGTTCGCAGCAAAAGCAGCGGGTGTCAGAGCGGCGGTAAAGGCAGCGGCCAATACGGTTTTGCGAAGCATGTCGGGTCCTCCAAACTTATGTCTTCGACCAACGCCCCCCTCGGGCGTCTGACATCGATACGCAGAGCTTATGAGGGTGGTTTTTGCCATTCTGCGGCCTTCTGACGCTTGTCGCGCCGTTTGCCTGCGCTAAGCCCGTCAACTTCAGCGTGTCCAGTCACCATGGGTTGAGCGGATGTGAACAGTTTCCGTGTTACAAAAAGCTGGCGCGGACGTGACGTGTTGTTTTTTGTCAGGTGGAATCATCTTGATTATGTCTGTGGCAGCAGCAAGGAGAGTGCGATGGCCCATCGTTGGAAAAATGACCTCACTTCGGCCGACGTGACCCCGCGTGGGGTCTGGCTGAACCGCCGCAATCTGATTGCGGGCATGGGGGCGGCCGCGGGACTGGGTGCCATTGGCGCACCGCTTGCCGCGCAAGAGGCTTTGGAACCCAATAGCTGGGAAGAAATCACCGGCTACAACAATTTCTACGAATTCGGTACGCGCAAGGACGATCCGGCCAAATACGCGCATATGATGACGACGGAGCCCTGGTCGATCGAAATCAACGGCATGGTGGATCGTCCGGGCCGCTATAACATGACCGACATTATGGCCCAGATGGAATTGGAAACCCGCATCTACCGGTTCCGCTGTGTGGAAGCCTGGTCCATGATCATTCCTTGGACGGGTTTTGAACTGGCCGATTTGCTTGATCTGGCGGGCGTGCAGGAGGGCGCGCAATATGTCGCGTTTGAGACTTTGCTGCGCCCGGAAGAAATGCCTGGTGTCCGCTATCCTGTGATCGACTGGCCCT
>JABSSB010000008.1:20772-34729 GCA_013214715.1 Paracoccaceae bacterium | reverse complement strand
AGCTGATGATCCGATGACAGATCGCCTGATGCGAGCCGGAATGCCGATTGACCTGCCAAAACCTGCACCGCAGACTATGGCGGCCCCTGTGGCGCCGGGCATGGACCCCAAGAAACCGCCGAAATTGCGGTGACCTCAGGCGCGCTGCATTGATCCGATCATGACAGCTTGTCGCAAGGCAGTGTTGCGCTAACCTGTCACCGACGGCAACGGATAGGCAGGCTACCATGACAGATCACGTCCTGATCCTGGGCAGCGCGCCCAATGCGGTTGAGGCTGCGCAATGGGATCACACACTGTTCGACCGGATCGTTGTGATCAACAATGCCTGGCGGGTGCGGTCTGATTGGGACATCCTGATTCATCCCGAAGACTTTCCAGAGGATCGCAGGCCGGACAAACTGGCCCAAGGTCAGATCGTCGTCACTGCCGCAGATTATGTGCCCCTGCAAAACGATCATGGCGGTTTCGTCTATGCTGGCGGCACAATGGCCTTAACCGCGGGCTATTGGGCGCTGGCGGCCTTGCGCCCCAAAGTGATGGCGTTCATGGGCTGCGACATGGTCTATCCCGATAGCGGCAAGTCGCATTTCTATGGCACCGGAGAGGCCGACCCTTTGCGCGCCGATATCAGTCTGCGAAACCTTGAAGCCAAATCTGCCCGGCTCGCGTTGCACGCTGCGCGTCTGGGATGCGCCTGCGTCAACCTGTCGTCCAACCCATCCCGGTTGGTGTTCGATCGCGCGACGCCCGAGGCTTTGGGTGATGTGGCACATCTGCCAGATCGGATCGCGCAAAGGGCCTGCGTCGCGCCGGAAGCGATCGAGAAGCAGCTGGGCTATATGGTCGAATCGGGCCGGTATTGGGAAGTGCAATCCCAGTTCAATGCCGACGAGATCGACGCGCTTGACCGGCTTTGGCTACAATGCCACCGCTCGGCCATGGTGGCTTTGGCCTGAATATTTCAACCAGCTCACGCCACGCTCACATCCGCGCCGTAGCTCTCACGAGGGCGGGAGGCCCCCTTCGCAAATGTGACAAATGGCGCAATCTTCCCGTGCATACCTGGCGCGGTGCCGGGCAGAGATCGGGAGATACCCTATGAAACGCATTTTCCTTGCCGCCGCGGCTGTCGCGGCCCTGTCCGTCCCGGCCTTTGCCGGTCCGCAATATATCGACGGGACAGGCTTTGCCGTCTCGGGCTTTGATGTTGTGGCCTATCGCAGCCTCGACCAGGCCCCCGTCGGCAGTGCCCAGCCCGAAGCTGTGCCGGGCCGCGCGGACATCACGGCAGAGTTCAACGGCTCTACCTTTGCCTTTGCCACGGAAGCCAATCGCGACGCCTTCCTTGAAAACCCTGAATACTATGTGCCGCAATATGACGGGCATTGCGCCTATGGCGTGTCCAAGGGTGGCAAAGTGCCAGGCAACCCCAACCTGTGGCGCATCGTCGATGACAAGCTGTATCTGAATATCACGCCCAACGTGGTTGGTTTCTGGGAAGAGGATATCCCCGGCAACATCAATCTGGCCGAAGGCAACTGGGCAGGGATCGAGCCTGACGCAGCTTCGGATCGGGTGATCCCGAACTACACCTCCAGCGCGCCGATCAATTAAGATCAGTCGAAATAGGGCAGGGCGTCCGGCATCCGGGCGGCCTGCACCGCCATCCTGATGTCTTCGAGGTTCGTGCGCACATTGGACAGAATGGGCGGCGCGTCTGGATCAAAGAACCCAACATCCAACGTTTCGGAGCCGGTGACAGGCGCGAAGTGGGTGTCTTCCAAGCACAGGAAATAAAATTTGTAGAAATCCCGCGCATCTGGCGGGTAGTCGTGTTTTTGCTTGTGTGTCACAGCATAAAGCCGCGCGGCACGCACCTTCAGCCCGCTTTCTTCAAAAACTTCTTTTTCTGCGTTCTCGGCAGCCGACAATCCGATATCGGCAAAGCCGCCTGGCATGGCCCATTTGCCGTCCTGGGCCTCTTGCACCAGCAAGACCTGACCATCGCGCACCACAGCGCAACGAATGTCCAGCGAAGGCGTGGCATAGCCGCGGACATGGGTGGAAAGAGACCATCCAGCCGTGTCAGTGGCACATTGCCCAAATCGGCCAGCATCGCTGTGGCGATGTCGACCAGTTCGTCATAGCGTTCGCGGTCATATTGATCGCGGGTGAAATGCTGTCCGCTTTGCGCAAGGGCCAGAATGCGTTTGGCGCGGGCCAGCCAGATCGGCTCTGACAGCTGACCCATTTGGCGCGGCCTTACCGGCGCCTGTCGCGCCGCGCGCTCATCGGCTGGAACGCCACGCCGACATGGGCCTCGCAATAGGGTTTACCGGCCTGAACGGGCAGACCGCAGAACCAGAAATCATCTGTCGCCGGATCGCCGATGGGCCATTTGCAGGTCCGCTCAGTCAGTTCCATGAGCGTGATCTTCTTGGCCTTCTTCTCGATCTCGTTCACTCGGGCAATCGCCTCGGGGCTGATTTCGTTGGCGGATGGCTGTGGGGGCAAGGGCTGCCCGGCCGGAATGATCTTGGCGCGTGCGGGCACGGTGCGCGGTGCTGGCGCAGCTTCTGCCGCCACGGGCTCAGGCTCGGGTGCTGGTTCGGGCTTGCTCGGCGCCGATTTCTTGGCCTCTTCGACGGCTTTGGGTTTGGGCTCTGCCTTGGGCGCGCTTCCGCCGCCTCCGGTACGGTTTGACAACCCCAGCCGGTGTACCTTGCCGATCACGGCATTGCGGGTCACACCGCCCAGCTCCTTGGCGATCTGGCTGGCCGACTGGCCCTCACCCCACATCTTTTTCAGAAGCTCGACACGCTCATCGGTCCAGGACATTCATCACCTTCTAGGCCATTTCATTGAAAAGAGCGGCCCGCTGGCCGCCCCAAAACCGATGCCTAACTTACGCCTTCCCCCCAGCGCTTGCAACCGCCTGCGGCGCCGCAGTCAGATCGGTACGTTTTTTCCCTTTGCGCGGTCGGCCAATCCACGCTACTCACCCCGTATGAGCATGAGCCGGACACAATCTGACTTCCGACGCCGACGCCAGCACCGCTGACGCCGCTTGCTCGTTCTGCGCCTTCTCGCGCTTCCCTTCATCCTGACATTGACCGTTCACGGCCCTTTTGGCACTGATGTGCCCCGTGACCCAAATTTTGGAGGATCCGATGATCCCATCCGTCTTGCCCACCTATTCCCGTGCGCCTTTGAGCTTTGTCAAAGGCGAAGGCAGCTGGCTGATCGAGGCAGACGGGCGACGTTTTCTGGATTTTGGCGCCGGGATTGCGGTGAACGCGCTGGGCCATGCACACCCGGCGCTGGTCGCGGCGCTGACCGGTCAGGCGCAGGCGCTTTGGCATGTCTCCAATCTATACCAGATCCCACAACAGCAGGAGCTGGCGGATAAACTGGTTGAGGCGACATTTGCAGACACTGTGTTCTTCACCAGTTCCGGCACCGAAAGCTGCGAATTGGCGGTGAAAATGACGCGCAAATACTGGTTTGAAAAAGATCAGCCTGAAAAGGTCGACATCCTGACTTTCGAAGGCTCCTTCCATGGGCGGTCTTCGGCGGGGATTGCAGCGGCGGGCTCAGAAAAGATGACCAAAGGCTTTGGCCCGCTGCTGCCGGGCTTTGTCCATCTGCCTTTTGGTGATCACGACGCGCTGACCGCCGCGATCACCGACAAAACTGCCGCAATCCTCGTTGAGCCGGTGCAGGGCGAAGGCGGCATCCGCCCTCTACCTGACGTCTGCCTGAAAGGCTTGCGTGATCTGTGTGACCAACATGGCATCCTTCTGATCTTCGATGAGGTTCAATGCGGCATGGGCCGGACAGGGCGGCTTTTCGCGCATGAATGGGCTGGGATCGACCCCGATATCATGATGGTCGCCAAAGGCATCGGCGGCGGCTTCCCGCTCGGCGCGGTGCTGGCAACCAAAAACGCGGCTTCCGGCATGACTGCTGGCACGCATGGCTCCACTTATGGTGGCAATCCGCTGGCCTGCGCCGTTGGAAGTGCGGTTATGGATCATGTCTCAGATCCCGCCTTCCTGTCCGAGGTCAATCGCAAGGCCGCCCTGTTGCGACAGGGTCTTGAAGGGCTGGTCGCTTCTCATCCAGATGTGTTCGAAACTGTGCGCGGCAGTGGCTTGATGCTGGGACTGCGCTGCAAGGTTGCACCGGGCGACATGGTGAACGCCGCCTATGCGCAAGAGCTGATCACCGTGCCTGCCGCTGACAACGTGGTGCGCCTGCTGCCGCCTTTGACGCTCACCGACGAAGAGATCGCCACTGCATTGGCCCGACTGGACGCCGCTGCGGCAAGTATCAGAACCTGATTTCCTTTCCTTCCAAATACTCCCGGGGGTCCGGGGGCATTGCCCCCGGTCCGACGTCAACCCCACAGGACAACGCCCATGAACCACTTCCTCGACATTCACAAAACCGACCCCGCTAACCTGCGCAGAATCATCGATCAAGCCGCCACCATGAAAACAGCCCGGGCTGGGCGCCCGCGCGGCACGCCGGATGATGAGCAGCCGCTGGCGGGGCACATGGTGGCGCTGATTTTTGAAAAGCCTTCGACCCGGACACGCGTGTCCTTTGATGTGGGCGTGCGCCAGATGGGCGGACAGACCATGGTTCTGTCTGGCAATGACATGCAGTTGGGCCATGGTGAAACCATTGCCGACACCGCACGTGTGCTGTCGCGCTATGTCGATCTGATCATGATCCGCACCTTTGACGAATCTGTGCTGATCGAAATGGCCGAATACGCCTCGATCCCCGTGATCAACGGTCTCACTGACCGCACCCACCCCTGCCAGATCATGGCCGATATCCTCACCTATGAGGAACATCGCGGTCCCATCGCCGGTAAGAAGGTGGTTTGGAGCGGGGATGGCAATAATGTCTGTGCCTCCTTCCTGCATGCTGCTGGGCAGTTCGGCTTCGACGTTACCTTCACCGGGCCCGGACAGCTGGACCCGGAGCAGGAATGGATCGATCTGGCACGCTCCAAGGGTGCGACGGTCCAGATCGAACGCGATCCCCACAAGGCCGCTGACGGGGCCGATCTGATCGTCACCGACACCTGGGTGTCGATGCATGACGCTCAATCTGCGCGCGAACGCCGCCACAACATGCTGCGTCCCTATCAGGTCGACAGCGCGCTGATGGCCGCGGCCAAACCCGACGCGCTGTTCATGCATTGCCTGCCTGCCCATCGCGAAGAAGAGGCCACATCCGAGGTCATGGATGGACCACAATCCGTGATTTTCGATGAAGCCGAAAACCGTCTACACGCGCAGAAGGCGATCATGCGCTGGTGTCTGGGCGTTTAAGCCGCGCGCGCAACGGCTTCGGCTGCAATGGCTTCGGCGTCCATCCCGCTTTGCCGCAGCTGACCTTCGGGTGAGGCTTTCAAAGAACAGAAATACAAGCCACGCGCCCCGGTCTTTGCCCCAGTTTGGCGCGGGCGCCCGTGCTCGTCCAACAGGTCAAGGTTTTCGGGTAGCAGATCGCGCAGATCCAGCCGATAGCCTGTGGCCAGCACGATACGGTCCAGATCGGTGCTCTGCCCATCTGTGAACCACACCCTCGCTCCGTCGATCGTGCGGATGCCGGGCCGGGTCATGATCTTTCCGGCGCGGATTGCGCCCAGCGTGCCGATATCGATCAACGGGATGCGTCCATCCTCGACCACTTGCGCAATCGGTCCCTTGCCCGGATCGGGCAGGCCATAATCCGCAGGCCGCCCGATTTTGGCCCGCAAAAGCGGCGCGGTCAGGCGGTCCGCAATGCGATAGCCAAAAAGCTTGCGCAACAGGCCTAGTGAGGTTGTTGGTAGACCAAACATTTCTTTAGGCAAAATATTGACCGGGCCGCGCACGGAAAGTGTGACATTTGCTCCGGCTTCGGCCAGATCCAAAGCGATTTCACCGCCCGAATTACCAAATCCGACGACCATCACCCGATCTCCAGCGAAGCCGGACGGATCGTGATAGTCGCTGGAATGCAGCACTTCGCCCGAAAATGTCTCAAGGCCCGGCAACTGGGCGCGGAACGGCGTGTGGTTCAACCCAATGGCGACAACAACATGATCCGCCCAAGTCGCGCCCCGCGAATGCGCAACGCGCCACCCGGTCCCATCCGGGCGCAGCTCCTCTACGCTGGTGCCGAATTGCGGGGTCAGCCTGAAATGACGGGCATAGGTTTCGAGATATTCCACCATATCCAGGCGTGACGGGTAACGCCCGAAATGTTCGGGCATGGGCAGATGGGGCAAGGCAGAGCGGTTGCGCGCCGTGTGCAAATGCAGGCGGCCATAATGATTGCGCCATGACTGTCCAACAGAGCCGGACTTTTCCAGTATCTCCACATTCAGACCGGCCCGTTTCAAACAGGCTGCACTGGCCAGCCCTGCTGGTCCTGCGCCAATGACCACTGCGCGCTGTGTCATGGATGCTCCTCCCCTTGCCAAGGGACGGTAAGACCATCCATGCGGGCCGACAACTGGCCCTGCCGTGGCGTCACGCGCAGGGCTTTACCTGGGGAGGGGTCGACCCTAAGTGAAAGGCAACGACCGAAGGAGCCCGAGACATGCCCCATTCCTCCCAAGCCGAGATCGGCGTTTACGGCCTTGGCACGATGGGTGGCGCGCTGGCGTTGAACCTTGCCGAAAAGGGCATTCAGGTGGCGGTGGCCGATTATGATCCGGCTCGTGTGCCGGAGTTTTTGGCGCAGTCCGGATCATTGTCCGATCACCTAATGGGGTATCAAGATTTGCCGACCCTCTTGTCGGGCCTGTCCCGTCCGCGCAAGCTGTTGATGATGATCCCGTCCGGTGCTCCGGTCGATGCTGCAATCGCAGCCTTGCGCCCGCATCTGGATCCCGGCGACATGATCATTGATGGTGGCAATTCTGATTTTAACGACACCCGGCGTCGCAGCGCCGATCTGGCCAAGTCCGGGCTGCATTTCGTTGGCATGGGGGTCTCGGGCGGCGAAGATGGTGCGCGCCATGGCCCGTCGATGATGGTCGGCGGCACGGAAGAGACCTGGGCTGCGTTGCGCCCGCAGCTTGAGACAATCGCTGCACGTTTTGACGATGATCCCTGCGTGGCCCATGTTGGCCCCGACGGTGCAGGCCATTTCGTGAAAACAGTGCATAACGGTATCGAATATGCCGATATGCAGATGCTGGCCGAGCTTTACGGATTGATGCGCGATGGGTCCGGTTGGCCTGCCTCCCAGATCAGTGCGGTGTTCGAAAGCTGGCAGGAAGGACCGCTCAGTTCCTTCCTGGTTGAGATCACCGCCCATGTCCTCAAGGTCAAGGACGCGCAATCGGGCCAGCCTCTTGTCGATCTGATCCTGGATCAGGCGGGTCAGAAAGGCACGGGACGGTGGACCGCGATCGAGGCTTTGAAACTGGGTCAATCTGCCACCACGATCGAAGCCGCTGTCGCGGCGCGCAGCTGGTCAGCAGGCAAGGCGTTGCGAAACGCGGCCTCAAGTCTTCCCGGACCAGCGGGAGGCATCGCCATGCCTGACGCCGCGACGCTGGCAATGGGGTTCGAGGCGGCGCGGATCTTGTCCCATGCTCAGGGGTTCCGGGTTCTGTCCGCTGCCAGCGAAGAGTTCGCTTGGGATCTGGATTTCGCCCGCATCGCCGAAATCTGGCGCGCGGGCTGCATCATCCGGTCTGCGTTGTTGGATGATCTTGCCGCTGCGTTTCATGCAGGCCCGCCGATGGGAGAGCTGATGCTTGCGCCTGCGATGCAAAACCGGCTGGCCGCCACGGTTCCTGCTCTACGCATCACTGTGCTTGCGGCTCTGTCGGCGGGCTTGCCGGTGCCGAGCCTTTCCGCCGCGCTGGGCTTTTATGACAGCCTGCGCCAATCGCGCGGCAATACCAACCTGACACAGGCCCAGCGGGATTTCTTTGGGGCACATGGGTTCCGTCGCATAGATCGCGACGGGGAATTTCATGGGAGTTGGACAGTCTGAGCCAGATCAGCGCGGAACCACCGCGCCGACCTGAGCATCAATCCAGACGCGTGCGTCATTGATGCCATCAACATAGCCTTGCAGATAGGGTTCGGCCTGCGGGAACTGGCCGGCGATATCGTCGGATTCCGAATAGACCAGCCATGCAACAACGGCGATCAGCAAAGCGAAGGCAAAGCCGCGGGTAAAGGCACCGCCGCTGCGCGTATCGGGTTGTTCGACAACAGCCTTCTCGCTGCTGTCTTCTGCTGGTTTCTGCAGTTCTGGGTCGCCCTGTTTGCCCAGCTTGCGGGTCACATCATCAATATTTGGTAGCAGATCCTTGCGCTGGTCCATGCTCGACGGGGCCGAGGCGACATCTTCCGGGGCGGGACGGCTCATGCGATCTGCCCCGCGGCGAGGCATATCGCGACGCGACACGCGCACGCGCTGCGGCGTTTGCGGGGCGCTGTCCTCTGCGGTTGTATCGTCGTCCTCTGCTTCGGCTGGCGTGCTGGATGCTTTTGAAGGGGCCACGCGCACCTGTTTGCGCAACGCGGTTTCGCGCTCGGCTTCGCTGCGCAAAATGTCGGCCACATCTGGCGCAAGCTCCGGGCGCGGCGGTGTTGATGGGGTAGGCGATGCCTCGGGCTCGGAGGGCTGTGCGGTTTCTGCCTGTGCGGCTTCGACAGGGGTGGACTGGGATTGGACAGGCTCGGTCACTGGGTCCGGATCATTTTGCGGCACTGCCACAGGAGCTGGCTCCGGCTCGGGCGTCGGTTCCGGCTCGGGCGTCGGCTCCGGCTCTGGCGCTGGTGGCGGCGCACTGGCGCGGCGCGCTTCGCTGGCTTCAACGCTCGACGATGTCAGATCCCGGATTTTTTGAAGCGCCTCGATCGGGTCGCCGGCCGGACGCTGAAACCACGCCTTACCACAGACCGAGCATTGCACTTCGCGCCCCGATGTGGGGATCGCGTCCTCTGGAACTTCGTATTCTGCCTCGCAGTTTGGACAGACGATCCGCATAGCGTCAGCTCCCCGATAGGTTTGTCTTTCTCGTTTGCGTGCCAGCATATGGCTTTGCCCGCCACGGGAAAAGATGTAAAGCCGCTGAAAAGCCCGCAGCGTTGTTGCTGAAGCGCATCGCGGCGTAAACCTTGGCAGAGGCAGGGCAAAACAGGGCAAAACCGCAGGCAATTGCGGCAGAAAAGGGTGGTGCGCAGGCATGATCGAGTTTGAGAATGTGTCTTTTTCGCACGGAGGCGGGCAGGTGTTTCGTGGCGTAAGCGCGCGCCTGGCGCCGGGATCTTTCCATTTTCTGACTGGACCTTCTGGTGCGGGGAAGACGACGCTGCTCAACCTTTGCTATGGTGCACTGAGACCGCAAAGCGGATCTATCAAAGTGTTTGGTACGGATCTGAAGGGGCGTTCCCGCGATCAGATGGCCATGCTGCGCCGACAAATCGGCGTTGTGCATCAGGATTGTCAGTTCCTTGACCACCTGCCCCTGCTGGAAAACATCGCCATGCCGCTGCTGGTCTCGGGCAAGGAGTTTTCGCGGATATCCGGTGATCTCAAGGAATTGGTTGCATGGGTTGGCCTGTCGGCGCGTGCAGATGCACTCCCCACAGAATTGTCCGGAGGCGAACGTCAACGCGCCGCCCTCGCGCGAGCCGTGATCATGTCTCCGGATGTGATCCTCGCCGATGAGCCGACCGGGAATGTGGATTGGGAAATGAGTCAGCGGCTGATGCAATTGCTGACGGAATTGAATCGGATGGGCAAAACCGTTTTGTTGGCGACACATGATCTGTCGCTGGTGCGTGTGGCAAAGGCACAGGTGCAGGCGCGTGTGCTGCGTATATCGGATAAACGGTTGATGCTAGCGGGAGCGGATCTTTGAGTGTTTCGTTGATCACGTCCGTCATGCGCCGCGACACCCAGGCCGCCCGGGTGGTTCCACCATCGGGTGTGACAGCGCGGCTGACCGTTTTTGTGGCCGCCATCATGGCCTATCTGGCGGTTTTTGCTCTGGCGCTGTCGCTGTCGGCAGGGCGGTTGGCCGATCGCTGGTCGGACGAGCTGGCACAGACTGCAACCCTGCGTATCACAGCCCCGATGGAGGAGCGCACGGCCCAAACACGCGCGGCGCTGCAGATCTTGCGCCAAACGCCCGGCGTCGCAGAGGCGCGTGCACTGACCCAGGATGAACAAGCCGCATTGTTGGCCCCCTGGTTTGGTCCGGACCCGGTTCTAGAGGGCCTGCCCATGCCTCAGTTGATCGAGCTGCGGGCTGGCACGCCACCCTATGACCCGGCCGGGTTGCGCGCGCGTCTGGCCGGAGAATTTCCGGGTGCAGTGCTTGATGATCATTCACGCTGGCAAGCACCCCTTGTGAGGGCTGCCGATGGTCTGCGGTTGATGGCGCTTGTGTCGATTGCTCTAATCGTGGCTGCGATGGCCGCGATGATCACGCTGGCGGCCAATGCATCGCTGGCATCGAATGCGCAGGTGATTGACGTTCTGCGATTGGTGGGCGCGCGTGATGGATTTATCGCGCAGGGGTTTGTCCGGCGCTTCACGTGGCGTGGTTTCACGGGGGCGCTGATCGGTACCGGTCTGGCGGTGGCCTCTGTTGTTGCCTTGCCAGACATGGCCGAGGATGGATTGCTGACGGGCTTGGCCTTTGAAGGAGGCGGCTGGCTGTTGCCATTGCTGGTACCCGTGGTGGTGGCGATGATCGCTTTTGTGGCTACGCTTGGCGCGGCGCAGCGCAGATTGCGGGGGGCTTTATGATGCTCAGATGGATCGTTTCGGCGCTGTTCTTGTTCCAGATCTATGTCATGATGGTGGTGATGGGCCTGCTATGGGCCCCTTGGGCGTATTTTTCGCGCGATGGCGCATATCATTGCTGCAAAAGCTATTCGCGCTGGGTGTTCTGGACCGCGCGCTGGATGGTGGGCATCGAGACCGAAGTGCGCGGCAGGCCGCCCGAGGGGGAGGTGATCGTTGCGGCCAAGCATCAATCCTTTCTGGACGTGATGATGATCTTTACAGCGTTGCCTCGGGCGCGCTTCGTGATGAAGCAGGCCATACTCTACACCCCGGTCATAGGGCTTTATGGCAAGCGGCTGGGCTGTGTTCCAGTTGTGCGGGGCAAAGGCGGGTCCTTGGCCAAGATGGTGCAGGATGTGGCTGCAGAATACGGCGATCCGGGCCAGTTGACCATCTATCCGCAGGGGACGCGTGTCGAGCCGGGCGCAGAAAAACCCTACAAGGTTGGCACCTATGCGCTCTATTCCGAAACTGGACAGACGGTTGTTCCCGTGGCCGTGAACGTGGGTCTGTTCTGGCCGCGCCAAGGCATATTACGAAAACCGGGCAAAGCCGTGGTCGAGTTTCTGGACCCGATTGAGCCGGGGTTGGATCGGGCGAGCTTCATGGCCGTCTTGGAAGACAGCATTGAGACGCGGTCAAACGCGCTGATGGCAGAAGGCGGCTTTTCGCCCAAAACGTAGCGCAGAAATTGATGCTGGTGCGACAGGGTAATTTCGAAGAGATGAAAGGGTGGGTCATGCGCAAAATTGAAACCCTTGAGGCGCTGCACGCGCTTTATGGGACGCCCGGTTCAGCATCTCTACGAAAAGTGGTGGCAAAGCTTACGCCGCAGTATCGGCGGTGGATCATGTCGTCGCGGTTTTGCATGCTGGCCACGGTCGGGCCGGAAGGTGTTGATGTCAGCCCCCGCGGCGATGAGGGGCCCGTAGTGACCGAGCTGGATCAGCATCATGTCATGATGCCGGATTGGCGTGGGAATAACCGATTAGATTCGCTTCGGAATATTGTGCGTGATCCGCGCGTGTCACTGATTTTCATGGTGCCCGGATCAAACACGGCCATTCGGCTGATTGGGCAAGGGATCGTCAGCGACGATCCTGACCTGCGCGCGCGTTTTGACCGCAGCGGCAAGCAACCGATCAGTGTGATCGTGGTGCGCATTGACGAGATTTACAGCCAATGTGCGCGGGCGCTGATCCGGTCTGGCCTATGGACGGTCGGAGATCAAAGCGCGGGCTTGCCCACACCTGGAGATCTTTTGGCCGAAGGCAGCGGTGGTGAAGAAGGCGGCAAACTCTATGACGACGCCTGGCCCGCGCGCGCGGCGCGGACCATGTGGTGAGGGTGCGGCGGGGTAAACCCCGCCCTACACTCGTAATCAGCTGTGGATCGGTCCATCGCCGAGGGCCAGTGCTGCCTCGCGCACGGCTTCGGACAGGGTCGGGTGGGCGTGGCAGGTCAGGGCCAGATCTTCGGCCGAGGCGCCGAATTCCATCGCCACGCAGATCTCGTGGATCAGATCGCCCGCGTTGGGTCCGAGAATATGCGCGCCAAGAATGCGGTCTGTTTCGGCATCGGCAAGGATTTTGACGAAACCTTCTGCCGCCAGCATTGCTTTGGCGCGGCCATTGCCCATGAAGTTGAATTTGCCGACCTTATAGGCGCGGCCCTGCTCCTTCAGGCTTTCTTCGGTTTCTCCGACATTGGCGACCTCGGGCGCGGTATAAATGACGCCGGGGATCACGCCATAGTTCACATGGCCATGCTTGCCAGCGCATTGTTCGGCGGCGGCCATGCCTTCATCTTCGGCTTTGTGGGCCAGCATCGGGCCGTCGATGCAGTCCCCGATTGCATAGATGCCGGGCACATTGGTTTGCCAATCCCTGCCGACCTTGATCTGCCCACGCGGCGACATTTCGACACCAAGCGCCTCGAGCCCCAGACCATCGGTGTAGGGTTTGCGGCCGGTGGCAACCAGGACCACATCCGCCTCGATCTCATGCTCGCTGTCATCCTTACGCAGTTTGTAGGTGACCTTCGCCTTGGTTTTCAGCGCTTCGGTTTTCTGCACGGCAGCGCCCATGATGAACGTCATTCCCTGCTTTTTTAACGTGCGCTGGAAGGTTTTTTGAATCTCTGCATCCATGCCGGGGGTGATGGCGTTAAGATATTCGATCACCGTCACCTCGGCGCCCAGACGCTTGTAGACCGAACCCAGTTCGAGCCCGATCACACCCGCGCCAATCACCACCATCTTCTTGGGAATCTTCGGCAGGTCGAGCGCACCGGTCGAGGTGATGACGGTTTTCTCGTCAACCTCGACGCCGGGCAGCGACGACGGCTCGGACCCCGAGGCGATGATGATGTTCTTGGCGGTGTGCACCTCATCGCCGACCTTAACCTGACCGGCAGCCGGGATTGAGCCCCAGCCCTTGAGCCAGTCGATCTTGTTCTTTTTGAACAGGAATTCTATGCCCTTGGTGTTGCCATCAATGGTTTCTTGCTTGAACGCCATCATCTGCTTCCAGTCGACCTTAGGTGCAGATGATTTCAGCCCCATCTTGGCGAAATTATGCTCGGCCTCGTGCAGCATATGGGTCGAGTGCAACAGCGCCTTGGAAGGGATACAGCCGATGTTCAGGCACGTACCGCCCAACGTATCGCGGCCTTCGACACAGGCGGTTTTCAGGCCCAGCTGCGCGCAGCGGATGGCGCAGACATAGCCGCCGGGGCCGGAGCCGATAACGATGACATCATAATTGGCCATAGGTCAGGTCCTTTCGGGTTTGGACACCGCTTCGGCGTCACGTGTATTGGGGGCCGCGCTCATATCAACGCCGCCACAAGCATGAGGAAAGTGGCAAGGAACCCGACGCCCCAAATCAGGCTGCGCCAGGGTACCCAGCCAAAGGCATAGGCCGGAACATAAAGCACCCGCGCCACCAGATAGGCCCAGGCGCAGGCAGCGGTGAACGGGGTCGAGGCGTCGGCCAGCGTGATCACCACCACCGCAATGGTAAAGAGGATCAGCCCTTCGAAATGGTTGTTGAGCGCGCGATAAAGCCGCGCGGGCATCTCGGGCAGTTGCTCAACCATGGGCCGCCCGTCGCGGGGGGAGAGG
>JABSSB010000008.1:0-20762 GCA_013214715.1 Paracoccaceae bacterium | reverse complement strand
ACGGGTAGGCCTCTTCGTCGCACGGGCACTCAGTCGCGGGTTGGCAGGCGAGGGCGGCGAGGGTGAGGGCGGTGAGTTCGGGGGTCATTTGATCGCTCGCGCTTCAAGAAAGATGACCGCAACGACTGGCGCGACCAAATATAGCTGGAGCGGCGCCAAACCTGTGTTCAGTAGGTCCAAAACAGCAAGAAAGATCGAAGAACTGACAAAAATTGCACCAATCCACTTTGGAGTTTGTTTCCCGATCATGAAACGCAGTCCAAGCGCTGCGGTCGATAGTGCACAGAAGAGCCACGCCACCAGGCCAAAGAGGTCCAAAATACGATCCGATAGAAGTACGTCGAGAAGTCGAATTGTGGGCCAATTTAGACCAATTGCGCCCATGACGAAGAATAGGAAACAGCTCCAAACCGCAAGACTGACGCCCACCCATCTCCGACACGGCGAAGCCATGCGCGGTTTTGGATAGGCGGCATTCTCGATCATAAGCTTCCCTGGCTTACAGATCCATCAACAACCGGCGCGGATCTTCCAGTGCCTCTTTGACGCGCACGAGGAAGGTCACCGCGCCTTTGCCGTCGACGATGCGGTGGTCATAGCTGAGTGCCAGATACATCATCGGACGGATCTTGATCTCACCATTGATGGCCATCGGACGGTCCTGGATCTTGTGCATGCCAAGGATACCCGACTGTGGCGGGTTCAGGATCGGCGAGGACATCAGCGAGCCATAGACACCGCCGTTCGAGATGGTGAAGGTGCCGCCCTGCATTTCCGCCATCGACAGCTTGCCGTCGCGCGCGCGGCGGCCCTTTTCTCCAATGGCCTTTTCGATCTCGGCAAAGGACATCGTATCGGCGTCACGGATCACCGGCACCACAAGGCCGGTGGGCGTTCCCGCAGCGATGCCCATATGCACAAAGTTCTTGTAGACGATGTCTGTGCCGTCGATCTCGGCATTCACCTCGGGCACTTCTTTCAGCGCATGTACACAGGCCTTGGTGAAAAAGGACATAAAGCCTAGGCGCACGCCGTGCTTTTTCTCAAAGAGGTCTTTGTACTCGTTGCGCAGGGCCATCACCTCGGTCATGTCCACCTCGTTATAGGTGGTCAGCATGGCGGCGGTGTTCTGGGCGTCCTTTAGGCGGCGGGCAATGGTCTGGCGCAGACGGGTCATCTTGACCCGCTCTTCCCGCGCGGCATCATCAGCAGGTACCGGAGCGCGTGGCGCAACCGCCGCTGGGGTCGGGGCCGGTGCTGCTGCAGCGGCAGACACGGCGGCTTTGACATCTTCTTTCATAATGCGCCCATCGCGACCCGTGCCTGTGACGGCAGAGGCATCGATACCGGCTTCGGCCATGGCTTTCTGAGCCGATGGCGCGTTTTCGACATCCTTCGCGCCTGATTGGGCAGCAGGGGCGGGCACGGATGGCGCAGCCGACGGGGCCGGTGCTGCTGCGGTGTCAGAGCCGGAAATCACGCCCAGCTTGGCCGTTGCGTCCACGGTTGTCCCTTCCGGAGCGGTGATTTCCGCCAGAACACCTGCAACAGGGGCGGGGACTTCGACCGATACTTTGTCTGTTTCCAACTCACACAGCATTTCGTCCTGCGCAACACTATCACCAACGGCTTTGAACCAGGTGCTCACCGTGGCTTCGGTGACCGATTCACCCAAGGTGGGCACCATCACATCGGTGCTGCCAGAGGCCGGAGCAGGGGCCGGATCCGCAGCCGGAGTGGCCGCAGCCGGAGCAGCAGGGGCCGCAGCAGCGCCGTCGCCCGCCAGCAATGTGGCCAGCAAGGCGTCAACCCCAACGGTCTCGCCTTCGCCCGCGACGATCTCTCCCATGGTGCCAGCTGCCGGGGAAGGCACTTCCACGGTGACCTTGTCGGTCTCCAGTTCACACAGCATTTCATCCACGGCGACTGCGTCGCCTGGTTTTTTGAACCACGTGGCCACCGTGGCTTCGGTGACGGACTCGCCCAAGGTGGGCACGCGCACTTCAATGGTCATGGGTTACTTTCCTTCGATCGTGAGCGCTTCGTTCACGAGCGCCTCTTGTTGAGCTTTATGTTGGCTGGCCAGACCCGTCGCAGGTGAGGCCGAGGCCGAACGCCCGACATAGCGGGGGCGGGTATGGGTGGCGTCGATGCGGGTCAGGGCCCATTCGATATTTGGTTCGATGAAGCTCCAGGCCCCCTGGTTCTTGGGCTCTTCCTGACACCAGAGCATTTCGGCCCCTTTGAAACGCTCAAGCTCTTTGATCAGTGAAAGCGCCGGGAAGGGGTAATACTGCTCGATCCGCATCAGATAGACGTCGTCGATCCCGCGGGCGTCTCGTTCTTCCAGCAGATCGTAATAGACCTTGCCCGAACACATCACGACCCGTTTGATCTTCTTGTCTTCGACCAGCTTGGTGTCCGAATTACCCAACTGTGCGTCATCCCACAAAACCCTGTGGAACGAACTGCCATCCGTGAACTCATCGGCCTTGGACACGGCCAGCTTATGCCGTAGCAGCGATTTCGGCGTCATCAGGATCAACGGCTTGCGGAAGTCGCGATGGATCTGGCGACGCAGGATGTGGAAATAATTCGCCGGTGTCGTGCAGTTTGCCACGATCCAGTTATCCTGACCACACATCTGCAGGAACCGCTCCAATCGGGCGGAGCTATGTTCCGGCCCCTGGCCCTCAAAGCCATGCGGCAGCAGGCAGACCAGCCCGGACATGCGAAGCCATTTGCTTTCGCCCGAATTGATGAACTGATCAAACATGATCTGCGCGCCATTGGCAAAATCGCCAAACTGCGCTTCCCACATGGTCAGAGCGTTGGGTTCAGCCAGCGAATAGCCATATTCAAAGCCCAGCACCGCATATTCCGACAGCGCCGAGTCGATCACCTCATACCGCGTCTGGCCTTCGCGGATGTTGTTGAGGGGGTAATACCGCTCTTCCGTGCTCTGATCGATAAAGGCTGAATGCCGCTGCGAGAAGGTGCCGCGCGTGCTGTCCTGCCCGGCCAGACGCACCGGGTAGCCTTCGGTCAGGAGCGAGCCAAAGGCCAGCGCCTCGCCAGTGGCCCAATCAAAGCCTTCGCCGGTTTCGAACATCTTGCGCTTCGTGTCCAACAGGCGCTGCACCGTGCGGTGCATGTCGAACCCGTCCGGCACGCGGGTCAAGGCATTGCCGATCTCGGCCATTGTGTCCGGCGTAATCGCAGTCTGGCCGCGTTCATATTCGGGCCCGAGTTTGTCCAAATGCGACCAGCGCCCGTCCAGCCAGTCGGCCTTGTTGGGTTTGAATTCGCGACCGACCTCGAACTCCTCGTTCAGATGCGCCTGGAACGCCGCTTTCATATCCTCAATTTCGCCTTCAGGGATTAGCCCGTCCTTGACCAGCCGTTCGGTGTAAAGCGACAGCGTTGTCTTGTGCGTCTTGATCCGCTTATACATCACCGGGTTGGTGAACATCGGCTCGTCACCTTCGTTATGGCCAAAGCGGCGATAGCAGAAGATGTCGATGACCACGTCCTTGTGGAATTTCTGGCGGAACTCTGTCGCGACCTTGGCGGCATGAACGACAGCCTCGGGGTCGTCACCATTGACGTGGAAAATCGGCGCTTCAACCACCAGCGCGATATCGGTGGGATAAGGCGAGGTGCGCGAGAAATGCGGTGCCGTGGTAAAGCCGATCTGGTTGTTCACGACGATATGCATGGTCCCACCGGTGCGGTGGCCGCGAATGCCCGACAGCTGGAAACACTCGGCCACAACACCCTGACCGGCAAAGGCCGCATCGCCATGCAGCAGCACGGGCAGAACGGCGGTGCGTTCTTCATCGTTCAACTGATCCTGCTTGGCGCGGGCCTTGCCCAGCACAACCGGGTTCACAGCCTCAAGATGCGACGGGTTCGCAGTCAGCGACAGGTGCACCGAATTGCCGTCAAACACGCGGTCTGATGAGGCCCCAAGGTGGTATTTCACATCGCCCGAGCCGTCGACATCTTCGGGTTTGAAGCTGCCGCCCTGAAATTCGTTGAAGATTGCCCGGTAAGGCTTGCCCATCACATTGGCCAGCACCGACAGACGACCACGGTGCGGCATACCGATGACGATCTCTTTCAGACCCAAGGCGCCGCCGCGTTTGATGATCTGCTCCATCGCCGGGATCAGGCTTTCACCGCCATCAAGTCCAAAGCGCTTGGTGCCCATATATTTGACATGCAGGAACTTTTCGAAGCCTTCGGCCTCGACCATCTTGTTGAGGATCGCTTTGCGGCCTTCGCGCGTAAAGGCAATCTCCTTGCCATAGCCTTCGATCCGCTCTTTCAGCCATGCGGCCTGTTCCGGATCCGAGATATGCATGTATTGCAGCGCAAAAGTGCCACAATAGGTGCGTTTTACGATCTCAAGGATCTGCCGCATCGACGCGATCTGCAGGCCCAAAACATTGTCGATGAAAATCGGGCGGTCCATATCCGCTTCGGCAAAGCCATAGCTGCGCGGGTCCAGTTCGGGATGTGGGGTGGCATCGCGCATGCCCAGCGGGTCCAGATCGGCGACCAGATGGCCCCGAATCCGATAGGCACGGATCAGCATCAGCGCCCGGATCGAATCCAAAACCGCACGTTTGATGACCTCTTCAGAAAGCTCGACGCCCTTTTCGGTCGCTTTCTCGGCGATTTTCTTGCCGGCAGCTTTGGCTTCGACGACAGGTTCCGCCCATTCGCCGGTCAGGGCTGCGGTCAAGTCGTCACCGGGCATCGGCGGCCAATCGCTGCGCGACCAGGAGGGGCCTGCGGCTTCGGCCTTCACATCCAGTTCGGCATCGCCAAGAGCGGAAAAGAATTCGGACCAGGCCGCATCAACTGCGGTCGGGTCCGCCGCATATTGAGCGTAAAGCTGCTCAAGATATTCGGCATTGTGCCCCTGCATGAAGGAGGAGGCGTGGAATTGAGCATTTCCGGATTGTTCTGTCATTGGGATACCTCTGGGCGTCCAAGGGGGCTTTTGCTGTGATATGCGCGTATGACGGTCTGATTGAGTTTGGCTGGATGGATCATTTCGAAGGCTCGCTTTTGATCAGCTCTCTGACAGATCCTTCGACGCGTGCGACGACGCTTTGTTTGGAATATTGAGCCTGTTGCAGCGATCGAAGCTCCTTGCCCTTTTGTCCGGCCAAATCACTGTTGGTCAGATAGGCAGCGCAGAGTTCTGCAAAGCGGTCGGCGTCGTCGGTTTTGTCAATCGCCTCGGCCAGAGGATTGTCATACCCGGCGACAGCAAAGACGCTGGAGATTACGGGTCTTGCAAACCCGCAGCCTTCCACGACTTTTATCTGCGATCCGCCGCCAGAAAATATCGGGGCAGCAGCAGCACGCGCCTGGCTGTATTCGGCGCTCAGATCATCGACTTCTCCGACAAATTCGATGGACCCAACTGCACCAAAGCGGGCTTTCAGATTGGACCAGTTCCCGGTGCCAACCAGCCTGAGACGGCTGTCGGGCGCCAAGGCCACAACTTTTGGCCAAACCTCGCCCAGCAGCCATTCCAGCCCGTTTGCATTCGGACTGTAAGTCGCGTTTCCAACAAAGAGCAGGACCGGCTTGGTATTTTCTGCCCCAGCAACCGTGGCCAAATCTGCTGTGAACGGAACGTTGGGCACGAAACGCGTGTCGGACAGGGCCAGGCCATCTTTGTCTTTGCTTGAGACAAGCCAGGCTTGCTTGACCGGTTCCAGTTTCCGATTGATGACCGCCCGGAATCCGCGGCGGACATAGAGCGCCAGGAAGGCTCGGGTCGCTGCAGCGCCGTATCTTTCGGTGATCCGAGCAGCGTGCATGTGATCTTCGCGATCATCAAGGTCGACGACGATACGGGCCTGCGTGTCCTCCGCCAGCAGACCGGACTGGGCAAGGACGCGAAGACGGCGAAACACCTCAACATGCGCGGGGCGTTGCGCCAGACAATCGAGAACTGTTTTCCGCAAAGACGGCGACACCATCATGAATTTGCGCCATGGCAAAAAGGCTGACAAAAAGTTGGCAAAAGGGCCCGGCCGCTCTGTCGGCTCAGTCCTGTGTATGCTGAAGGTGACACCCGGAAAATGTGCGGCAAATTCCGAAATATCGGCCTTTCTGGAGCACTGGCAGACCAAGACTTCCAAGGCCCCCGCCCGGCGTAAACCATTCATCAGGATCATACTGCGCTGTCCCCCGCCCGTTCGAGGCTTAAGCGCATACCACGGCACAACAAACAGGCTGTTAACCGGGGAATTGGACATCTCAACGGTCACAGCCATTGCCCGCCCTTCCGGAACGCAGGGCAGGGGACAGCGTCCCTTGCATGCGCGTAGGCGTCTGAAGCCAGGAAGCTGTTGCCGTTCATTGGACCTGCCTTTGGGGCGCCGGGCCGTAGGCGTTTGTGTCGGGAGAGCCGGGGCGGGTCAGCCAGAACAGCACCAAAAGCGGAGATATGAGCAGCACGACAAGCGTGGGGATCAAAAGCAAAAGCGTCACGCGGGTGAATAGGATATCCATCGACCCGCCGGATGCGAACACATTGGCAATGCCGATGCCAAAGATCAAAACGCCGATTGCGGTCAGAAACAGCGCCGTCGGCAGGAATACGAACCAGCCCGAGCGACCGGTGTCATGCATTCGGCGAAACGCCGCTGCCAGATGCGGCAAAAACAGGCCCAATGAGACAAGCATCTGCATTGGCTGAGGTTGCGGCGATGGCACGCTGCCGTCATCGCCAATGTCCGGGGCCGGGAACACCAAATTGTCCACGACCGAGGCCAGCGCGCCCATCGTAAAGACAAAAAGGAAAAACCACCAATATTCCGACCGCGATGCGCGCCCCGAAAATGTGACGTATTTGCGCAGGCAAGTGCCTATGGCCTCTGCAAATCCCATTTGTTCGGTCACCTCCAATGGTTGGCGGGCGAAATTCGCCCGCCAGGTTTTGGTATCAGCCGATTTCAATCGCTTTCAGCACGGCTTCGCCAAGCGTCGCAGGGCTGTCGGCGACGACGATCCCGGCAGACTTCATCGCTTCGATCTTGTCCTCGGCGCCACCTTTGCCGCCAGCGACAATCGCGCCGGCGTGACCCATGCGGCGGCCCGGAGGCGCCGTACGGCCCGCAATGAACCCGGCGACCGGCTTCCAACGCCCTTTTTTCTTGTTCTCGGCCAAGAATTCGGCGGCTTCTTCTTCGGCCGAGCCACCGATCTCACCGATCATGATGATCGAGGCGGTTTCATCATCGTCTAGGAACATGTCCAGCACGTCGATATGCTCGGTCCCTTTGATCGGGTCACCGCCGATGCCCACAGCGGTGGACTGGCCCAGACCGATATCGGCTGTCTGCTTGACGGCCTCATAGGTCAGCGTGCCCGAGCGCGATACAACGCCGACCGAGCCACGCTTGTGGATGTGGCCGGGCATGATACCGATCTTGCAGGCATCCGGCGTGATGACACCGGGGCAGTTCGGGCCGATCAGCCGGCTCGAGGAACCTTCAAGGGCGCGCTTGACCTTCATCATGTCCAGCACCGGAATGCCTTCGGTGATGCAGACGATCAGTTCCATTTCGGCATCAATCGCTTCAAGGATCGAATCGGCGGCAAAAGGCGGAGGAACATAGATCACGGATGCGTTCGCTTCGGTCTTGGCCTTGGCTTCATGGACCGAGTCAAAGACCGGCAGGCCCAGATGCTCCATCCCGCCTTTGCCCGGCGTCACACCGCCGACCATCTTGGTGCCATAAGCAATGGCCTGTTCAGAGTGGAATGTGCCCTGCGAGCCGGTAAAGCCCTGACAGATGACCTTGGTGTTTTCATTTACGAGGACAGCCATTTGGCTTTCTCCTGTTTTTAAAGTTCCCTAGACCGGATGTTCGGACTAAGTGCGAATTCTTGTTGGCTATTTCGTCACCTGCAGCATCAGCTCGTAATGGATCGCGTTCCCCATTTTTGTTCCAGTGGACGCGATCATTAGGCCGCCCTGCTCGACTTGAGAAATATAAACTCGTCCCATCCCTTGTACTTCGCGGAGTACAGCGTTGAACGGCGTTTTCATTTGTTTAGTGAAGGCTGAATGCGGGTCTTCAGTAACAAAACTGAAAGAACACACTTTA
Source organism: Paracoccaceae bacterium (assembly GCA_013214715.1). Classification (GTDB taxonomy): domain Bacteria; phylum Pseudomonadota; class Alphaproteobacteria; order Rhodobacterales; family Rhodobacteraceae; genus JABSSB01. Next base: position 12,621 of record JABSSB010000008.1, on the reverse strand, counting down.
GCGGCGGAGCCGTCGATGACTTTGATTGACGCGCCCGTTGTGGAGTTTATGTACGACTCTAGGGGAGCGAAAAAGCTATAGCCCAAGGGCTCCGCTTTGTCTTGTGCGCTCTTAAAAGTCGGGTAGCTCCCGTAGCAAATGCGGGCGAAGTCGCCCATGGCGGATACTACAGATTGTGATTTAATGGGCTGGTACCCTTGAGCAGCAACAGAGCTGCCCAAGAAGACTGAAGTAACAAATGCAATCGCAGGGCTCAGTCGCATCTCCTATTACCCCTTCACAGCCTTCACGATTTTCTCGGCACCGTCGGACAGGTTATCTGCCGCGATGACGTTCAGGCCTGAGGTGTTGATGATCTCCTTGCCCTGCTCGACGTTGGTGCCTTCGAGGCGCACAACCAGTGGCACCTGCAGGCCGACTTCTTTGACCGCAGCGACCACGCCCTCGGCGATCACGTCACAGCGCATGATGCCGCCGAAGATGTTCACCAGGATGCCTTTGACATTGGGATCCGAGGTGATGATCTTGAACGCCTCGGTGACCTTTTCCTTGGTCGCTCCGCCGCCCACGTCGAGGAAGTTGGCAGGCTCGGCCCCATAAAGCTTGATGATGTCCATGGTCGCCATCGCCAGACCCGCACCGTTCACCATGCAGCCGATTTCACCGTCGAGCGCGATGTAGTTCAGATCGTACTTGGAGGCTTCGAGCTCTTTGGGGTCTTCTTCGGTCTCGTCGCGCAGCTCGGCCACGTCGGGCTGGCGATAGATCGCGTTGCCGTCAAAGCCCAGCTTGGCGTCCAGAACCTTCAGATCCCCGCCATCGGTCACGATAAGTGGGTTGATCTCAAGCATCTCCATGTCCTTCTCGATGAAGGCTTTGTAGAGCTTGCCCATCAGCGCGACGCATTGCTTGACCTGTGCGCCTTTCAGACCCAATGCAAAGGCGATACGGCGGCCGTGGTACGGCATGTAGCCCGTGGCCGGATCGACCGAGAATGACAGAATCTTTTCGGGCGTTTCCGCAGCGACTTCTTCGATGTCCATGCCGCCTTCGGTCGAGCAGACGAACGATACGCGGCTGGTCTGGCGATCCACGAGGAGGGCCAGATACAGTTCGGTTTCGATGCCGGAACCTGCTTCGATATAGATCCGGTTGACCTTCTTGCCGACCGGGCCAGTCTGATGCGTGACCAAAGTGCGGCCCAGCATTTTCTTTGCTTCTTCGGCGGCTTCTTCCACCGATTTGGCCAGACGCACACCGCCTTTTTCACCAGCATCGGCTTCTTTGAACGACCCTTTACCGCGGCCCCCTGCATGAATCTGCGCTTTGACGACCCACAAAGGTCCGTCCAGTTCACCGGCGGCGGTTTTGGCATCTTCGGCGCGCAGAACCACGCGACCGTCCGAAACCGGAGCCCCGTAGCTGCGAAGAAGCGCCTTTGCCTGATATTCATGGATGTTCATGAATTCTGTCCCATCTGGCTGTTGCTTTTGTAAAGGCGCGGCCTAAGCCCCGCCCGGCTGAGGATGGGATTACCTGATTTTCACACTGAAAAAAGACGGTTTTAGAGAAAAAGCGACATTTGTGATCACGCTTTTCAGGGGTGTGATCACAAATTACCGAAGTGTTACGGCCCTACGCCTGTGACCTGCGTCAGTTTGGACGAATCCGCGTTTTTACTAGCGAAATCTTTGCCGCAAAAGCCGTAGCCGTGACGCCAGCAAAGCGGATGGGGATTTGCCTTTGAGTTTTTCACGCAACGTTGGCGCAGGTGGCGGTGGATTGCCGAGAGACTGATCGCTGTGCAACAGGTCCAGCAACCTTTGATGGGTCGGGCCGGGGATCAGATCAGCCAGGTCAAATGGACGATCCGCGGGCAGGCCAAATTTCTTGTCATCGTGCAAATGTGTTAGATGCAGCAAGCGTGGGGCCGCGTGCATGTCCGAACTGTGCAGCACATGAGGCGTATACATCTGGTTGTATTCGGGCGGCAGAACCCAAAGCCGCAGATCCGTCTGCCACAGCTGATCGCGCATAAAGGGCTGATCATAGCGGGCATTGGCTGCAACATAAGCGTCGCGCCAGCCGTTAAGAAAGCTCTGGCTTCGGTCGGATTTGCGGATGGCCAAAACGCCGCTGTTGAGTTGACGAAAGGCCGGTGGCAATGGGCGTGGCCCGTTGCGCATCGCCGCGCTCGAGCTGCCATATTGTTCGTGTCCGCCGACAATGTCGAATTGCTCGAGCAGTTCGAACAGGTCCCAGACCGGCGCGCACATGACAATATCGGCGTCCAGATACAATGTCCGGTCAAAGCGCGACCGCAGCAGGGCTTCGAATTTTGGTCGGGTGGTCTGTGCGTTTTCCAGATGCACAATTCTGTCGAACACCGGGTCTTGCATAGGCCGCGACCCGGTGAACAGATCGATTTTTACCTCAGGCATATGGTGTTTGACCGTATGCGCGGCGCGGCGGGCCAAATTTCGATAAAGCCGCCCAGTCGCGCCGAACACAATGCCTGAGGTGGTCATGCGCTGCTTATGCCAGCGAGCTGTCGATGCCTTTGCAGGCCTCAACCAGACCCTGAACCGCTCTCACCGAGGTATCGAACATCTCCTGCTCTTCGGCGTTCAGGGTGATGTTGACGATCTTCTCGATGCCACCGGCGCCGATCACGGTCGGCACGCCGACATACATGTCTTTGACGCCCAGATCGCCGTCGCAATAGGCGGCGCAGGGCAGGACGCGCTTTTGGTCTTTCAGGAAGGCTTCGGCCATTTCGATCGCCGAAGTGGCCGGGGCATAAAACGCCGAACCGGTTTTCAGCAGGCCAACGATCTCGGCGCCACCGTCCCGCGTGCGCTGGACGATCGCGTCGAGCTTCTCTTGTGTGGTCCAGCCCATCTGTACCAAATCGGGCAGCGGGATACCGGCCACTGTCGAATAGCGTACCGAGGGGACCATCGTGTCGCCATGTCCGCCCAGAACGAAGGCGGTGACGTCTTTCATCGACACGTCGAATTCATCGGCAAGAAAGTGGCGGAAGCGGGCGCTGTCCAGAACCCCGGCCATGCCGCAGACCATGCTATGAGGTAGGCCCGAAAACTCGCGTAGTGCCCAGACCATCGCGTCTAGCGGGTTGGTGATGCAGATGACAAACGCGTTCGGCGCGTTGTCGCGGATGCCTTCGCCGACCGATTTCATGACCTTGAGGTTGATGCCCAGCAGGTCATCGCGGCTCATCCCTGGTTTGCGCGGCACGCCCGCGGTCACGATGCAGACATCGGCGCCTGCGATGTCTTCGTAGGACTGGGTGCCTTTCAGTGCGGCATCGAACCCTTCGGAGGGGCCGGATTCAGCGATGTCGAGCGCTTTGCCCTCGGGGATGCCCTCGGCAATGTCAAACAGGACGACGTCGCCCAATTCCTTGAGAGCTGCAAGATGGGCAAGGGTGCCACCGATCTGACCTGCGCCAATCAGCGCAATCTTGGGTCGGGCCATGGGAGTTCCTCCGGCTGGATAAAATCGCAGTCGGGTTAGAGCGGAATGATCGCGTATTCAACCCTAGTGACGCGGGTTTGGACCTTGTTAGCGCCCTGATCGTTACGCTAACTGATGCAAATTTGCCCTTACGGAAAGCAAGTCAGATGTCCGAAGCCCTGCCAGAAGTCACGCCATTGCTGGTTTTGGGCTGCGGACTGGCCGCGCTTTTTGCGGGTATATCCAAGGGGGGATTCGGTTCGGGTGCGGCATTTGGTGCCTCAGCGATTTTGGCTGTGGTGATCCCGCCCGGGGCAGCGTTGGGGATTATGTTGCCGATCTTGATGCTGATCGACGCCGTGACATTGAAACCCTATTGGCGCCGGTGGAGTTGGCTGGACACCAAGATCCTGATCGCAGGGGCTGTGCCGGGCGTCGCGCTTGGGGCCTGGCTCTATACACAGGTTTCGTCCGACGTGATCCGCGTGATCATCGGTGCTGTGGCGCTGTTGTTTGTGGCCTGGCAAGTAATCAAGGATCGCTTGAGTTTGGGCGGCCATCTCCCGCTTTGGACCGGCGGGATTGCCGGCATTGTGACCGGGTTTACAAGTTTCATCAGCCATGCGGGCGGACCGCCGGCGGCGGTCTACATGCTGTCACGTGGAATGGACAAAACCACCTATCAGGCCAGCACGGTTTTGCTGTTCTGGATCGTCAACATTGCAAAATTCATCCCTTATGCCTTCCTCGGATTGTTCACTTGGCAAACGCTGGTGATCGACCTGTTCATTGTGCCCTTCGCCCTACTGGGCGCCTGGATCGGGGTCAAAGCGCACCACCGTGTGCCCGAACGCCTGTTTTTTGCGCTGACCTATCTGTTCCTCATCATCACAGGCGCCAAACTGGTCTGGGACGGCCTGAGCTGATCACAGATCCGGTGCCAGAGCGCCCTCGGGCAAATTGACGGAGGCTGTTTCGAAAGCCTGGCCAGACGCGACAAGGCAGGTAACACCTGCTGCTGTTGTCACCGTGATCGTCCATGTGCCAGTTTCTGCGCTGGCGAAGGTTTCCACGACGACATTATTTACGCCAAGTCCAACAGATTGCCGCGTTTCGCCGTAGCCGTCTGACAGCCGGGCAATGACCTTGTCACGCGGGGCGCAGTTGCGGTTCTGCTGTGCAGCAACAGCAGTGCTGCCGATGGCCGTGGCTGCAATCAGCAGCGCGGGGAGGGTGAAACGGATCATTCTGTGGTCTCCTTCGCTCGCGTTTGACGTGCCTTCGGGCTCGCGGCTTTGGCGGACCCTGCCCAGAGGCCTGTTCAGAGGGTTTGAACCCTCGGTTCAGTGGACAATTTCACGAGATCATGGTTGCAAACACTCCCTGCCAAATCTTTAACGCAGCGTGCGCTGCCCTATTTTTCTGCATCGCGGCAATTTAGGGCTTGTGCTTTTCGTGCAAAAATGCACCTGTGCGCGCAACTTTATGTCTCATGGAGGCCCAGATGGACCCGCGCAGCCGCCCTTACCGCTCTGTTCTGTATATTCCCGGTTCCAAGCCGCGGGCTTTGGACAAGGCGCGCAGCCTGCCGGTGGATGCGATCATTTTTGATCTTGAAGATGCGGTGACGGCGGATGAAAAGGTTGGCGCACGCGATACGCTGAAAGATGCGATTGCCGAGGGTGGCTATGGCAACCGGGTCAAGATCGTACGGATCAACGGGTTTGACACTGACTGGGGTCGGGCCGATGCCGAGGCCGTCGCCGTCGCGCACATGGATGTGGATGCCGTTCTGTTGCCTAAAGTAAGCGGCGCGGCTGATTTGGATGCGTTGGCCGAGATCACCGGCGATTTGCCGATCTGGGCGATGATGGAAACCCCGCAAGGCATGTTGCGGGCCGAAGAGATTGCGGCGCATCCCAAATTGCAGGGCTTTGTCATGGGCACGAATGATCTCGCCAAGGAATTGCAGGTTCGGTTCCGCGCGGACCGGTTACCCCTGATGACATCGCTGGGCCTGTGTCTGATCGCGGCCAAGGCGCATGGGGTGATCGCAGTGGATGGTGTCTATAACGCATTCAAGGATTCTGAAGGGCTGGAGGCCGAATGCGTGCAGGGCCGCGACATGGGCTTTGACGGCAAGACGTTGATCCATCCGGCGCAGGTGGATGTGGCCAATGCAGCCTTTGCACCGTCGGAAGCTGAAATCGATCTGGCTCGCCGCCAGATCGCAGCCTTCGAGGAAACCGAAGCCGCCGGGCAGGGCGTGGCCGTGGTCGACGGCAAGATCGTTGAAAACCTGCACGTTGCCACAGCACGCGAAATACTGGCAAAAGCCGAAGCCATTGGAGCCTTGCAAGCGGAGTGATGGCAATGGGATGGATCCTTCTGATCCTGGGTGTGGCCCTTTGGTGGGCGGCGCATTTGTTCAAGCGGCTGATGCCGGAAACACGCGCCGCGATGGGAGACAAAGGCAAAGGTCTTGTCGCTGTGGCGCTGGTGCTGTCCATCGTCTTAATGGTGATCGGGTATCAGCGGACGCCTTATGTGCATCTTTGGGGGCATCCGTCCTTTTTCGTGCATCTCAACAATCTGCTGGTGCTGATTGCGATCTGGATGATGAGCCCGGCTCCAAAACGCGGCCGTTTGATGAATGGCATGCGCCACCCGATGCTGGGTGGAGTCAAACTGTGGGCCTTTGCGCATCTGCTGGTGAATGGTGATGTGGCGTCGCTTATCCTGTTTGGCGGGTTGCTGGCCTGGGCCGTGGTCGAAGTGATTGTGATCAACAAATCCGAACCGGCCTGGGAAGGACGGGAGCCCGGCAGCTATCGCTTTGATGCGATGACATTCGCGGGCTCTGTGGTGCTTTTGGGGGTGATCGGCTACATCCATGCCTGGTTGGGCGTTTGGCCCTTCGGAGGGTGATAACCACATGAAAATCTATCGTTTTTTGTCCGAGAAAGATACCTCGGCCTTTTGTCACAAGGTGTCGGATGCGTTGAATAATGGCTGGCAGTTGCACGGCTCACCGACGCAGACATGGGACCACGCGGCGGGTGTGATGCGCTGCGGGCAGGCCGTGGTGAAGGAAACCGAAGGCATTTACAGCCCCGATCTGAAACTGGGAGAACAATGACAATGGCCAAGACCAATGCGGGCCGGTTTTTCGAAGATTATGCCATCGGTCAGGTGATCGATCACGCGGTGCCACGCACCGTATCTGGGGGGGAACGGGCGCTGTATCATGCGCTCTACCCGGCGCGGCATGCGCTTTATTCTTCGGATGAATTTGCGCGTTCTTGCGGTCTTGGCCAAAGCCCGATTGAAGATTGGGCCGCGTTTCACATTGTCTTTGGCAAAACGGTGCCTGACATCTCTTTGAATGCGGTGGCCAATCTTGGCTATGCGCAGGGTCGATGGCTGGCACCGGTTTATGCCGGGGACACGTTGCGGTCTAAATCCGAAGTGATCGGGCTGAAACAGAACTCCAATGGCAAGACGGGTGTGGTCTGGGTCCGCTCGAGCGGGACAAACCAGCACGGCGAAACCGTGATGGATTACGTGCGCTGGGTGATGGTCCGCAAACGCGATCTGGATGCGCCTGCACCTGAAACCGTTGTGCCGGATCTGGCCCCGGTGGTCGGGGCCGAGGATCTGGTCATTCCCAGAGGACTGGATTTCTCTGGGTATGATTTCACCCTCGCCGGAGAGCCGCATCGCTGGGGCAGCTACGAGATTGGTGAACAGATCGACCATGTTGATGGTGTCACCATTGAAGAGGCCGAGCACATGATGGCCACCCGCTTGTGGCAGAACACGGCCAAGGTGCATTTCGACGTAACTGCCCGTCCCGATGGGCGGCGTCTGATCTATGGCGGGCATGTGATTTCGATGGCGCGCGCGTTGTCATTCAACGGGCTGGCCAATGCGCAGATGGTTGTGGCGTTGAATGCGGGCGCCCATGCCAACCCTTGTTATTCCGGCGACACGATCCGCTGCTGGTCCGAGGTTCTGGACAAGGCCAAAACGCCTGCGCCCGGTGTTGGAGCGATCCGCCTGCGTCTGGTCGCCACCAAGGGTGGAGAGGCGTTTGCCCTGCGCGGAGAAGACGGCAAATATGGGCCTGACGTTCTGTTGGATCTGGATTACTGGGCGCTGATTCCGCTCTGACCGGAAAGTGATCGCGTGCGCCCGGCACTCTGCTAGGGTGGGCGCGATGACCCGCGTGATTGCTTTCTTCCTATGTCTGTTGCCGTTGCGTGCCCTGTCTTGCGATCTGGCGCTGGTCTTGGCGGTGGACGTCTCAGGCTCGGTGGATAGTCGCGAATACCGCGTGCAGATGGATGGTCTGGCCGAGGCGTTACGCGACCCACTGGTGTCCGAGGCCCTGGTACGTTCACAGGCACGGTTGGCCCTGCTGCAATGGACCGGGGGCGGCCGCCAACGGGTCACGGAAGACTGGACCGCGATGGTCGATTTTGAGGCTGTGGACCGGTTTGCATCCGTCATGGCCGAAGAAAAGCGCGTTTGGCGGAATTTTTCCACGGCCGTGGGCGAAGCTTTGGAAGAAAGCATGGCCATGTTGGCCACGCAAACCGATTGCGCGCGTCATGTGATCGACCTGTCTGGGGATGGGCGCAACAACGAAGGCATCGAACCGGCCGCCCTTCGTGGCCAGTTGCGTGCACGCAACATCACCGTCAATGCGCTGGCCATTGAGGCCAGTGTGCCAGAACTGACGGCGTGGTTCTTTGAAAACGTGTTGACCGGGCCGGGTGCCTTTGTCGAAACGGCCCCGACCTATGCTGATTATCCCGACGCCATACGTAGAAAGTTACTACGAGAGATTACAAGACAGACAGCGTCACTTGACTGACCTTTGGGACGCCGCGTGCTGTGTGACTTTTTCGTAAAAATCAGGTTATCTTTCTGCCCGGGTGGGATTCGCAAGCTGGGGACAGTGATGAACCTGCAAGACAGAACAATCTTTGCCAATGCTATTCTGGCACAAGACAGCCAAGTGACTGGCGAAGAGATGTGCCGTGAACTGACCAAGACCCGACAATTGTCCAAAGTTATCCGATGCCTGAACCACGATGTCTTGAGCTGCCCCGAGGCAGCGCGTGTCCGGGCGATCCGTGCGCTGACTCGGCTCGGACTGTGGGTCGAATAACCCAGAATTTCTGGCGGGAATTATTGTGATCACACTTTGCTTGGCTGTGATCACAGCCCCCTAAAAACACGTCAATTGCGCCAAAAAACCGCGCCAAACCGGTGGCGCGGCGAGTGACAGGTCCTCAGAAATCGCTAAAACGAAAGCGACAAAACAAGAGGGACAATCATGGCTGATGTGAACCGGGGCAACCGCCCACTTTCGCCGCATCTGACGATCTACCGTCCGCAGCTGACGTCGATCACCTCGATCCTGACCCGGATCACCGGTAATGCCCTGATCGTGGCATCCTTGCTGATGGTGTGGTGGCTTCTGGCTGCGGCCACGTCTGAGGCGGCCTTTGCAGTGGCGGATGGCGTGGTCACCTCGCTCTTGGGCGATTTGGTCATGACGCTGTCGCTTTGGGGGCTGTGGTATCACACGCTCGCCGGTGTGCGGCATTTGATCTGGGACAACGGCGTGGGTCTTGAGATCGAGACCGCCGAAAAGTTGGGCTGGGCCGTTGTGATCGGGTCGGTCGTGCTGAGTGTCCTGACCCTGATCATTATCATCTGAGGGAGGCGAGAATGCGTTTTCTGACCGACCGCAAGCGCGCAACCGGCATGGGCTCGGCCCACAAAGGAACAGAGCATTTCTGGAACATGAAGCTGAGCTCGGTAGCATTGCTGTTACTGATCCCCTTTTTCCTGCTGACCGTGATCCCGATGCTCGGAGAACCGTATGCCGATGTGACGGCGCATTTCGCGCGTCCTTTCCCAGCCCTCGTTGCAGCGCTGACGCTGGTGGTGGGCTTTGTCCATTTCAAGGATGGTTGCCAGGTCCTGATTGAAGACTATGTGCACGGCACTGCGCAAAAGGTGACCATCATCCTTATGACCTGCCTGTGCTACGCCGCTGCGGCCACGGGTGTCTTTGCCATCGCGCGACTCGCGCTCTGACCGACGGGAATTGATTATGGCTGCTTACGAATACGAGACCCATGACTATGACGTCGTTGTCGTCGGTGCTGGTGGTGCTGGCCTGCGGGCGACGCTGGGCATGGCAGAACAGGGCCTGCGCACGGCCTGTGTGACCAAGGTGTTCCCGACCCGCTCCCACACGGTTGCGGCACAGGGTGGTATTGCCGCATCGCTGGCCAATATGGGCCCGGACAATTGGCAGTGGCATATGTATGACACGGTCAAAGGCTCGGACTGGTTGGGCGACACAGATGCGATGGAATACCTTGCCCGCGAAGCGCCTAAAGCGGTCTACGAGCTTGAGCATTACGGCGTGCCGTTTTCGCGCACCGAGGCTGGCAAGATTTATCAGCGTCCCTTTGGCGGCCACACGACGGAATTCGGCGAAGGCCCCCCGGTGCAGCGCACCTGCGCCGCCGCCGACCGGACCGGCCACGCAATCCTGCACACGCTCTATGGGCAGTCGCTTAAGAATAATGCGGAATTCTACATCGAGTATTTCGCGATTGATCTGGTGATGTCCGAAGACGGGCAGTGTCAGGGTGTGGTCTGTTGGAAGTTGGATGACGGCACGATGCATGTCTTCAACTCCAAGATGGTTGTGCTGGCCACGGGCGGCTATGGCCGGGCCTATTTCTCGGCCACATCGGCGCACACCTGCACCGGCGATGGCGGTGGCATGGTGGCGCGGGCCGGTCTTGGCTTGCAGGACATGGAGTTCGTGCAGTTCCACCCCACTGGCATTTATGGCTCTGGCTGTCTGATCACAGAAGGCGCGCGCGGCGAAGGTGGCTATCTGACCAATGCCGAAGGCGAACGCTTCATGGAGCGCTATGCGCCCCAGTACAAAGACCTCGCCCCGCGCGATTACGTGTCCCGTTCCATGACGATGGAAATTCGCGAAGGTCGTGGTGTGGGCGGTGAAGGTGACCATATCCACCTGAACCTCAGCCACTTGCCAGCGGAGGCTTTGGCCGAACGTCTGCCGGGCATTTCTGAATCCGCGAAGATTTTTGCCGGTGTGGACGTGACCAAAGAACCGATCCCGGTTCTGCCGACCGTGCATTACAATATGGGCGGTATTCCGACCAATTACTGGGGTGAAGTGATCAATCCGACCGCTGATGACCCCAACGCAATCGTGCCCGGCCTGATGGCCGTGGGAGAGGCTGGCTGTGCGTCCGTTCACGGGGCGAACCGTTTGGGCTCGAACTCTCTGATCGACCTTGTTGTCTTTGGCCGCGCCGCTGCGATCCGGGCAGGCAAGGTAGTCGATGCCGACGCACCCAACCCGGTGCTGAATACCGCGTCGGTCGATAAGGCATTTGAACGGTTTGACAAGCTGCGTTACGCGGACGGAGATGTCGCAACTGCCGATCTGCGTCTGGAGATGCAGAAGACGATGCAGGCCGACGCGGCCGTGTTCCGCACGTCCAAAACCATGGCCGAAGGGGTCGAGAAGATGGATGCGATTGCGGCGAAGCAGTCGGACCTGAAAGTCTCGGATCGATCGCTGGTGTGGAACTCGGACCTGATGGAAACGCTGGAGCTGACCAACCTGATGCCGAACGCGCTGGCCACGATTTATGGGGCCGAGGCGCGGAAGGAAAGCCGTGGCGCGCATGCGCATGAAGACCATACCGAACGCGACGACGAAAACTGGCGCGTTCACACGGTTGCGCATCTCGACGGCAACGCGGTCAAACTGTCCTATCGCCCTGTGGGCCTAGACCCGTTAACCACCGAAGATGATGGCGGCATTTCGCTTAAGAAAATCGCACCGAAAGTGCGGACTTTCTGATGAGCCGGATGCAACAGATCAAAAAGGAGCATGGATCATGGTCCAGCTGACATTGCCGAAGAATTCCCGTATCCGCACGGGCAAAACATGGCCACGTCCTGAAGGTGCAAACAATCTGCGCAAATTCCAGATTTACCGCTGGAACCCGGATGATGGCGAAAACCCCCGCGTCGATACCTATTTCGTGGATATGGACAGCTGTGGCCCGATGGTTCTGGACGCGCTGATCAAGATCAAGAACGAGATCGACCCAACGCTGACCTTCCGCCGGTCCTGCCGTGAAGGGATCTGCGGCTCCTGCGCGATGAATATCGACGGGATCAACACGCTGGCCTGCATCTATGGCATAGATGAGATCAAGGGCGACGTGAAGATCTATCCGCTGCCGCATATGTCGGTGGTCAAGGATCTGATCCCAGATCTGACGCATTTCTATGCGCAGCACGCGTCGATCATGCCCTGGCTGGAAACCAAGACCAACCGTCCGGCGAAGGAATGGAAACAGTCGATCGAAGATCGCAAGAAACTGGACGGTCTTTATGAATGCGTGATGTGCGCGTCCTGTTCGACCTCCTGCCCGTCGTACTGGTGGAATGGCGATCGGTATCTTGGGCCAGCGGCCTTGCTGCATGCCTATCGCTGGATCATCGACAGCCGCGACGAGGCAACCGGTGAACGTCTGGACGATTTGGAAGATCCGTTCAAACTGTATCGCTGCCACACGATCATGAACTGCGCCAAGACCTGCCCTAAGGGCCTCAACCCGGCCAAGGCCATCGCAGAGATCAAGAAAATGATGGTCGAACGCACCGTCTGATCGCATCACATGCCAGTTGCAACGCCCCACCTTTCGGGTGGGGCGTTTTTTGTTGGTGTTGGTCCAACCCATGCCCGCGGCGCATAGCCGGATTGTCCATTCGCCTCTTCATTTGTGACCGTGACCTCCAATATTGGACCTGTAACGGGACAAATGTTTTAAAAGGTGAAGTGATGACAAAAGCTCGTTTTAAACTGACCGCAGCACAGGCTTTGGAAATTCTTGAGCAAGCCTGGAGCTATTACACGCCAGAACGTGACGTGAAGACCGATAGAACCCCAGAGCTTTTTGAATACGCAAACGCAGCATAATTTACGTAGCCGGGGTCTTTCGGAAGAATAATTGAAAAAGCGAGGGAGACCCCCACCTTGCCTCGTCAGATATTGCGGGG
>JABSSB010000079.1 GCA_013214715.1 Paracoccaceae bacterium | reverse complement strand
AGAAAAAAGGGGCTGTCTTCGGCCACGGCGTCTTCGACCATCTCGATGGCTTTGTCGGTCAGCGCATCGGTCATGTAGAACCCGTCGGGCAGGTCAAGAACGCGGCTGTCATCTTCGACCATCACATGCGGGGCAAAGAAATGGGCCGCGCCATCCAGCAGCCCGTAAAACCTGTCAAAGCCACGTTGGCGCGGAGTGGGGTGGTCGCTGGTGCCGGGGGGCCAGCGGTCATATTCGCGCGCCGGGTAATCGCCGCCGACATGCCATTTCCCGCTCATCAGGGTTTTATAACCGCCCGCGCGCAGATGTTCGGCAATCGTGACGGCATCTTCGCGCAGGTAACCCTGATAGGCCGGGCTACCCAGATTGGTGCCCATATGGCCGATCCCGGCCTCTTGCGGATAAAGCCCGGTCAAAAGCGACGCCCGCGTCGGACAGCAGCGCCCGCAATTATACATCGCGCTCAGCAACAGGCCGTCATCTGCCAGTTTGTCGAGCGTCGGCGTCCTGATCTCTGACCCGGTGCAGCCCAGATCGGCAAAGCCCATGTCATCGGCCAGGATGACGACGATATTGGGACGTTTTGGCATGACCCCTCCGATCCTCATCGCAGGGTGCGGGGAATCGTGGGGCTTGGCAATGGCCGGGGCAATCGGCCTTGCGGGCTACCCGTTCAACGCCGCCACGCCGGGCAGGGTCTTGCCTTCCATCCATTCCAGAAACGCGCCGCCTGCGGTGGAGACATAGGTAAACCGCTCCCCGACGCCGGCGGCGTTGAGCGCGGCGACCGTATCGCCGCCACCGGCCACGGTAATCAGGCTGCCCGCGTCGGTCAGGTCTGCGGCTTTTTGCGCGGCGGCATTTGTGGCTGCATTGAAAGGCGCGATCTCGAATGCGCCCAGCGGGCCGTTCCAGATCAGGGTCTTGGCGCTGCCCATGACCTGCGAAATAGCGGCCACGCTGTCGGGTCCTGCGTCCAAAATCATTGCATCCGCCGGGCAGGCCTCTGCTGCGACGGTTTCATTTTCGGCGCCGGCCTTGAACTCGTGGGCGACGACAACATCGCTGGGCAGGTGGATCGCACAGCCCGCCGCGCTGGCCTTGGCCACGATCTCACGGGCTGTCTCGGCCATCTCATGTTCGGCCAAAGACTTGCCCACGTCGATCCCTTGCGCGGCCAGAAAGGTGTTGGCCATGCCGCCGCCTATCACCAGATGATCGACCTTTTCCACCAGATTGCCCAGCAGGTCGAGCTTGGTGGACACTTTCGCGCCGCCCACCACGGCCATCACCGGGCGTTGGGGCGTGCCTAACGCGGCCTCAAGCGCCGAAAGCTCCGCCTCCATCAGCCGTCCGGCGCAGGCAGGCAGCAGCCGTGCCAGCCCTTCGGTCGAGGCATGGGCGCGATGCGCGGCAGAGAAGGCGTCATTGCAATAGATGTCGCCCAGCTTGGCCATCTCGGCGGCCAGATCAGGATCGTTCTTTTCTTCGCCGGGGTGAAAGCGCGTGTTTTCCAGAAGCAAAACGCTGCCTTGGGGCAGGGCGGCGACGGCGGCCTCGGCCGCGGGGCCACGGCAATCGGCTACGAAACTCACCGGCGCATTGAAAGCAGCCGCCAGCGTGTCTTGCAGCGGGGCCAGCGACATCTCGGGCACGGTTTTGCCTTTGGGCCGTCCGAAATGCGCCAGCAGGACCGGCGCGCCGCCTTTGGCCAGAATGTCCCGGATCGTCGGCACAATGCGCTGAATGCGCGTGTCGTCGGTTACGCGCCCCTCTTCCATCGGGACGTTGATATCCACCCGCACCAGCACCCGCTTGCCTGCGAGATCCATATCGTCCAACCGGTTCCAGCCCATCATCGCCTCCGTCGCGCGCCTGTTTCTCGCCGCCTTCCATCGCGCCTTTGCCCGCCCCGGTCAAGCACGGGTTGGCAAGACCCGCCATGAGGCTTAAATTCCGCCTCAATACCGCAAACAGGAGAGCCAGATGGCCGAGATCAAAGACCCCGAAAATACCATCCTGATGGAGCTGAAAAACGGCACCGTGGTGATCGAGCTTTTGCCCGATGTTGCCCCGAAACATGTCGAGCGGATGAAAGAGCTGGCGCGCGGCGGTCACTATGACAATGTGTGTTTCCACCGCGTGATCGACGGTTTCATGGCGCAGTCGGGTGATGTGAAGAACGGCAATATGGAAGCAGGCTTCAACCTGCGCATGGCGGGCACGGGCGGTTCGGACCTGCCGGACCTGCCAGCCGAATTTTCCAAACTGCCCCATGATCGCGGCACGCTGGGCGCGGCGCGCTCGGCCAATCCGAACTCGGCCAATTCGCAGTTCTTCATCAACTTCTCGGACAACAACTTCCTCAACGGTCAATACACCGTTTATGGCCGCGTGATCGATGGGATGGAGCATGTCGACGCCGTCGTACGCGGCGAGCCGCCCGCGGAACCCGACCGCATGATCAGCGTAAAGGTGGCCGCGGATGCGTAACGCTCTGGCCGCTTTGGCGATTGTCGCCGCCGCGCCCGCTTTTGCCACTGGTCTTGAGATCGAGATCGAAGGCGAAAACAACGCGGGCACCGTGGTGATCGACCTCTATGAAGATGTGGCCCCGAAACATGTCGAACAGATCACCGCACTGGCTGCTGAAGGCCTGTATGATGGAGTGGTGTTTCACCGCGTGATTGACGGGTTCATGGCGCAAACCGGCGATGTGCAATTCGGCAAAGCGGGTGGCGACATGAGCCGCGCGGGCACCGGCGGGTCGGACCGCCCCGATCTGCCGGCCGAGTTTTCGGACATCCCCTATGAGCGCGGCATCGTCGGCATGGCGCGGTCGAACAATCCGAACTCGGCCAATAGCCAGTTCTTCATCATGTTCGAACCGGGCTATTTCCTGAACGGGCAATATACGGTCGTCGGCACAGTGACCTCTGGCATGGAGGTCGTGGACCAGATCAAGCGCGGTCAGGGCCGGTCGGGGACCGTGGTTGGTCAACCTGACACCATGGTCAAGGTCACCGTTACCGAGTGATCTGTCAGATCCTTCAAAGATACCGCCCTTCCGATTTCCGTCGGGAGGGCAAGTTTTAGGCCCTTTGGGCCATCCGATAGGCGGCGCTGTATCTTGACATTGCGCTGCATATCCCCCATTTGCGCCAGTGTCGCGCGTGCCAAAGCGTGAGCTGGCCACGCCCCAATCATTCGGATGGGCGACCGCGCGGCGCATATCAGCTTTCCCCATCACGCAGGGATGAGTGTGCAGTGCCAGGGCGCGGGATGGTCCCGTCGCCTGTGAGGCGTCTGCCAACCCTGACGCGCCGCCCCGAGAGGGGTGGTTTTGACCCTCTGTCGCGAAGCCGCGACAGGCAAAGGACATGATTTGTTTGATTTTGACATGCTGGGCCTTGCGCCGCAGCTTTCCAAGGCTCTGAAAGACAATGGCCTGACCGAGCCGACCCCGATCCAGAACCAGGCGATCCCGCTGGCGCTGGAAGGCCATGATGTGCTGGGCCTCGCCCAGACCGGCACGGGCAAGACGCTGGCCTTTGGCCTGCCCCTGATTGACGCGATGCTGAACCGCCCCGGCAAACCAGCACCGCGCATGGCCAAATCGTTGGTGCTGGCGCCTACGCGCGAATTGGTGAACCAGATCGCCGAGAGCCTGCGCGGCCTGACCAAAGGCACCAAGGTGCGGGTTGTCACCGTCGTCGGCGGGCAATCCATCATGAAACAGGTGCATCTGCTGTCGCGCGGCTGCGATATCCTTGTGGCGACGCCGGGCCGGTTGATCGACCTGCTGGATCGTGGCGCCGTCGATCTGGGCGAAGCAAGCTATCTGGTGCTGGATGAGGCTGACCAGATGCTCGATATGGGGTTCATCCATGCTCTGCGCCGGATCGAACCGCATCTGGCCACACCGCGCCAGACCATGCTGTTTTCGGCGACGATGCCCAAGCAGATGGAAGAGCTGGCGGGCAGCTATCTGACCAATCCGCGCCGGGTGCAGGTCGCACCTCCGGGCAAGGCCGCCGACAAGATCACCCAGATGATCCATTTCCTTGAGAAACCGGCCAAACCCGCCAAGTTGCGCGAGGTGCTGGATGCTGATCCGGGCGCGCTGACGCTGGTCTTTGCGCGGACCAAACATGGCTCGGAAAAGCTGATGAAGTCGCTGCGGGCCGATGGCTACAAGGTGGATTCGATCCATGGCAACAAAAGCCAGGGCCAGCGCGACCGGGCGATCAAGGCGTTCCGCGCCTGTGAGATCAACGTGCTGGTCGCCACCGATGTGGCCGCGCGCGGGATCGACATTCCCGGTGTGGCTTATGTGATCAACTATGATCTGCCTGAAGTGCCCGACAATTACGTGCACCGGATCGGCCGGACTGCACGGGCTGGGCGCGAAGGGGTCGGCATCGCCTTCTGCGCGCCGGAAGAGGCGCAGTTGCTACGCCAGATCCAGAAACTGATGAAAATCGAAATCCCTGTGGCCTCTGGCACCGCACCCGAAGGTGTCGCACCGCGCCCGACACGCGGACCGCGCCGGGGCAAGCCGCAGGGCCAAGGTAAGCCCGGCGGACATCGCGGGCAGGGCCGTCGGCGCCGGCGCCCGGCCAAAGCCGCCTGAGACTAATGTCGGACGGGGGGCTGTCTGCCCCCCGCGAGGCCTGCGGCCTCTCCCCCCGAGGGTATTTTCGAAGCGAAGAAACTGAAACGTGCCCAAGAAAAAAGGCACCGCTTTGATGCGGTGCCTTCGTCATGTCAGAGCGCGCTTGGCTCAGCCGTCGGCTTTGTCTGCCGCTTTTGCGCCGCTGCGACCCGGGTTGAGCGGGTCGTCCTGACGCTGCACCGAGCCTTCGAAATGCGCGCCGCTTTCGATTGCGATGGTCTTGTGGATGATGTCGCCTTCGACGCGGGCCGTGGCGGTCAGGCGCACTTTTAGGCCGCGGACGCGGCCGACGATGCGGCCATTGATGACCACGTCATCGGCCGTGACTTCGCCCTTGATCGTGGCGCTTTCACCAATGGTCAAAAGATGGGCGCGGATATCGCCTTCGACGGTGCCTTCAACCTGGATATCGCCGGTGGTCTTGAGATTGCCGGTGATGTGTAGGTCAGAGGACAGCAGCGATGCGGGCGGCTTGGCCTTGGGGGCGCTTGCCTTGAAATCGCCCTTGGGGGCCGCGGCGGCGGGGGCCGCGGGCTTGGCGGCGGGGGCGTCGCCCTCGGCGGGTTTCGCTCCGGGCTCGTTGATTTTGCTCTTAGAAAACATTTCGTGCAGCCTTGATGTAGGTCATCGGATTGACAGGTCGTCCGCTGGTGCGCACTTCGTAGTGAAGATGGGTGCCGGTGGACCGTCCGGTCGAACCCATATCAGCAATATGCTGGCCGCGCGATACTCTTTGACCCTTCTTTACGTGAATTCGGGTGTTGTGGGCATAATATGTCTCCAGCCCGAAGTCATGTTTGATCTGCACCACCTTGCCATAGCCCGATTTCCAGCCCGCATAGCTGACCACGCCATCGGCCGTGGCATGGATATCGGTGCCATGCGGGGCGGCGAAATCGACCCCATTATGCTGGCGCCGCCCGCCGGTGATAGGATCCCGGCGGCTGCCAAAACCCGAAGTGAACCGGTGCCGTGCCTTGACCGGCATCGCAAACGGCACCTTGTCGGCGGCAATACGGTAGAGGTTCAGCTCATCGAGCTGGGCGATGATCTTGTTCGCGCGCATGATGTCCGCGCTTGAATGATCTTCGTCTTCGTCCAGCGGCGGCTCAAGCGGGGTGAGGGGGCCGCCGACACCGGAATAGCCCTGCCGCACCTGATCCAGGATCAGGTCTGGCTGCATCCCGGCGGCGCGGAACATGCGTTCCAGCGGCTCGACCGAAATGGTCATCGCCTCTTCCAGCTGACGAAAGATCTGGTCGTTCTGTTCCCGCATCAGAAGGATTTCATGCTCAAGCTCGGCGCGCAGGGCCATGGCCTCGGCCGCGGCGGTGGTGATCTCGTCGCGTTCCTGCGCAGTGATGGCCAGAGCATCGGACAGGAAGGCCAGCTGATCGGGTGCAAGCTCTGCCTGTGCAATCAGATCGGCCGCGGCGTTTTTCTTTTCTTCCAACGTCACCAGCGCGTCGCGAGCGGCATCGCGGTCGTCCATCACCTTGCGCAGGCTGGCCTGAATTACGTCGATCCCGGTCTCAAGTTCACGTTTGCGGGTCTCGGATGCCATCAACTCGGATTGCATGGCCGACACCTTATCCAGCGCGGTGTTGAAACGGGCGCGCGCCTCGAGCGCTTCGCGGGCGCGCGCATCGCGTTCGCGGCTAATTTCGTTCAGCCGGTCTTGAAACACAGCCAGATCGCGTTTCGCCTGATCGCGGAAATTGCCTGCGCCGATGCTGTCGATCATCAGGATGGCTGAGGCCGTCGCGGACCAGACCAGCAGCCCAAATCCAAACACCGCCGCCAGCGCCTGCACACCGGGCCGCAGCCGTACGAAACGTGTTTCGGTTTCCGATTTGATGAAAATGCGTTTTTCGGGGAACAAATGTTCCATACCGGCGCGCAGCCGGACAGCCATGGTCGTACGCACTCACCCCTCCCGCGTGTTTGTGTCCTGCGCGGCGTGGCCGGGGATTGGCCGATATGTGAGTGGTGCCGCACGTTTTGCCCAACCGCATAGCCGGGCCCGTGCGTCCGGGCAAGGCTTCTATGCGACGGGCTTGTAAATGCCCCGGAACCGACGCTGCATGGGCGGAAATCTGCCGAAATACAGCAGGTTTACGCTAGGCGCTGCCTGAAAATTCCTCGGTCAGGGGCCAGTAGAAATCAGGTGGTAAACCGGCTTCGGCGCGCTTTTCTTCGTTGAAGGGCGGCTTCAGCGTGGCATGGAAATAGCGCCGGACAAGATCGTGAAACACATCCTTTGGATCGAGGTTCTCGCGCCCGCACAGGAAGTGAAACCATTTCGAGCCATAGGCCACATGGCTGACCTCTTCGGCGTAAATCGTCTCCAGCGCGGCCACGGCGCTGTTGGCCTTGGCTTTGCGGAAGATCTCGATCATGCCCGGTGTGACGTCGAGACCTCGCGCCTCCAGCACCATGGGCACGACCGCAAGACGGCCCATGAAATCCTCTGCGGTGTCTTCAGCGGCACGCCACATACCGGCATGGGCGGGCAGGGCGCCGTAATGGGAGCCAAGCTCTTCCAAACAATCGCACATCAGGTTGAAATGCTTGGATTCTTCATCTGCGGCTTTGACCCAGTCATCGTAAAACCCCATGGGCATCGGCACATGGGCAAAGCGGGCGATGATATCCCAATGCAAATCGACCGCGTTCAGTTCGATATGCGCCACAGCGTGTAACAGCGCGATGCGTCCGGCTTCGGAGCCCGGACGCCGGCGCGGCACGTCACGCGGCGATAGCAATTCGGGGTGCGCGGGCCGGGCAGGGTGCAGGGGCGGGCTGCCGATGCCAATGGTGATCTCGGCCGTTTCGCCCCGGCGGGCGGCTTGCCACACCGCGGCATGGCGGCGCGACAGGGCGGTTTTTTCGCGGCCATCGGCAGTGCTGAGCACCTCGACAGCCATATCGGCAAGGGTTTGGGTCATGGCAGTGCGTGGGCGCCCCGGTCATGGTCATATGGCTCGCCTATGTGACCGGCCTGATGCGCGCCGTCAATCTGTCGAGGATCACAATCGACCCTTTATGTTTGATGCGGCTTAAAATCAAAGGTTCAAAGCGCAGTGATGTGCAATCGCGCAGCGCCGCTGCGCATGCTGGCGCGTATGAGCATCAAGGACCAGTGCTCAACAAAAATACCCTGCCGCGGGTCGCGATAGAAACCGCGTCGCGCTGGCAGATTTTGACCTGCCAAGCCACGAGGCCGGATCAGAAGATGAACAGGACCTCGCCAGACTGCCAGCTGAGTCCACCGTCATCGCTGACGTCAAAGGCAAAGACTTCTGTCGGTTCGGTCGGTGCTGCCGGTGCGGTGACCTCAACAGTTCCGGTCGCTGTGTCGGTAAAGACCGCAGTGCCGCTGATTGGGTCGGCCGCCCGGAACAAAAGAGTGTCGCCGTCCAGATCGAACACGGCATCGTCCAGAGGGTCGACCGCCCCGGTCAGGTCGAAGCTGGCCGACGCGGCGCTTTGCAGATCATAGCTCTGCGCAGACAGGATCGGCACGCTGTTGCCACCGGTTAGGTCGATCTCGGTTCCGTTCACCATCACGGACAGGATTTCGAACTCCATCACGGTCAGCTCTTGCCACTGGAATTCGAACTCGGCCCCAG
The DNA here is from genome assembly GCA_013214715.1 of Paracoccaceae bacterium. Taxonomy (GTDB): domain Bacteria; phylum Pseudomonadota; class Alphaproteobacteria; order Rhodobacterales; family Rhodobacteraceae; genus JABSSB01. The sequence continues at coordinate 5,373 of JABSSB010000079.1, read as the reverse complement.
CCCCGCCGGGAAATTGCGTCATGAAGGCCTGGAAAGTGGCGATATCGGTCTGAAACTCCGCGTCGAGCCAATCGGTCAGCGTCACATCCAGCCGCAAGACGTCATCATCTGCGCCGCCGATATAGAAATCCCTGGCCTTGCGATTGGCCGCGGCCTCATAAATCAACAGATCTGAGCCAAATTCACCGCGCAGCTCATCATCGCCGGCGCCGCCAGACAGTGTATCGGCCCCGTAGCCGGCATATATTAGATCGTGACCTTGGTCTCCTGACAGGCTGTCCATCCCGCCATTGCCATATAGCTCATCATCGTTCCTGCCGCCGGACAGCGTGTCGTGCCCCGCATCGCCATAAAGCAGGTCATCCCCGGTCCCGCCTTGGAGATCGTCATCGCCCTGCTCTCCATGCAGGCGGTCATCGCCCGCTCCGCCGTCAAGCCGGTCATTATCCTCGCCGCCAAAAAGTCGATCTTGGCCCCTCTGTCCCAGAAGCTCATCTTCGCCGTCGCGGCCATGCAGGCGATCAGCGCCTCGTCCGGCTTCGATACTGTCATCCCCGGAGCCGCCAAACAGAGAATCCGCCCCAGTGCCGCCGATCAGCGTGTCATGGCCTGCCTGTCCGCGCAGCAGGTCGTCCTGACCGCCGCCATCGAGCATATCATCGCCATCATTGCCAAACAGACGATCATCGTCGCCATTGCCAAACAGCGTGTCGTCATCCGCGCCGCCATGCAGCTCATCCGCGCCGCTTCCACCATGCAGCTGATCCTCGCCGTCGGCGCCGAACAGCTTGTCATCGCCCGCATCGCCCTTCAGCGTGTCCGCCCCCTTGCCGCCAAACAGCTCATCATGGTCAGCGCCGCCCGACAGTCTGTCATTGCCAAACCCGCCCCACAGCTTGTCCGCACCGTCCTGGCCGCGCAGGTCATCATCGCCTTGCTCGCCCCACAATCGGTCAAACTGATCACCGCCCAAGAGCGTGTCATTTTCAGACCCGCCCCAAAGTTGGTCGCGCCCTGCCTCTCCGCGCAGATCGTCCATACCCGCGCCGCCGAAGAGAACATCCTTGTCGCCGCCACCGCGCAGGCGGTCATTGCCTGCGCCCCCTTCAAGCCGGTCATTACCATCGCCGCCGTTCAGCAGATCCTTCCCGCCCAGACCAAGAAGCACATCTTTCCCGTCAAGCCCGTCGATAATATCCGCAAGCTCCGTTCCCGTCAGAAGATCCGGTGCGATGGTTCCGACAATCTCAGCCACGATGGCGCGTCCTTGCCCTATTCGATCCGACCGCATGCCCTGCAGGGACATGCTCTAAAACGTCAGGACGCACTACGTCCTGATCTTCGCTTTTATCTTTTCGGAAGGTTAAGTGCCCGCGCGATTAGGAATAGCGCAAATCCATCGGCGCAGCCGTCCTGTTCCGGCGGACAAGCGCCCTATCCTTTCGCATAGGGCGCCGCGCGCAGTGGGGGCGGTTTTACTGTCCGCGTGCCGCGTCGAGCACGGCCTCGACATGGCCGGGAACCTTCACCTTGCGCCAGACATGGGCGATCTTGCCTTCGGCATCGATCAGGAAGGTACTGCGTTCGATCCCCATATAGGTCTTGCCATACATCTTCTTTTCGACCCAGGTGCCATAATCCTCGCAGACTGAACCGTTTTCATCCGACAGAAGCGGGACGGTCAGGCTGTGTTTGGCGACAAATTTGTCATGGCTTTTCAGGCTGTCCTTGGAAATCCCGAATACAAGCGTATCAGAATCGGCAAACTCTTGCAGATGATCGGAAAAACCGATGGATTCCTTGGTGCAGCCCGACGTATCGTCGCGGGGATAGAAAAACAGAACCACCGCCTTGCCGCGTAGATCGGACAGGGTGACCGTGTCGCCCCCATCACGCGGCAGGGTAAAATCGGGGGCGGGATCAGAGATTTCGGGCATGATACGCTCCTCAAACAGATATGTGTTTACTGGCAGGTAATTCGGGGCGGGCAGGAATAAAGGCATGATGACAAGGATCACGGCACAGAGGTGACCCAGCAGACCGATCCCCAGCCGCAAGCGCCCCTTCGGCGGCATCCGCGGCACCGCTCCTGGCTGGAGCGGGTGCTGTGCGACTGCGGCTCGCTTGCGGTCAATCTGTGTTTGCTGGGCGGTCTGTTGGTGGCACTGCTGATCAACCAGACGATCCGCCTGCCGCAGGGTATGGCCGATGTGATCGAGCAGGAGCTTGAAGCGCGCCTGCCCGAGATTGATCTTCAATTTGGCGACATGTCAGTGCGTTTGGCGCAAGGCTGGAGACCCAGCCTGTTGCTGCGCGACGTGCGGCTGCATAGCGCAGATGGTGACGAATTGATCCTACTCAGCGATCTCGGTGCCAGCCTCGCCATGCGTCCACTGCTGCGCGGTGAGGTGCAGCCCAAGCAGATCTGGCTGTCGGGTGCTGTCATGCAATTGAACCGCGCCGCCGATGGCACGGTGGGGATGCGATTGGGGGACTCGCCGCAGCGCCCGGTGATGCGCAGTGCGCTCTCTCCGCCCGAGTTGCTGGACGCTTGGGATGATGTCTTTGAACTGCCGCAGCTTTCGGCCCTGCGCGAGATCGAGCTGCGCGGGCTGACCGTGCAATATGCCGATACCAGCCGGAACTGGCAGGCGGTTCTGGATGGGGGCTGGATGACGATCCGTCGTTATGATCGCTTTCTGCGCGTCCGCAGCGGGTTTTCGGTGTTGTCAGGCGGCGACGGGGCTGCCGCGGTCGAGCTTCAATATCACAGCCAATTGGGCAGCCCTGTGGCCAATTTCCGAACCCAGATCGAGCATGTTCAAGCGCGCGATCTGGCCGTGCATTCGCCGGGGCTGGAATGGTTGTCAGTGGTGCAGGCGCCGCTTTCTGGCGTGCTGGTTGGCTCGGTGCTGGACACTGGTATGCTGGGCCCGTTGCAGGCCAGTCTGGATATCGAGTCCGGCGTGATCCAGCCCAACGCAGCCGCCCGGCCCATCGGATTTGACGAGGCCAGCGCGCGGGTCAGCTATGATCCGCAGGAGCAGGTGATCCGGTTTGACCAATTGTCGGTCGACAGCGGTTTGCTCCGCGCCTCGGCAGGCGGGGAGGCAGCGGTCAGTCTGCGGCCCGGCACGCTGACTTTGCAAAGCCTTGTCGGGCAGGTCGCTGTGGCCGAAATTCACCTGAACGCGCAGCAGCTTTACGATGATCCGCTGTTTCTGCAAGGGCTTAGCAGCGATTTCCGGCTCGAGCTTAATCCGTTCCGCCTGACGCTTGCGGGCACGCGCATCGCCACGGGGGCGACCAATATCGGGATCGAGGCGGACCTGACCACCTCGGATGTGGGCTGGGATCTGGCGATGGAGGCTTCGATTGATCGCATCACGCCAGAACGCGTGGTCGAGCTTTGGCCGCGCGATGCCTTGCCACGGACGCGCAAATGGCTGGATGCCAATCTGTCCCAAGGGGAGCTGCGCAATGTTGACGCCGCGCTGCGTCTGACACCGGGTCAGCCCGCCGACATTGGCGTAGATTTCGATTTCGTCGGCAGCCAGGTCCGCTTTCTCAAAGCGATGCCTCCCATGACGCAAGCCGTGGGACAGGCCAGCTTTGTTGGGCGGCGCTTTGTGGCGACGACCTCGGAAGGNGTNNTCGACACTGGCGGGCATGGGGTGCTCGACGTGGCGGGNACGTCCTTTATCGTGCCGGATACCGATATCGGCCAGTTCACCCCGGCCATTGTCCGGCTGAAAGCCGAAGGACGTATCCCGGCGATCATCTCACTGCTGGACCGTCCGCCACTTGAGGTGCTGAAAGCATCGAACCTGCCGGTGGCTTTGGCCGACGGACGGGCGCGGGCCACGGGCACGTTGGCCACGCCAATGGCGCCGCGCGTCCCGGCCGAGATGATCCGCTTTCATGTCGATGGCACGATCGAAGATGTGACCAGTGATGTGCTGCTGCCTGGCCATGATCTGGCCGCACCCGCCCTGACGCTCAGCGGCACGGATCGTGGCATCACCATTGACGGCAGCGCAACGATCAGCGGGTTGCCCGCTGATCTGCGCTGGCACCAGCCGATCGGGCCGGGCACAACGGGGGGCAGCCAGCTGACGGGGCAGGTGGAGCTGTCGGACCGTGCGCTCGAAGTCTTCGAAATCGGGTTGCCTGAGGATGCGGTGACAGGCAGCGGACAGGCGCAGATCACGCTGGATATCGGAGGGGGCAGGACCCCGCGCTTGCAGCTTTTCTCTGATCTCGCCGGGTTGGAGCTTGCAATCTCGCCTTTGGGCTGGCGCAAACCCGCCGATCAGACGGGGGCATTGTCCGTCGACCTGCAACTGGGGCCGGAGCCGCGGGTGGACCGGCTGGAGCTTGCCGCGGGGGATCTGACCGGCACAGGGCAGATCAACCTGCGAGACGGCGGTTTTGAGACGATGGAGATTGACCGGCTGCGCATCGGGTCCTGGATGGATCTACGCGGGCGGCTGATCGGGCGCGGGCCAGACCGGCCGCCTGATGTGGCGGTGCTGGGCGGGCAATTGGATCTGCGCGGCCTGCGGCCAGAGCCGTCCCAGACGTCGGCCGCACCGAGACGTCTGAGCGTGGCGCTGGATCGGTTGAGTGTCGCGGATCGGCTGTCTCTGACGGGGATGCGCGGCGATTTCCAGATCGGCGCCGGGATCGACGGGGCCTTTTCCGGCAATCTCAACGGCGCTGTGCCGGTCGCCGGGGACATTGCCACCAATGGCGCCGGTCAAAGCATCCGCGTCTCCTCTGACCGCGCGGGCGACGTGCTGCGCGCAATGGGAATTCTGCGACGCGCGTCGGGTGGGGAGCTGGATCTTGCGCTGAATCGTCAGCCCGGCGGGTTGATCGAAGCACAGGCGCGTATCTCGCGGCTTCTGGTGCGCGATGCCACTACGCTGGCCTCTTTGCTGAACACGATCAGCATCGTCGGGCTGGTGACCGAATTCAGCACCCAAGGCCTGCTGTTTGATCGGGTGGATGCGCGGTTTTCCATCGCGCCCAACGGCGTCATATCGATCAGCGAAGGCAGCGCCGAAGGCGCCTCGGTCGGCATCTCGGCTGCAGGCACCGTCGACACCCGCACCGGCCAGCTGGATTTGCAGGGCGTCATCTCACCGCTATATTTCCTCAACGCGGTGGGCAGCGTAATCACCCGACGCGGCGAAGGCATTCTGGGCTTCAACTACACCGTGACCGGGTCGGGCTCGGACCCGAACGTGTCGGTCAATCCGCTCTCTGTTCTGGCGCCGTCCTTTTTACGCGAGGTCTTTCGCAGCACGCCCATGCCTACCCGCAATGACAGCGACGCCGATCTTCTGCCCGAGCCGGAACCGCGCGCGG
>JABSSB010000078.1 GCA_013214715.1 Paracoccaceae bacterium | reverse complement strand
CACAGAGCACCACGATCACCTCGGAGTTCGGGGGTGATTGGGATATGCGCATCTATACTGACGAAACCCAGGGCGCTGAACATATTGCTCTGATCAAAGGTGATATTTCAGGGGATGAGCCTGTTTTGGTGCGGATGCACGCGCTGGATCCGCTTTTGGATATCGTGGGCACAGGCGGGCAAGGTCGCGCCGCCGAATTTGGTGATGCGATGCAACTGATCGCTGACGAAGGGCGCGGCGTGCTGGTTCTGCTGCGCGATCTGCACATGAAGCTGGTGGGCGATCATGAAGTCTCGCCGCAGACTCTGCGCCAATACGGGCTGGGGGCGCAGATCCTGTCGTCTTTGGGTCTGTCGCAACTGACCCTGCTGACCAATTCGCCTACGCCAAAGGTCGTTGGTCTTGACGCCTATGGCCTTGAAATCACCGGTACCCGCCGGATTACGGAGTGATCGTCATGGCCGGATCTGAAACCCATTACACCCTGCCGCGCCCGAGCTTTGACGAGGCGCCGAAGCTGTTGATCGTAGTGGCGCCCTATTACAAGGACATCGCCGATCAACTGGTCGCTGGCGCCAAGGCTGAGATTGAGGCCGCCGGCGGCAGTTGGGACCTGGCCGAAGTGCCCGGCGCGCTCGAAGTGCCTACGGCCATTGGTATGGCTGACCGTGCGAATGAATTTGACGGCTATGTCGCCTTGGGATGCGTGATCCGGGGAGAGACCACGCATTATGACACCGTCTGCAATGACAGCAGCCGGGCGATACAGTTGCTTGGCCTTCAGGGTCTGTGCATCGGCAATGGCATCCTGACCGTGGAGAACCGCGACCAGGCCGTGGCCCGTGCTTATGTCGACCAAATGAACAAGGGGGGAGGGGCAGCCGCCGCAGCGCTGCACCTGATCGCGCTGGGACGGCAATGGCGTCGTGACGGTAAGGAAATCGGCTTCAAAGCCTAAGCAAGAGGTAGCGATGAGCGCCCCCAACACCAAACGCCAGATGAAATCCGCCGCCCGGCTTTATGCAGTGCAGGCGCTTTATCAGATGGAGCAATCGGGTCAGACCGTCGAAGCGATCGTGCAGGAGTTTCTCGACTGGCGCTTTGGCGAACAGTTCGAAGACTGGGAAATGCAGGAAGGTGATTCCGGCCTGTTTCGGCGTCTTGTCGATAATGCCGTGAACTATCAGGCGCCTGTGGACCAGATGACCGACCGTGCCTTGGTGGCGAAATGGCCTATTGCACGGATTGATCCGACCTTGCGCGCGCTTTTCCGCGCTGCCGGGGCCGAATTGACGCAATCTGATACCCCGCCGAAGGTGGTGATCAAGGAATTCGTCGATATTGCTGGCGCCTTCTTCCCCGAAGGACGCGAGCCGTCTTTTGTGAATGCCGTTCTGGATCACATGGCGCGCGAAGCCAAACCCGACGCATTCTAAGGTCTGCGACCTTGCGTCACCCGGTCTGGCCCAGATGCGAGCGGTATCAGTCTGGACCTTCGAGCGAGGCCTGCTAATTTTTGTATGCCAAGAGCAGGAGACTCAGATGCCAGACCTCATCAAGCTCTATATTCGTAGCGCCGCGATCGGCTTTGGTCTGTCGGCTGTCTTCGCCGGGCTGATGCTATGGCTGGATGTCCTGGGCTTGCGAGGACTTGTTATGGGGTCGTCCGATGGTTTTCTGGCGCTCTTTGTGATGTGGGTGTTGAACGGGATTGTCTTCGGCTCCGTCCAGTTCGGGATCGCCATTATGAGCATGGCAAGCGATGACGAAGATGATGATGACGACCGCGGTGGCACGCCGATCGGCCGGATCATTGAAGACCGCGTCGCCATTCCGGTACGGGTCGACAAACCGGGCGCGAATCGCGGCACGCGCCGCTAGACGGCGGCTGTTCCCGGATCAGGCGGCGGGGGACCACCGCAACCGTGCGGCGTGATTCCCGAGGACCTGTATATACAGGTGGGCGTCAGGTAACCGAACCAGGGCCCGGACAGAGCCAACTCCCTCGGATTTGCTTAAGGCCACCGGAATGCTGCGTTTCACAAGAAGGGCAGACCCCGCCAAAGCCTCAGATAGGGCAGCGCGACACGCGCCGCAAGGGGAACGGTCGGTTTCCGGGGCTTGATTTTTGTTCACCAATTGTTCACTTTGGTGGCCATGTTGGATTTGCAACCTGGGCAACGTCTTGCGCGCGGCGTCGCACGTCACCTGCATGAACTTGGCTTTGTGTCGGTGGAAGAGTTTGTGCCAGCCCGCGGGCTTCGGGTTGATGTGATGGGACTGGGACCCAAGGGAGAGGTCTGGGTTGTCGAATGCAAATCCAGCCGGGCGGATTTCACCTCGGACGCAAAGTGGCGGGGCTATCTGGACTGGTGTGATCGCTATTTTTGGGCTGTGGATCCCGACTTTCCAACCGACATGTTGCCACCCGAGAGCGGGTTGATCATGGCCGATGCCTATGGCGCAGAAATCCTGCGGATGCCGCACGAGGCGCGTCTGGCTCCGGCGCGGCGCAAGGTTTTGGTTCAAAAATTCGCCACCCACGCCGCGCGGCGTCTGTTGTCGCTGCGCGATCCGGGGCTGGGTCAGATTTAGCGGACGGCGCGTGCGGCCTGTGCGGCGGCGCGGATTTCCTCGGCGATTTCGTCGGCTTCATCAGGGTCGAAATCCATGGGAACTTCCAACTCTCCGGCTTCGATGAAGATGCGCACCATGCCTCGATCCGTTGGACCGATCTGCAGATTGGCTTCGATGTCGCGTTCGGTGTTGATGCTCATGATGCACTCCGCTTGGCTGGTGGTGCTGGCTATCGCGGGTAGGGTTGAAAATCAAGCGAGCGCAGGGCGGGATACGGTATGGGTGACGCGACGCTTAGACGACTCGACGCTACAAACAGCGACTGGCTGGTTGACCAGCATCAGCGACTATATGCGCGGGATTAAGAGTTCGATGACATGTTCGGCCCGCTTGTCGCCTCCATCCTCGATGATTTTTGAACGGTCACGATCCCAGTTGCGAGCGTGGCTGGATTGCCGAGCGGCGTGGACAACGTCTTGGGTCGATATTTTGCGTGAAAGGCGACCGGTGGGGCAGGGCCAAGCTGCACCTGTTCCTGCTGGTGCCAAAGGCGCGTGGCATGAGTCTTGGCCTGGCACTGTTAGAGGCCTGTCTGACAGTCGCACGCGATGCTGGTTACAAAGAGATGCGCCTTTGGACCCACGAAAGCCACCGGGCGGCCTGCGCGCTTTATGCCAAGAGCGGCTTTGATCTGATGGAAAGCAATCCAGTGCGATCTTTTGGGTGCGATCTTGTCGAACAGACTTGGCAGATTTCTTTGTGATGCCCCTTGCACTCATCCGGGCCATGCCGTAATTCGCTCGCCAGTGCCGCCTTAGCTCAGTTGGTTAGAGCGCTGGATTGTGGATCCAGAGGTCCCCTGTTCAAGCCAGGGAGGCGGTACCATCTTCAAAGGCGCCGCTTCGGATCAGTCCAATGTAATGATCTGCCGAACGTCCCCGCTCTTCTGATCAAGGATCAGAATGCGCTCATCGCCTGTGACCACGGCAAACCATCCGCGACCCACTGTGAAGCTTTCGGCGCGTGTGCCGTCAGGCAGGGTAATGGCGTCAGGAAAGGCCAGAGATGGCTGGTTCAACCGCGTGACAAGCAAAGCGATCACGATTACAAGCCCGCCAATCATCACGGCGGTCAGCACAGTCACCAACAGGCGCAGAAAGCGCAGATTGGCTGGTTCGGCAGGTTCGGAAGGATCACTCATGGCTCGGCGCCTTGTTACGTTCAGCATCGCGGAGACCCCTCCGCCGCGCCTTGATAAGGCGCTTTCCCGCGATGTGCCAGAGGCGGCCAGCCTGTCGCGCACCAGGCTGTCGCGTCTGATCGCCGAGGGTGCGGTGCGCGTGGATGGCGTTATTGTCGATAACCCCAAAGCGCGGGTCAACGAAGGTGCAGAGGTCGAGATCACTGTGGAGGAGGCCGAAAGCAGCGATATCACGCCCGAGCCCATCCCGCTGGAGATCCTGTTTGAAGATGACGACCTGATCGTCGTCAACAAACCCGCCGGGATGGTGGTGCATCCGGCTCCGGGATCTCCCGCCGGCACATTGGTAAATGCGCTGCTGCATCATTTTGGCGATGATCTGTCTGGGGTTGGCGGTGTGCGCCGCCCCGGCATCGTGCATCGGATTGACAAGGAGACGTCCGGGCTACTGGTCGTGGCCAAAACGGATGCGGCCCATCATGGTCTGGCGGATCAATTTGCCGCGCATAGCGTCGAACGTCATTATTCGGCGCTGTGTTTCGGGGTGCCGGATGCCTCTGATCCGCGGTTGCGCGGTGTGCGTGGTGCGGCGTTTGAGCCAGGCAACATTCTGCGCCTGACCACGCAACTGGCGCGTCATAGAACCGACCGGCAACGCCAGGCGGTACTGTTCGAGGGGGGGCGACATGCCGTGACGCGGGCGCGTGTGGTCCACAGTTTTGGCGAACCGCCCGCGGTTGCCTTGATCGATTGCTGGCTTGAGACGGGCCGAACCCATCAAATCCGGGTGCATATGGCCCATGCCGGGCATGGGCTGATCGGGGACCCGGTTTATGGCGGAAAGCGAAAGCTGCCGGCCCGCGCCTTGTCAGCCGATGCCATTGCTGCTGTTCAGGCTTTTGACCGCCAAGCGCTGCACGCTGCAACGCTTGGCTTTGAGCATCCTGTGAGTGGTGAAACTCTGCGCTTTGAAGCGCCTTTGCCTCAGGACATGCGCCGCCTGATCGACAGGCTGCGCACGGCCTGAGAACCAGATCAGCGCGCCGCCGCTTTCTCGTTGCTCTGTCAATGTGGCTCTGCCGGCCGACCATAGCGGGTCTGCGGGCGTGGTCTTGTGGGCGGCGCGCGTCCTTAATGGGCTGGCCTGAAATGGGCCTGTCGGGTCTCATGTAGCTGCAAGAGCTGAACATATCGGGTCAGTTCTTCCTTGATCTTCACCTTCTCGCGTTTGCGCTTTTGCAGGGACAATTTGCAGGGGGCGGGACGTTTCAGCTCTTGGCCGATGCGGTCTTTGACCGCCTGATGGCTGACGCGCAGTCGGGCTGCGCTGATCTGAAGGGAATAGCTGTTCACGCGGTTCGGTTGGGTCATTTTTGTCCTCCTGCATCCCCTGATGGTGTCTGGACGCATCCCTCCCCCGCGTCCAACCTGAAGATGAGCGCAATGCGGCCAAATTCCGATGCAAGACCGCTATAAAATGGGATAGGACAAACCGATTTTACCGCCCGCTGACGGACGGCACGCTCTAGCAGATCAGATATTTTGCGGTTCTGAGCCGTGCGCTGCAATATCGCCGCTCGGCCGAGCAATTGGGCATCAGCCAGCCGTCATTGAGCCTTCGGATTACGGCCTTGGAAAAGACGCTGGGCGTCAAGCTGGTCGAACGCAAGCGCAGCGAGTTGATCCTGCCCCCGGAAGGGCGCGAAGTGGCGGAGCGGTCCGGAACCGTTCTGGCCGAAGTCGCCGCTTTGACCCATTTGTCACACGCAAAAGGAGAGCCATTTGAAGGCAAGCTGCGGCTTGGCGCGACCCCGACCGTTGGGCCCTAACTAAAGCCCAGGGTCCTGCGGCACTTGCAGGGACGTCATCCGGGTATGCAGCCTGTCATTCAGGATGCGACGCCAAGGGAACTGGCCGATGGGCTGCGCAGTGGACGGTATGATCTGATCCTGGCGCAATTGCCGGTCCCCAAGCGGGATGTGCAGGTTATGCCTCTTTATCGCGAACCGTTGCGGCTGGCGGTGCCTGCAGGGGCATGATTTGGCTTCGGCCGAGCCTGTGAGATGTGCCGACTTGGAAGGGCAAAGCATGTTGGGTCTCAGCCCGGTTTTCACGATGCATCGTCAGATTGCCGATCTCAGCCGACAATCGGGGGCCCGGTTGAGACACGATTTTGAAGGCACCAGTTTGGATGCGCTGCGCCAAATGGTGGCTTTGGACATGGGGATCCCGTTGTTGCCTGCGCTTTATGCCCTGTCCGAAGCGCGTGCAGGTTAATCTGAACTGTCGATCTTGGATCTCAAACCGCCGCTCTATCGCCAGATCGGTATGTGCTGGCGTCGTACAAGCGGCCAACCGCCCGCCCATACCAGCCCTGCGGAGTTGATCCGAGATGTCATCCAGCAGGAGTTTCGCGACAGCGTTATCCTGATCTTCTGAAACCCACAGCACATGCGTGTGAGAACACAGGTTTTTCGCTTCCCAGAATGCACGGTCATCGTCATAGTTGAAGCCCGCCTCTTGCAGGGACGCCATGCTGTGCCCATATCGATGTTAAGAGGCTAAACATGAGGAAAGGGTCTATCATGGCCAATTACGCGAATTTGCCGGCGCCGACGCCCGAAGGGGGTCTGAACCGTTACATGCAGGAAATTCGCAAATTCCCCCTGCTGGAGCCGGAAGAGGAATACATGCTCGCCAAGCGCTGGGTTGAAGAGCAGGATGCCGAATCCGCGCATAAGATGGTGACATCGCATCTGCGCCTGGCAGCCAAAATCGCGATGGGCTATCGCGGTTACGGTCTGCCGCAGGCCGAAGTGATTTCCGAGGCGAATGTTGGTCTGATGCAGGCCGTGAAACGGTTTGACCCAGAAAAGGGCTTTCGCCTGGCCACCTACGCGATGTGGTGGATACGGGCGTCTATCCAGGAATACATCCTGCGCAGCTGGTCACTGGTGAAGCTGGGCACGACGTCGGCTCAGAAGAAGTTGTTCTTCAATCTTCGCAAGGCCAAATCCCGTATTGGCGCGCTGGAAGAGGGCGATCTGCGCCCCGAAAATGTCAAACGCATCGCCACCGATCTGGGGGTGAGTGAGCAAGACGTGATTTCGATGAACCGGCGCATGTCCGGGGGTGACGCGTCGCTGAACGCTCAGGTCGGCACCGAAGGCGAAGGCGCTATGCAATGGCAGGATTGGCTGGAAGATGAAGATGCCGATCAGGCGGGTGATTACGAGGCGCGCGATGAATTGGAAACGCGCCGAGAATTGCTTGCGCAAGCGCTTGAGGTGCTCAATGACCGGGAAAAAGACATCCTGACCCAGCGCCGGCTGGCTGATCAGCCATTGACGCTTGAAGAGCTGAGCGGCCAATACAATGTCAGCCGTGAACGCATTCGCCAGATCGAAGTGCGGGCATTTGAAAAGCTGCAAAAGAAGATGCGCGAACTGGCCGGAGAAAAGGGGCTTCTGTCCAATACCTGATAGGGCCCGATCCATGAAAAGCGTTGAAACGCCACCCGTTTTGGGTGGCGTTTTTTGTAGCCCTTCGACGGGCGTGGGACTGCAAAAACGCGTTGTGTGACATGGATTGTCGGCCAATCTGCCCCTGCGGCATGTGCTGATACGCAGGCAAGAGAACCGGGATGGGCAAGGACCGCGAACGGGTGTGTGGGTCTGGGATGGCGCGGTTCCTCGATCTGATCGAAGGGGTTGGAAATCGTCTGCCGCATCCCACTGTTTTGTTTGCCTGTCTGTCACTGGCCGTGCTGGTGTTGACGGCGCTTCTGGCTGCGTTTGGTGCGTCGGCGGAAACCTCCACTGGCC
>JABSSB010000077.1 GCA_013214715.1 Paracoccaceae bacterium | reverse complement strand
AACACAACCAAGTGGCAGGTCTATTCCGTGTTTCTGCAGCCGAGGCTTGGCGGAGCGAGGAAAACCGTAAACCGGGGTCGAAATTATTCCGCCGCGTCGCGTTTCGGCAAAACCCAATCGGGGCGCGGGAAGTGGCAGGTATAACCGTTGGGGATGCGTTCCAGATAATCCTGATGCTCTGGCTCAGCCTCCCAGAAATCGCCAACCGGTTCCAGCTCGGTCACAACCCGACCTGGCCAGATGCCCGCAGCATTCACATCTGCAATGGTGTCTTCCGCCACCGCTTTCTGATCCGCATCGACATAATAGATCGCCGACCGATAGCTCAGCCCGATGTCATTGCCCTGTCGGTTCAGCGTCGTCGGGTCATGGATCTGAAAGAAGAACTCCAGCAATTGCCGATAGCTCAGAACCGCCGGGTCATAGATCACCTCGATCCCTTCGGCATGGGTGCCATGGTTGCGATAGGTCGCATTAGGCACGTCGCCGCCCGTATAACCGACCCGCGTCGACACAACCCCATCCATCTTGCGGATCAGATCCTGCATGCCCCAGAAACACCCCCCCGCCAGAACAGCGCGATCATGTGCCATCAGATATCCTCCACTTGGTCCAAATACTCTCCATAGCCTTCTGCTGCCATGTCGTCACGATGCACAAAACGCAGGCTGGCAGAGTTGATGCAATAGCGCAAACCGCCGCGATCCCGCGGTCCGTCGGGAAAAACATGACCCAGATGGCTGTCGCCATGCTGCGACCGAACTTCGGTCCGCATCATGCCAAGGCTGCGATCGTCCAGTTCAACAACATTGGCGTGCACGATAGGCTTGGTAAAGCTGGGCCAGCCGCAGCCGGATTCGTACTTGTCCGACGATGCAAATAGCGGCTCTCCAGAGACGATATCGACATAGATGCCCGGCTCTTTGTTATAAAGCAGTTTGCCGGTGCCCGGACGTTCGGTCCCGCTATTTTGCGTGACATAGAATTCTTCTTCCGACAGGCGTGCAATCGCGTCGGGATCTTTGAAATACGTGGCCATGCGTCCTCCGTCTGCCATGGGTTTGACTGTAAGATGGGGCGCATCCGATGCAATCAAAGCTTTGTTGCAGGTCAGGCACGCGGCTGTGTGATCTGACATCGCTCTTTCCGCGTATACCGAAACGGTAGGAGGCATCATCATGCGCATTGTTTTGGCCTGTCTGGCCTGTCTGATTTCGGCATCTGTGACCTTGGCCTCTCCGGTGAGTGGCGTCTTCGCATCGATCGACGGTGGAGAGATCGACCTGAAAGACTGGCGCGGGCAGCCAGTTCTGGTCGTGAATACGGCATCGCAATGCGGGTTCACGGGACAGTATAATGGGCTGCAAACTCTCTATGACACCTATCGCGACCGCGGTCTGATCGTGCTGGCCGTGCCGTCTGATGACTTCAATCAGGAGCTTGAAGACGCCGCCGCTGTCAAAGAGTTCTGCGAACTCAACTTTGCGCTCGATCTGCCGATGACGGATATCACCTCCGTAAAAGGACGCTCTGCTCATCCGTTTTTCACCGAGGTTCGGGCCGAAACCGGGTTCGAGCCGCGCTGGAACTTCAATAAGGTGCTGATCTCGCCTGAAGGCGACGTGGTCAAAAGCTGGGGATCAGCCGCCAAACCGATGTCCGGCACAATCACCCGCGAAATCGAGGCCTTGTTGAATTAAGCAGCCGCCTGTCGCGACTTTTGCACGGCCAGAATGCCCAGCGTCACGATCACGACACCCACCCCATCGAGCCAACTCAGCGGCTCAGCCAGCAAGACAGCTGCAATCGCCACCCCGAACACTGGGTTGAGGAAGTGGAACGTCGCTGCCCGAATGGCGCCGATCCGGTTGATCAGGCTGACCCAGACCCATGTCGCCAACAGCCCCGGCACCAATGTTGTATAGGTGAACGCCGCCAATAGCGGCCATGACGGCTCTACCCGGAACGTTTCGACAAAAGGCGCCACGATGAACAAAGCGGCAGAGCCGACCAACATCTGCAACCCCACGATCATCATGTAATTCCCGCCCGAGGTCGCGCCGCGCAACGCCAGCGTCGCAAGGCTCAGCGCCAAGGCACCGATGATACACAGCACGATCCCATAAAGATCAGCCCCAGCCCCAAGACGGCTGCCCATGATCAAAACCACGCCCGCTATACCAACAGCCAACCCGGCCACACCCAGCGCGGGCAATTTATCCCCCAAAAACAGCCAACTCGCCAGCGCGACGATCAACGGCATGGTCGAGGCGATGATCGCGGCCAGCGACGCTTCCACGGTCTGCATCGCCACGAAATTCAAACCCAGATAAAGCGCATTCTGGCAAATGCCGAAAATGAATGTGGCGCGCCATTGTTCGCGGGTCAGGCGCCAATGCTGGCCCATCACGCGGGCAATCGCGACGCCGATCAGACCCGAAATCAGAAATCGCAACGCCAGTGAATAGATCGGAGAGGCATCCGCCACGATGATCCGCGCCGAGGTGAAGGCCGAGGACCACATAAGCGCGAAAGCCACGCCCATCGCCAAGGCTGTCCTGTCCATCTACATCCCCTCGCCCTTGCCCAGCGCGACCCTGTCGCAGGGCGTGGCCCGGCGCAAGGCCAAAGGGATGCTCGGCTCATTACGAGGATCGGATATTCCTCGATCGGCATGGATCTGAGCGGATCTGACAGGGGCACATTGCCGCGCGGCAGGTCGCGAAGTTCGCGAAGCACCAACTCTGTCAGACGCCGCCCTGCTGCTGTCAAACGCACCCCCCTTGGACCTGACCCGATCCGCCAGTTCCATGCTGACCAGATCATCGTCGAACAGAAGCTGCAAGATCGCACGCTCTTATTCGACAAAAGACAGCTCTTCATCTGTGAGCTTGCCCACAGCGGTCTTGTCACCGTTCGACCACGTCTTACCGCAAACCAATATTCGTTTGGCAACCACCGTCACCCACACACGTGTATCTCACCAAGGCAAGCACTTCACGCCCGCATCGAACTTTAAAAACCGTGACGCGTCCTTAACGCGCCTGGCCTGTCCCGGCTGCGAAAGGCGTCACTTTGAAACCGGGGCCGCGACATACCTGAACGAACCAAGCTCTTCTCCTGCCCGCGTATGGGTTCTTTCCGTCATCAGTCTTCGGCTTGAAGAGATCGTAAGTTTGCTGGCCAGACATCCTGATCATCAAGGTATGGGCAACGCAGCCGGCGTGAGCCACGCATATAATTCTCTTTTTCTGCCTGCACCTTGCCGACGGATGCGATCGACGCAACCGCGACCTGAGGTTGGCGATCTTACTTCAGACCGCCATTCTGCCCTATTTCGAAGCCGAGCCGATGCCCCAGACCGGGCTTGCGATGGTGGAAACACAGGTCTTCGAGGCTCTCGTCACCAGCGACACTGCTTTTTGCAAATGCCGAGATGCGAACCCTCGCAACCCGGATCGAGCAATTGCCACAGGATGCGGCCCAAGCCGTGACAGAGGACGCGCCTCTGTTTGTGATCCCGGAATGTCAGGGGGCCGGAAATATGGCGATCCGTTACCTGCATGACTTGCGCGACTTGGCCGTCGGGGACGTCGCGGCCAGACTGTGGCAGGTTGCGGCGTGGATCCTCGCCGATAATCACAAAATGAAAAGGGCTGCCGGTGACCCGACAGCCCCTCGCATCGCAATCGCGAAGGATCAGGCGTTCACGCTGTCCTTGAGAGCCTTGGCGATGGTCATCTTGACCACTTTATCGGCTTCTTTCTTGAACTGCTCCCCAGTCGAGGGATTGCGCACCATACGCTCGGGGCGTTCGCGGCAGTAGATCTTGCCAACGCCGGGCAGGGTCACTGCGCCACCGCCAGCCACTTCACGGGTGATCAGGCCACAGATCGCGTCCAATGCCGCAGCAGCGGACTTCTTATCGCTGCCCATCTCCTCGGCCAGGGCGGCAACCAGTTGGGTCTTGGTCATCGGTTTCGACATTCTTTTTATCTCCTAGGGCTGCCCGAATATCTGGGCCTCGTTGCGAAACACTAACGCCATGTTGTGTCTCCACACAACAAATGCGTGCTGTAAGCAGCGAAAAAACCGCTTTTTGTGGCCGATTTGCGGCTTCAGAGAAACGCTGTCTCGTCAAAACTGCGCAATTTGCGGCTATGAAGGCGGTCCAGCGGCATGGTGCGCAGGGTTTCGCAGGCTCGGATTCCGATCTGCAAATGCCGAGAAACCTGGGTCTGGTAGAAGTCGGATGCCATGCCCGGCAGTTTCAATTCGCCATGAAGCGGCTTGTCGGAAATGCACAGGAGCGTGCCATAAGGCACCCGGAACCTATAGCCATTGGCGGCGATGGTCGCACTTTCCATATCCAGCCCGATGGCGCGCGACTGACTGAGCCGCTGCACAGGACCAGAGGTTTCTCGCAGTTCCCAATTGCGGTTGTCCAACGTGGCAACCGTGCCCGTGCGCATGATGCGTTTCAGGTCATAACCTTCCAGTTCCGTCACCTCGGCCACGGCCGTTTCCAGCGCGACCTGAATTTCCGCCAGCGCCGGGATCGGCACCCAAACCGGCAGGTCATCATCCAGAACGTGATCTTCACGCAGATAGGCATGGGCCAGCACAAAGTCGCCCAACTGCTGCGTATTGCGTAGGCCGGCGCAATGGCCCACCATCAACCACGCATGCGGACGCAGCACCGCGATATGGTCCGTTGCCGTCTTCGCATTGGACGGCCCCACCCCGATATTCACCAGTGTGATCCCGGACCCGTCGACACGTTTCAGGTGATATGTCGGCATCTGCGGCATTTTCAAAGGCGGTGTCAGCGGCGCGTCAGGCTCCGTGATCTCGACATTGCCGGTCGACACGAATGACGTGTAGCCGCTGTTGGGATCAGCCAGAACCTCGCGCGCATAGGCTTCAAACTCGGACACATAGAACTGGTAGTTGGTGAACAGAACGTGGTTCTGGAAGTGATCCGGGTCCGTCGCCGTATAGTGGCTGAGCCGGGCGAGCGAATAATCCACCCGCTGTGCGGTGAACAGGGCCAGCGCCCCGGTGCCGTCGTCCGACTTATAGGTGCCGTTGACGATGTCATCATGCGTGCTGTCGAGGTCCGGCACATCAAAGATATCGCGCAGGACAAAACTCGTCGCGCTTTCTTGTGGGACGGTCACGCCGCCCTGTGCGGCCACCGCGAAATGCACCGGGATCGGGGTATCAGACGGGCCGATTTCCACCGGTTGGCTGTGGTTTTTGATCAGCAGTCCGATTTGTTCGGTCAGGTAATACCGAAACAGATCAGGGCGCGTGATCGTCGTGGCATAGGTACCCGGCTCGGCCACATGACCAAAACTCAACCGGCTGTCGACCTGCGCGAAGGTCGAGGTTGTGATGCGGATTTCGGGATAAAACGCCCGCAGACGCCCGTGAGGTGCGCCGTTGCGCATCACATCGGCAAAGCCTTGAGCCAGAAAAGTCGTGGCCTGGTCGTAAAGCTCTTCCAAACGGGCAACGGCAGCAGCCGCGTCGGTAAAGCTTTGGGTTTTAGGCGTGTCAGGGATGCGGATCTGGATCATGAGGTCTCGGTTTCAAAAAGCGGGATCATCTCGAAGCTGCGGACATCCACCAGCCCAAGATCGGAAATGCGCAGCTCGGGGATGACCACGAGCGCAAGCAGCGAATGCTGCATATAGGCGTTGTTCAACGAACAGCCGCAGGCCAGCATCGCCTGCATCAGGGTCTCGGCCGCGGCGGCCACTTCGGTCGCGGGGCGGTCGGACATCAGCCCGGCAATGGGCAATTCGACCAAGGCAAGCTCTACGCCATCGCGATACAGGCATACACCCCCCCCAACCTCTCCCAACCGGTTGGCGGCAAGGGCCATCTGCTCTCGATCCGTGCCCACCACGATCATGTGGTGACTGTCATGCGCCACAGTCGAGGCCATTGCAACGCGGCCCTGATAACCAAAGCCCGACACAAAAGCATTGGTAACGCCTCCGGTGCCGCGATGCCGTTCGACCAAGGCGATTTGGCACACATCGCCCGCGCCTTCGACCAAACCGTCGCGCACCGGCAGATCGGCCTTGAGAGCCTTGGTCGGGGCCTGATTTTCCACGACGCCTATCACATTTGCATGGACCGAATTTGCGCCTTCGGGCGCTGTAATTTCAAAATCCTGCGCCGCGAGAGCATGCCCCAGATGCACCGTGCCGCGCGCATGAGCGGGCCAGTCGTAATGCGGGCAATCCACCAGCACCTGACCAGCTTCGGCCACAACCTCGCCACGCGCGATGACCGTTTCGATCGGCAGGCTTGTCAGATCCGATGTCAGAATGACATCGGCCCGCCGTCCCGGCGACAAGGACCCCAATTCCCGCTCCAAACCGAAATGCGTGGCCGTGTTGACCGTGGCCATCTGCAAGGCGATCAGCGGATCAAGCCCGCAGGAAATGGCATGGCGCACCACACGGTCCATATGTCCGTCATTGACCAAAGTGCCGGAATGGCAATCATCCGTGCACAGAATGAAGTTCCGTGGATCGAGCCCCTTTTCCGTCACCGCCGTGATCTGGGTTTCGACATCATACCAGGCGGAGCCCAGCCGCAGCATGGCCCGCATCCCCTGACGGACCCGCGCAATTGCATCGGCTTCGCAGGTGCCTTCATGATCATCGGCGGGGCCGCCCGCCACATAGGCCAGGAAATCCGGCCCCAGATCGGGGGAGGCATAATGCCCGCCAACCGTTTTGCCCGCGCGCTGGGTCGCGGCAATTTCGGCCAGCATTTTTGGATCGGCATGGGCCACACCGGGGAAATTCATCATCTCGCCCAGCCCTATGATGCCGTGCCAGGCCATTGCCTCCGCGACATCTTCGGGGGTGATTTCCGCGCCTGTCGTCTCGAGCCCCGGCGCAGAGGGCGCGCAAGAGGGCATTTGGGTGAAAATGTTGACGGGCTGCATGAGGGCTTCGTCATGCATCATCCGCACACCCTCCAGCCCAAGAACATTCGCGATCTCATGCGGGTCAGTGAACATGGTCGTGGTGCCATGCGGGATCACTGCGCGGGCAAACTCCGCCGGGGTGAGCATACCGCTTTCAACATGCATATGCCCATCGCACAGGCCCGGGATCATGTAACGTCCCGACGCGTCAATCACCCGTGTTTCAGGTCCGATCCGCGGCCCGGCCTTGGGCAGGATACAGGCGATCCGCCCATGCCGAATGCAAATGTCGTGATCCGGCAGGCATTCGCGGCTTTGTACATTTACCCAGATACCACCGGTGATCACCATATCGGCTGGCACACGCCCGGCGGCGGTGTCGATCAGGTCCTTGGCCACATCGGGCCATGTTGGGAAGGCTTTGGTCTCCATGATCCAATTGTCCATAGCTGCGGGGAAGGTGCAAGCGGGTTTTCCCATCCGGGCCGATCATGTCCAGACAAATAAAATAAAGCGCGTGGAACGGTGGCGTCTGGCAGTCTACCAGATCAGATATCAATGATTTCAGCCACCTGAACGCTGGTATTGGCTGCGCTGGTTCTGGGCTCTGTGCAGATGCTGCGGGCGAAGGGCACTCGCAGCCATATGCTGTTTGGCTGGGTTTGGATCGGATTGATTGCCGCCACGGCTGGCACCAGCTTTTTCATCCATGACATTCGCAGCTTTGGGCTGTTCAGCTATATCCTTACCCAATTATCCACGAAACAAAGCGCCTCTGACTTCATGGTTTTGAAAACCGTATAGAAAACACACTTGCTCCCCTAATTCGCGCGATTTGAGGCGTGTCTCTTCGGAATTCGCGGACGCACTGCGCGAGCTGGTCTCTACCAATGCGCCGAGCGTGAGTGCCGCCCTCAATTCACGGTCACCACAAGAACCCCGATGCATGCCACGAAGCTGGATCTTCGGATTTGGATTGCAGCAATCTTTCTGGTGCTGATGTCCAGCAAGGGAACCTCGTCTGTGGTGATGGCGCGGATCCTGGGTTTGAATCAGAAAACGGCATGGAAGCTGGGGCATGCGATCCGGGAATTGATGGATCACCGCGAGGCTGTTTCCGCCAGGTTGGCCGGCGTTGGCGAGGTGGATGAGGCATATGTCGGTGGCGCCCCCAAGTTCAAGACAGGCGTGAAGAACAAGCGTGGCCGGGGCACGGGTAAGCCCATGGTGCTGGTTGCGGCGGATCGCAACGGGCAGGCAAAGGCAACTCTGATCCCGAATGCGCAGGGCGCGACGCTCGGGCCGATCATGAAAGAGTGGATTGATCCTTCTTCGGCCCTCATGACCGACAGCAACACCGCTTATCGGAAGACCGGTCGGAGCTTTGCATCACACCACACTGTCAACCATGGTAAGCGACGAAATTATGTGGCGCTGCAACCATCGCCAGCAGGAGGTGAAGATCAGGAACCAGAAAACATCATCTGGAACAAAGACGATTGCCACGACGGTCTGGAAACCGATGCCAGTTGTCGAACAGATGCGGGGATTGCTCTGTTGTGCGGTTGGTCGGCAGGTTCGCAGAACACCCCAGTGGGGGCTGTGCTGGCCTTAACCTGGTGTAACGCCAGATGTGTAATCTCTGACTGAATTGCCCAATGTGAAGTCGGCATTATGGCTTTTAACATCCGCCTCCCATGACATAGTTCGTGGAAATCCCGAGGCGACCCGCGGTGCTGCTCAGCGTCACAATTACTTTGTGTCCGCCTAATTCCGCAAACTTCACATCGACATTCGAAATCTGGGTCGCACCTGCTGCAAATGTCACAACTTGTATATCCGGTTCCCACTGGTTCCGCGCCCTCTGAAGTGCAGCGACAATTCTGGCGAACTCATCCAAATCGCCGGGTTCGTATTGACGAACACTGGTAACTGTATCATCGCAAACGAAAAGACCGACTTCAGCTCCCGTGTTGCCTTCCACTTCCCACTGGCCTGGTAGTGCTGGTGAAAGTCGAACAAGTTCCCAACCCCGGGAACTTGCGTGCCGCTGTGCTTCTTCGAACGAGCTTCCAAGTTTGAAACCGCCCGGTAGCCCTGCTGGTTCCGATCTCGCTTCCGTATTGCTGGCAAGCAGCACAGCCACGAAGCTCAGAGTAAGCGTGAATTGGGTTAGATATTTATTTGTTCGTTTCATTCTACACCCCGTTAATGCGCAGGTCACAACGCGCCAGCTTTTTCTTATGAAGAATTGGGTTTTCTTTCACGAGCAAAGTCATTTTCATGGATAAGGCTCTCCCGTCCAAAGCACGGCAGGGCTGACGCCCCTTGGCTTTGGGTGGGCCGGGCGCGCGCCAAGCATCACAGCGGCGCGAAAAAAGGCCGCATTTGCAGGGGCTTGGCAGGGGCGGATTCGCCGACTACCCTGTACCCATGAGCAACGTGATCAATCTCAACAAGTTCCGCAAAGCGCGCGCCAAGTCATCGGATCGGAAAACCGCCGATGCCAATGCCGCCCGGCATGGCCGGTCCAAAGCCGAAAAAGACCGCGATGCGACCCGGAAAGAGGCCGAGATCCGGCATCTGGACGGCCATAAACGGGACAAGGAATGAGCCGACCGGCGAAGCGCTCGCTGACCCTGCGGGGGCATCGCACGTCGGTTTCTCTGGAAGATGAATTCTGGCAGGCCTTCCGCGACTTGGCCGCAGAAAACCACCGCCCGATCAATGATCTGGCCGCCGAGATCGACGCCGCGCGCGAGCTGGAGAGCGGCCTGGCCTCGGCCATTCGGCTTTATGTGCTGAAAGAGCTGCAGGCCCGTGTTGCGCGGGCAGCGCACGCTGGGGACACGCAGGATTAACCAGATTGCGCGACTTTTGCTGCGTCTAGACAGGCGGGCCTGGCTCGCCACTTACGGAGAAGGCGCAGGCGGTCTGGCACCCGCTGGCGAGGCAAACCCGGTTTTGCTGTGGGGGCATCCCCCATGTCACATATCCGATCTGGCGGCGCCGCCACTCTGATACGCTCCGAAGACGACAGCCCAGCCTTCCCTGCCCCGAAAGATCGGTGCGGGGCAACAGGCATGACCTCAGCCGATCATCCCAAGCGCGGGGAATTGCTCCAGCAGCCAGTAGGAGAAGCTGGAAAACCCGCCCGTCAACATCAGCAGGCCAATGGTCCACAGCAGCAGGCCCATCACCTTTTCGATCTGCTCCATATGCCGCTTCATCCAGCCCATTACGCCGCCCAGTCGCGGCAGATAGCGCGCCACCAGCAAGAACGGCACGCCCAGCCCGATCGCATAGACGGCCAGAAGCGCCGTGCCGCGGGTCACAGAGGCCTCGGACGCGGCCAGCGACAGGATCGCGCCCAGCTGCGGGCCGATGCAGGGCGTCCAGCCAAAGGCAAAGGCCAGCCCCAGCACATAGGCGCCAAAGGCACTGCCACCCTGATCTCCGGCGTCCAGCCGCGCTTCGCGATCGAGAAAACCGATGCGATAAACGCCTATGAAATGGGCGCCAAACGCCATCACCAGAAGCCCGGCAGCGGTGTTGAACCAGCTTTGATATTGCAGGAATGCCGCGCCTATGGCCGAGGCCGTGAACCCCAGCAGCAGAAACACCGTCGACAGGCCCAGCACGAAAAACAGCGCCGGCAGCATCGCCCGATTGCCGCCCCGCCCTTCGGACAGATCATTCAGCGACACGCCCGACATATAGGCCAGATAGGGCGGCACAATGGGCAAGACACAGGGGGACAGAAAGCTGATGATCCCGGCGCTGAGCGCCACGATCATGGCCGGCAGCAGGGCTGCGTCGAAGATGTCGATTCCAAACATGTCCTTGCACTTAGGCCATCGCGGTCAAAAGGTCACGCCACGGCGGCTCACAACCCTGTGGACAGGTTGAAACCTTCCGCCTATCTCATGGCCATGACCGAGGTTTCAGACACGTTGGATGCGCGCGGGCTGCTTTGCCCCCTGCCCGTCCTGAAAGCCCGTAAACGCCTGATGGCCCTGCCCGCAGGCGCCGCACTTGAGCTGTGGGCCGATGATCCGGCCGCCGTGATCGATGTGCCGCATTTCTGCGCTGAATCCGGGCATGAGCTATTGTCGCAGGGCGAAAGCGACAGCCACCAGATCTATGTGATCCGCAAATCGGTCTAGGTGCGGCCTGTGCGCAGCACCGGCGCCAAGGCGCCCATCAGCACCGCCAGCGCCAGCAGCAGCACAAAAGCCGTCTGCAAATCGCTCAGCTGCGCCAGACTGCCAATGATTGGCGGACCCAGCAGCAAGCCGCCATAGCCAAGCGTCGCCACCCCGGCAATCGCCTGCCCCGGCGGCACTCGCCCGTCAGAGGCCGCGCGCGAAAAGGCCAACGGGAAGATCAGCGCATAGCCAAAGCCCATCAGGACAAACCCGCCCAGAACCAGCGGATATGAGGGCCAGATCACCACCACGGCCACGCCCAGCGCCGCGCTCAGCCCGCTCAGCCGCAGCGCACGAACCGCGCCCAGCCGCGCAATCATCGGCCCGCCGGAAAAGCGCATGACCACCATTGCCACCGAAAACGCGGCATAGCCCAAAGCCGCCTGCCCTTCGCCCACTTGCGAGATATCGCGCAGATAGACCGCGCTCCAATCCGCGACGGCCCCTTCGCCCAGCGAGGCGCAGAAGGCACAAAGCCCGACCAGAACCAGCGCGCCGGTCGGCAAGGTAAAGCCGCCGCCCGCGCCGGTGCTGCGCGCGCTCTCCCAGCGGATCGCCGTCAGACTCGCCGCAGGCACGCCGAGCACCAGCGACACGATCAGGAAATGCCAGGCCAGCTCCAACCCTGCCGTGGCCGCGCCAAAACCGCTCAGCGCGCCCAGACCTGCACCGAGGCTGAACATCGCGTGATAGCCGGGCATCCAGACCTTGCCGTGATGCTTTTCGGCCTCTGCCCCCCATGCATTCATCGCGACATCCATCGCGCCATGCGCCGCGCCGAACAGAAACAGCATCAGCGCCACGCCCCAGATGCCGCCCATCCAGGGCAGCAGACACAGCGTCACGGCGTTCATAAGCGCCAGAAATCGCGTCACCGGCGCCGCACCCCGCCGATCCACCGCGCGACCCGCCAGCGGAAACGCACAGATTGCGCCGCCCGCCAGCCCCAGCAGAAGCAGACCCAAGGTGCCGTGGCTGATATCCAGCCAGCTTTTCAATGCCGGGATACGCGACGCCCACACGCCGTACAGCGCCCCCGCAAAGGCAAACATCGCGGCGACAGCCATCCAGGACTGCCGCGCAGTCGGCTGGCTCATGGCGACACCTCCTCAAGAAAAAACCGCAGGCCGGTCGGGCCTGCGGTTTGTCAAATCAGCGACCGATGGACCACCAGCCGCGCCGTTTGGGTTTGGGCGGGCCGTCGGGGTCAGCCTCGGCCACCGGCTCGGGGTCGGCCGCGGGCTCAGGCGCTGGCTCCGGCTCTGGGGCGGGCTCAGGCTCGCTCACAGGCTCCGCTTCCGCCACCGGCTCCGCTGTGGGGTCGACCTCGGCCACCGGGTCCACCTCAGGCGCTTCGGCGGGCGCAGCGTCTGCGTCTGCAGCGGCTTCAACCGGCTCGGCCTGAACCGTGCTGTCGGCCTCTGCGCTCACCGCTTCCGCGATGCTCTCAGCTGCTCCGTCCTCTGCAACCGGAGCGTCCGCAGTGGCCTCCGCCTCGCCATCAATGCTGGCTTCGTCCGCTACTGCCTCGCTGTCGGCCGGGGTCTCCTCGGTCGAGGATTTCCGGCGGCGCGAGCGGGAGCGGCGGCGTTTCTTCGGCTTCTCGGCAGTCTCTTCGCCCTCGTCCGCCTCGGTGGTATCCGCAGCCTCGCTCACCTCGGCGCTATCGCTTTCGGCCTCGTCCTCAGAGCTGTTGGGCGTATCCACGCTCTCGGCCTCATCTCCATTGCCGCCTTTGCGGCGACGGCGACGACGCCGACGGCGTTTGGATTTGCCTTCGCCCTCGGTGGACTTGTCCTCGGCGGCGTCGGTCTCGACCTCAGCGACATCCACCTCTTCCTCAGCCTCGGCGGCGTCGATCTCTTCCATCAGGGACAGATCAGCGGACACGACAGGCTCCTGCGCCTCCGGCACGCGGCGGGTGGCGGTCTTGAACTTTTCGACCGTGAAATCGGGCGACACCATGTGGATATCACCTTCGATCCGCACCGACAGGCCATAGCGCGCTTCGATCTGGGCGACATGCTCACGCTTGGAGTTCATCAGGTAATTCGCCACTGCAACCGGGCAGGTCACCAGCACCTCGCGAGATTTGCGGCGGGTGCCTTCCTCTTCGATCTGGCGCAGGATCGACAAGGCAAGATTATCATCGGATCTGATCAGGCCGGTTCCGTGGCAATGTGGGCAAGGTTGCGTCGTGGCCTCAATCATGCCGGGCCGCAAGCGTTGACGGCTCATCTCGAGCAA